>PWJA01000185.1 GCA_003560975.1 Gammaproteobacteria bacterium
CGACGCGGCCGGTCAGGAAGCCCGCCAGCGCTTCTCCGTCACCGTCCTGGAAAGCCTGCCCAACCAGCCACCGTATTTCACCTCGTCGCCGCCGCTGGCAGCGGTCGTTGGCCAGCCCTGGACTTACGCCGCCGAGGCGGTGGATCCGGAGTTCGAGCCGCTGCAGTTCAGCCTCGATCAGCCACCGGGGGGCATGAGCGTCGACGCCGATAGCGGGGAGCTGGAATGGGTCCCGACGCCGGGAACGCCGGCCAGCGTAGCGGTCCGTCTGCTGGCCGTCGATCCGCACGGTGCTGAGGCCCTGCAGGAATTCACGGTGCAGGTACGAGCCGGGAACGCCAGCCCCGTGCTCACCAGCACGCCGCCGGCCAGCGTGGTCATCGGCCAGACCTACACCCATCTGTTCCTGGCCAGTGACGCCGACGGCGACGCTCTGCGTTTCCGCCTGCTCAGTGGCCCGACGGGGATGAACCTCGATGCCGAAGCCGGCTGGCTGTCGTGGCCGACTGCGAATGTGTCGCCCGGCGCCTATGGCTTCGAAATCGCGGTGGAAGACGACTGGGGCGGCAGCGATGTCCGCAGCTTCACCGTGGAGGCCATCGAAGACATCGAGCCGCCGGAAGTCGCGATCGTCATCGAGCGTCAGCCGGCCTGCGCCACCGAACCGGTGCAGGTCTGCCTGCAGGCCAGCGACAACATCGGCATCGCCACCCGCGGCCTGAGCATCGACGGACAAAACCAGACGCTGCAGGCCAACTGCGTCAGCTGGACGCCGCCCGTGCCCGGCAATGTGGCAGCGGTGGGTACCGCCACCGATACCAGCGGCCTGAATACCAGCGTGCAGCGCCTGCTGCAGGTGGCCGACTGCAACGACGAGGAGCGGCCGGTGGTCACCCTGGTCTCGCCGCAGCCGGAGAGTCTGCTGGTCCAGCCCACCCCGCTGATTGCCAGCATCGATGACAACACGCCCGAGTCGCTGACCTGGACGGTTTACATTCGAGCCGGCGAAGACGGTGAGCCCGAGACCCTGGCCGAAGGGATCGGTCCGGTCGACAATGCCCAGATTGCCCTGATCGATCCGACCCGCCTGCCGGAAGGCACGTACTGGATTGGCATTGTCGGCAGCGATGGCCTGCAGACCGGCGGCATCGAATACCGCATCAACGTCGGCGGCGGCTACAAGCCCGGGCGCCTGCTGTTTGCAGCGGCCGATGCCACCTTGCCCGTCGCCGGCATCCCCTTGAGTTTCGGTCGCTTGTACGACAGCCTCGAGGCCGGTCAGCACGGCGATGCGCCGGGGGATTTCGGTCCCGGCTGGCGCCTGAGCCTGTCGGCCAGCGTGCGTGATTCCGCCCGGGAATCGCCCTTGCCCGACAACCCGATCAGCATCATGCTGGCCGAGGCATTCACAGCCGAGACCCGGGTCTACGTCGTCAAGCCGAACGGCGAGCGGGTCGGCTTCACGTTCGCGCCCAAACCGCGCGGTTTTCCGTCGCTGTTCCAGTTCGACGTCCACTTCGAGCCGGATCCCGGGGTCACCGATACGCTGACTGCGGTCGATGGGCCCGGCATCGTCTGGGCCTTCGGCGCCGGCTTTGCCGATTACATCATTCCCTACAACCCGTCGATCTACGAGCTGGAGACCAAGGATCGCGTGGTCTACGTGATCAGCGAAACCGAGGGTCTGCTGGAGGTCCGCGACGCCCTGGGTGGGGTGCTCACCGTCAGCTCCGATGGGGTTGAAAGTTCGCGTGGACTATCGGTCGACTACATTCGCGATGGCGAAGGACGAATCAGCAAAATCGTGCTGCCGCCGGTCGAGCCGGGCGCTGCGCGTGGCCGCATTCTCTATGGCTACGATGCCATCGGCAATCTGGTCAGCGTGACCGATCTGGCCGGCGGCGTCAGTACCTTCGAGTATGCCAATCCGGACTATCCGCATCACGTCACCGCGATGATCGACTCGCTGGGCAATACGGTCAGTCAGCATGTCTACGATGCCGACGGGCGAGCGATTGCCACCTGTCCGGCCGACGGCAATCCGCTCACGCTGGAAGGCTGCACCCAGTTTGCCTTTGACCTGGCCGGCGGGGTTGAGACCATCTTCGATGGCCGCGGCTTCCGCAGCGAGCTGTACTACAACGAAGCCGGGTTGCTGAGCGCGCGCCGGGACTGGCTCGACGATGTCGAGTGGATCGAGCAGCTCTGGATCTACGACGATCGCGGTCGCTTGATCGAAACCGTCGACGCCGAAGGAGGAAGTACGCTCAGCACCTACGACGAACAAGGCCGGGAACTGAGCCGCGTGTTCCCGGGTGGCCAGACCGTCTCCTGGACCTACGGCGACTGTGGCCGCGAGTGGCTCAGTCTGACCGACACCCTGGGCAATACCAGTCAGCGTCAGTTCAACGAAGACTGCCAGCCGCGTTTCCAGATCGACCCGCTCGGCGGCGTCACCGAGTTTCAGTACGATCAACAGGGCTTGCGCACGGCCATGATCGATCCGGTCGGGCAAGTCTGGTCATTCGAATACAACAATCTCGGCCTGATGACCCGCATGACCGACCCGTCAGGCGCCGTGGAAACTCGTGCCTACGACGGGCTTGGCCAGGAGATCAATCGCGTTGATCGAAGCGGCCAGGAAACCCGAATGGTCTATGACGATGCCGGCCGCCTGCTCAGCCAGACCGCCGTTGGAACCGGTCAGAGCTACAGCTGGGAATACAACGTGCGCGGCCTGATTACGCGCGAGAGCGGTCCCGACAGTACGCTGGACTTCGAGTACTGGCCGACCGGTCGGATTCGACGCGTCGATTTCAGCGGACCGGATGCGCCGGAGTGGTGGCTGAGCTATGTCTATGACGGCAACGGCAACACCACCCTGATCAGCGACTCCATGGGCGGCCAGGTCAGTCATGAATATGACGGCCTTGACCGCATGACGGTGGCGACCTACAGCGGCACCGGCGTCAATCCCAAGCGGGTCGAGTTCGACACCAACCGCAACGGACTGGTCGAGCAGGTCCGGCGCTTCGCCTCCCTGGACGACGGTGTGCCGGGCCCGGTCACGGAGATCAGCTATGCCTGTCCAAGCTGCGCCTCGCAGACCTCACGTATCCGCCACCTTCGGCCTGACACGTCGCTGATTCACGATCTGCAGTATGGGCGCAACGGCAACGGCGAGATTGTCGAGCTGATCGATGCCCACGGCGCCCATCAGTTCATCTATGACGGGCGCGGCTGGCTGGTCGAGTCGACGCATCCGCCGCTGCCGGGTCTGATCAGTGGCGCCACGGCCTACGACGCCATGGGTAACTGGTTGTCGCGGCCGGGCCAGCCGGGGCCGGTGACCTTGTCTTATCAGGTTGGCAGTGGGGGCCATCAGCTCCTCGACGACGGTGCCTCCAGCTACACCTACAACGCGCGCGGCTCTTTGCTGAGCCGGGTTCAGGGCGGCTCGGGCGAGACCTTGAGCATTGCCTACGACGGTTTTGAACGGCCCGATTCCATTGAATTAACCGACAACGTGGCCAACCCGATGTCGACGGCGAGCTATCGCTACACCGCCACAGGAAGCCGGATCTTTGCCGAAGTCGACGGCCAGCGCCGGCATTTCGTGCTCGACGGCGACAACGTCATCGCGGCCCTCGATGATGCCGGCCAGGTCGTGTGGCGGCGTTTCCATACGCGCGCCGTGGACCGGCCGCTGGCTGAACAGGTTGGCGGCAGCACCCGCTGGTTGTTGTTCGATCACCTGGGCAGCGTGCGCAACCAGGTCGATGACGCAGGCCAGATCCTGGCCGAATTCACCTACGCGCCGTTTGGTTTGCAGGTGCACGGCCCCGCGCCCTCGCTGGATGATGCCGTGCGCTTTACCGGACGCGAGTTCGACGTACCGGGAGGGCTGGCCCATTACCGCGCGCGGCTCTACGACCCGCTCAAGGCGCGCTTTGTATCGGAAGACCCCATCGAACCCTGGCACTATCGCTACGCCGAAAACAACCCCCTGCGGTTTACCGATCCCACGGGTGAAGTCGCCGCCATCGAGTATGCCCTGACGGTGTGTGACATCGCCTCGAACCTCAGTTTCGCGAAGGGGATCGGCGACTTCTTTGTCGAGGCGATGAGCCAGGTCATCGACGGCTTCTCGGGGATTCCGGGCGATCCGGCCCGGGCCCTGCAGAAACTCAAGGAATTCACCGCGGGCACCCTGATGCCGTGCGGTCTGGATGCGCCGGTATGAGGATTCCAGCCATGAAGAAACAGACCACGGTATTGAAGCCGGCGTGCAGGGGCTTGCCGCATCGGCGGATTGAGTCCAGTGGCGCAACGGGATGTTGGGCGCTTTGGCAGACAGGGGTCCCGGCGGCTCGGTGGTGGCGTCTCGCCGTGCTGGCCTGCCTGATGACGAGTCACGTCCTGGCCGACAACCTGGAAGTGCTGGATATCCCGCTGCCCAACGGCGACTTCAGCCAGGGCTTGTCGGGCTGGACGGTGGAAGTCTCACCGACCGGCAGCACGCCGCCGGGCTCGGTCAGCGTGGTCGGCGGCGCGGCCCGGATCGTCAAGGGCGGGGCCTTCCATGCGGGTCTGAGCCAAGGCTTTCTGGCTCCGGAGGGCTTGCGTGCCCTGCGCCTGCGCCTGACCCAGCTGCCCCAGTTCGGCTCCAATGGCAGCTTCATCCCGGAAGCCTTCGACGTCCACGTCACCGGACCCGGGGGCTTCAGCGTGGCAGCGAGTTGGCGACCCGGTGCCAGTTCGGCGGCCAACGCCGCGGCCGTGCCGGCCGGCTTCAACTTCGGCGACGGCGTGACGTTCAGCAACGGCGCGCTGCGCATTCCCCTCGAGGGCATTGCCCCGGGCACCGGCTTGAGCCTTGCTGTCGCCCTGGTCGGCGCCTCGGCCGATACGCAGGCGACGGTGGCGATTGATGACGTGGTGCTGGAAGTCGAGCAAAAGCTCGAACCGCTGGAGCCGGACCGGATCGACGGCTGCGGGATCTTCCGCGACCGCTTCGAGATCAGCCACGGCGTGGCCGGCATCGCCCGCTGCGTCCAGGGCCAGATCAACGACACCGGCATCGCGGCCTGCTTCGGAGACACCGACGGCAGCTGCCCTGCGCCCGGGCTGCCGGGCCAGGACGCCGAGTTCGGCCGCGATGCGCTGAACCTGGCCGGCCGGCTCAACAAGCTGGGCACCGGCGAGGCCGGCTTCGACTGGACCAAGCTCGATCCCGACGGCGACCCCCTGCCACCCTCGGCGCCGGCCTGGGCCTGCGTACGCGACAACTACACCGGACTGATCTGGGAGGCGAAGGTCAACGACCCCGAGGATCCCGGCCACGTTGGCCACACCTATACCTGGTATCACCCGGATGGCAGCAGCAACGGCGGCCAGGCGGGCCTGGCCGACGGTGGGCTCTGCCAGGGCAGCCCCTGCGATGTCAGCGCCTACGTGGCCGCGTTCAACGAGCTCAGGATCTGCGGGGCAACCGACTGGCGTCTGCCGACGCGGCAGGAGCTGGCCGGCATCGTTCATGCCGGCCGAAGCAATCCGGCGCTGGATGGGAATTTCTTCCCCCTGGGGGCCGGGCTGTACTGTACGGCGA
>PWJA01000013.1 GCA_003560975.1 Gammaproteobacteria bacterium
AAGCGGTGCGCCGGAAGGGCCCGCGGCAGTTCGATGGCCAGGACGACCTGGCCCATGCGGCTCGGCTCGGTGATGAAAAACTGCTCTTGCCGGATCGAGCCTTTGCCCTCGACCAGCTGCCACGAGCCCGGCTCCGGTTTCAAGACCAGGGGAGGATACAGATGCTGGTAGGCGGACCCGCTCAGCGCCCAAACGGTCACTCCCCCCCAAAGCAGCAAAGCCGACAGAGAAAACACCACAGCGCAGACAACGCCGTTGGATTGGTGCCCCGGCACGATGGCGTAACCGGCCTCAGCCGTTCCAGGCCGGCTGCGCGGTGACCGCAGGCCGGGAACGATCGTCATGCCGATCCCCGATGTCGGCCCTTTCCCCGCGCCGGGCGCTGCGCGCCCCGAACGCATGAGCGGTCAGAATCACCAGCAGGATCATGGCCGGCGCCACGTGCAGAAAGATCCGGCTGAACAGCGTGCCCATGGTCATGAAGTCGGCGGCGGCGGTCATCGGCAGGATCCCCCAGATCAGCACCATGGCGATCACGCAGAACGCCGCCAGGGCCGGTGATTTCCGGCCAGCTTGCGGCCAGATCAGCAAGCCCAGCAACGCCGCCAGCGATGCGTGAACCAGAAGATGCCAGTCGGACCAGACGAAGGCGTGTCGGACCGCTCCACCCAGCCCGGCCCCGATCAGGGACGGATCGATGGCCAGGCGTCCGCCGGTGATCGCGGCAATCAGGTCGACGCCCGCCAGCCAGGCCGACCAGATTCCGATCAACGCCAGCAGCGGAAAGACGAAAGCCCAGCGCGGATGGATTCGAAACGCGCCAAACGCCATCGCCGCCAGCCCGCAGGCCAGCCAGTACCATCCCTCGATCTTGAGCGCAGGAAGAATCAGCAGCAGCATGGCGGCACCCACGGCCAGACCGGTCTTGCCCGTTCTCTCGCTCACGACCAGCAATCCGGCGAAGCAGGCCAGAACACTGCCAACCCAGAGGTCAGCGTACCCGTGGAGGGCAACGTGGGCGTTGACGATTGGCAGGGAAACGAACGCATAGGCGGCCCCCAGTGCCCACAACACGCCCAGGCCCGCCAGGCGCACGGTGCCGTACAGGATCAACCCGACCCAGATCAGCGCCATCGCCCAGAACATGCCTGTGCCGATCCCCGACCACTGGCCGTCCACGGCCACATGCCAGAGAAACATCGACGAGACGAGCTTCGGATAGGACTGGAGGTTGTCCCGGACGAACTCTCCGGCCCCGGCAGACAGCCACAGATGCGGCGGCAACAGTTCGAATACGTCGCCGGCCTGGACCCAGGCCCTGGCCGCGTATGCCCAGACCGTCCACGCGTCCCACGCAAACAGCGGCCGCAGGAGCACATCCGGCAACAGCGAGGCCAGGCGTACTCCGATCAGGAGCAAAAGCAGGACCACCGCCAGCTGACCGGCCCGACCCAGGGGCTGATCGGCGACGGCAGGCTTGAGCGCCTCCACGGTCCGCCCCGCGCGGCCGGCTGCTCCACGCCCGAAAATCCAGGCAATGGCCGACAGCAGCCAAACCATGGCGATCGCGACCACCGGCATCAGCTGTCCGAACCAGCGAAGCAGGCCCATCAGGACGCCAGTGGCCACCAGGAATCCGATCACTCCGCCCAGACCGGCGCAGAAGGCCGTCCGTCCACGGCCGCCAACCGGCATCCAGCGCAGAGCGACCGCGGTGGCCGGGACCCAGATCAGGACCACCAGCAGCCCCAGAATCAACGGAATCATCGAATACCGCCAGCGCCGTCGGGTACTCTGTGCATCCACAGCGCAACCCGAGAGCCAATCTCATCCGATGAAGATCCTGCACATCGGAAAGTACTTTCATCCCAGCTGCGGCGGCATCGAGACCGTTCTGATGGATCTGACTCGTGCCTCCCGCAGAGCCGGCGTTGAGCAAGGGGTTCTGGTCCACCAGCAGGGCAAGGAGAATGCAGGCGCCATCGACGCAGGTCAATTCCCGTTTCTGCAGTACTTCTGCAGGGCGAAGACGGTCGGGTCCCTGAGTTACGCACCGCTCAGTCCAGGGTTTCCGCTGGAGCTGACAAGGGCACTACAGTCCTTCCAACCCGATCTGCTCGATCTACACATGCCGAACCCCTCGGTCTTCTGGGCACTCCTGAATCGTCAGGCGCGGAAAATACCCTGGATCGTTCACTGGCACTCCGATGCCAGCGGGCCTGAGTTCGCCTCCAGTGTACGGCTGCTGTATCCCCTCTACCAGCCCTTCGAACAGTGGCTGCTGGCCCACGCCCGTCGGATCATCGTGACCTCTCCCCCCTACCTGGAACACAGCCGGGCCTTGCGCAAATGGCGCGACAAATGCGAGATCGTACCGCTCGGCCTGGAGCCCGACCGCCTGGCCTGCCCGCCCGCGGTGAAGAATTCGCCCGCCTGGCAGTACGGCGATCGACTCCGGATCCTGGCAGTCGGCCGACTGACTCCCTACAAGGGGTTCGACGTCCTGCTGCGTGCCCTGGCCCACACCGAGGCCGAGCTCGTCATTGCCGGCGCCGGCGCGGAAAAAACACACCTGCGACGATTGGCCCGCGACCTGCAGATCAGCGAGCGAGTGAGTTTCCCGGGAGCCGTTTCGGACGCAGTGCGCAACGCCCTGCTCGAAAGCTGCGACCTGCTGTGCCTGCCTTCTCAAACCCGGGCCGAGGCCTTCGGCATCAGCGTCCTGGAAGGCATGGCGGTCGGCAAACCGGCCGTGGTCTCGAACATCCAGGGCTCGGGGCTTCCCTGGCTGGTGAACGACGGTCTGACTGGCTGGCATGTCCGACCCGGAGACAGCGACGATCTGGCCGACCGAATCAAGGCGCTGGACCGCGACCGCGGCGTGATCGTCGCCATGGGCGCGCGCGCCAGACAACGATTCGAAGACCACTTCCATATCGACCCGGTCAGCGCGCAAACCATCAGCGTTCAGCGGGCGGCGATAGACTCCTGAGCGAGTCTCCAGCCTGGCGGCCGGCGCTGCTTTCCCGCGCGTTCTTGAGACGACTGATTTCTTCTTCCAGGAGGGCCACTTTCTGGGCCAGGCGCAGCAGGCGGCGACGATCGTGAGACACATCGACATCCTCCAGCAGCAATTTGATCAACAGGACAAGAATGGCCACGATGAACAGCAGGGACGGCGCATAGTCGACGCCAACCTGAGCCGCGGCAATATCGATCAGTCCCGGGAAGAACCCCAGGATGGCGATCAGTCCCGCCACGACCAGCCACCACAACGAATGCATCACCGGCAGCCGATCCCGACGCAGCAGCCAGAAAATGGCAATGACCACCGCTCCGGACAATGCGGCGCTGAACATGCCCAACGACATGTCAGCCCGTGCCGGGAGCGAAAACGTCTGTGCGGCGGGAACCGTAGTGGCGCCGCGAAATGCTCAAAAGCGCCGAATACACCAGGTAATGACCCACCACCCGCCACGAACTGAAGATCCTCGACTGTCCGTGACAGCGCGGATTCATGTCCACGTCGAATTCGGCCAGTCGGATTCCCTTTCGGTGCAGATGCAATAACACGCCCACGTCCTGATATTCGAGCAAGGTACATTCGGAAGAGGCCAGCAATTCGACCGCCTCCCGATCATATAAACGAAAACCGGAGGTCAAATCGGCCACGCCGAGGCCGCTGAGCAGGCGGAGGAAACGCCAGGCCAGCTTGCGCCGCCGGTTTCCCCGGCTCAGACAGGAGGCGATGACAACGCCGGGCGGCCGCTCGGAACGCTCGGCACCTGCCGCGCAGCTCAGCAATTGAGGAATATCCTGCGGATCGTGCTGGCCGTCGGCGTCGAGGGTCACGACCCGATCGTAGCCGGACTCGAGAGCGGCCCGGAATCCGGTCTGCATCGCGGTCCACGATCCGGCATGGATGGGCAGGCGCAGAACGCGCGCGCCGGCATCCCGGGCGACGGCTGCGGTCCGATCACTGGAAAAGTCATCGACCACGATGACGTCCAGGCCAAGCGCGCGGATGCCGGCCACCACCCGCCCGACGTCGGCCGCTTCGTTCCAGGCGGGAACGACGGCCACCACGTCGCCAAGACGCTGCTTCACCCGTCGATTGCAACTCATCCCCGTACCAACCCTCCGCATCGGAAACCCCTTGTCCGATGGAGCCACTGCGGCCCGCTCGCGACCATGGAACACGTGACGTCTCGCGTGGGATACTATCACGCCGAGCCTTGCCAGGTCCCCCAGCTGCAGCGCAAAAGCCCGGAAACCGGGACGCCACACTGGTGGCCCAAGATGGAGAACGCCACAAGAATGCACCTCATCGAGTTTGTGCCGATTTTTCAGCAGCGCGTCTGGGGCGGCCGCCAGCTGGCCGAAAAGCTCGGGCGTGCGCTGCCCGGTAACGAGCCCATCGGGGAGAGCTGGGAGATCGTCGACCGGCCCGAGGCCCAATCCGTCTGCAGCCGCACCGGCAAGACCCTGCGCGAACTGCTGGAGACGGACGGCAACGCCATCATGGGCCCGGGCCACGACCCGGAGCGGCCATTTCCGATCCTGGTCAAGTGGCTGGATTGCCGCGATCGGCTGAGCCTGCAGGTCCATCCCCCGGCCACGGTTGCCAAGCGACTGGGCGGGGAGCCGAAAACGGAGTGCTGGTACCTCGCCGACACCACGCCGAACGCCGCGCTCATCGTGGGCTTGAGGCGCGGCGTGACCCGACAGCAGTTCGAGCAGGCCATCGAGGAGGAAACGCTTGAGCCGCTGCTGCACCGCTTTCCGGTCCAGCCGGGCGAATCCATCCTGCTCGAAAGCGGGCGGCTGCACGCCATCGACGCCGGCAATCTCATCCTGGAAATTCAGCAGAATTCCGACACCACCTACCGGGTGTACGACTGGGGTCGAAAGGGGCTCGACGGAAAGCCGCGCCAGCTGCACGTGGAGCAAAGCCTGCAGTCGATCGATTTCACCGATTTCGAGCCTGCGATCACTCCCGCCTCGGAAGCGCCGGGAGAAATCACCCTGGCCGAATGCGCCGAGTTCCGCATCCGCCGGTTCAACCTGGCCGCCGGCCAGCAGATACCGGCCGATCGCACCCAGGCGATGATTTTCAGCGTTGTGCGCGGCGAGATGTACAGCGGCGACGCCGGCGCGCGCTATCGGTCCGGGACGAACCTGCTCGCACCCCGCGCCTGGACCGGTTTCATCGAAGCACTGACCGACAGCACCGTATTGGTCACCGATCGGTTCGGTTGACCGAACCGGACGCGTCCAGGAAAAGCATGCGAAGCGCTCAGGTGCGGGCGCGCTCGTAATTTTCCACAAACCACCGGTAGGCATCCTCGATCCCGTCGCGCAACCCGATCCGCGCTGTCCACCCCATCCGAGCGAGGCGGCCAACGTCCATCAGTTTCCTGGGTGTACCGTCCGGTTTGCCTGGGTCGGTTTCGATCCTTCCCCGAAAGCCGACGATCTCGGCGACCAGCCCGGCGAGTTCGCGAATGGAAATATCCTCGCCGCTGCCGACGTTGATGTGCGACAGCATGGGTTGGGTGTGAGCCTGGTAGGTTTCGA
>PWJA01000014.1 GCA_003560975.1 Gammaproteobacteria bacterium
TCGCGCAGCCGCCGGCCATGCTCGGCGGTGGCCAGGCCGGAACGCGCTCCCATGCGACCGTCGGGGTGAAGACGCCGAAAATCCGCCGCGTCCCGGATCGGTCCGGAGCTTGCCTGGTCCGGGTCCAGGGTCCGGTCGCGCGCGGCTTCGGGGTAGGCCGACAGAACCAGGGAGATCTCGGACGGAGTCGCGTGACTGCCTTCGCCGTCACCGAACAGCTGGCGCGACAGCCTGGCCACGCGCGCGCCCTGAAACCAGTTATGCAGACGCAGGCGAAGGGCGCTGGGTTCGGCGCGAAAACTGCTCGCCGCCCAGATTTCGGAAAAAGCGGCCTGCACCGAGGCAATATTGCCGCCGTGACCGTTGAGGAAGAAAAAGTGACTGAAGCCCTGGCTGGCCAGGGACTCGACCACGTCGCCGACCACGCGCACCAGGGTCGAGGGTTTGAGGCTGATCGAGCCGGGAAAGGCCAGGTGGTGCTGGGCCATGCCGATGCTCAGGCTCGGCCCGATCAGGATGCGGGTCTTTTCGGCCATGCCGGCGGCCACGATTTCCGGACACAGCGCATCGGTTCCGATCATGCCGGTGGGTCCATGCTGCTCGGTCGAGCCGATGGGAATCACGATCACCCGGCGATCGGTCAGATAGTCCTCGATCTCCGGCCAGGTCGACAGCTGTAGCTTCATCTCGATCTTCCCCGGTCAGGCACAGTGCCAGGCCTCGATTTCGACCAGCAGGTCGCGCCGGCAGATGTCGCCGACAAATCCGGCCAGGGGCAGGCTGGGCCAGTGCTCGCGCAGGCGGCGATGAACGACCGGCCAGTCCTCGGCATGGCGCACGTACACGCGCGCCGCCGCCTCCTCGCCAAAGCGGGCCAGGCCCGGCCGCTGCAGATCGCTGGCCGCCTCGGTCAGCAGTGCGGCCAGGTTGCTGACGGCCTCGTCGGTCTGGGCCAGCACATCGCCGGGATGGGCGGTGGCGTGGCCGACCACGCTGGCCGTTCCGGAGACCAGCAGCGCCGTGCGGTCGTCCGCCAGCGCCACGGCGGTTGCCCGGGCAAAGGCGGGGCTGCGCGGGCCATACAGCGGCGGGTACTCCCAGGCGCTGACCTGGCGCGGGTTTTCCACCGGCTGGCCCGGTGTCCGGCCGGCCAGGGCAAACAGGCGGAAACGGTCATCGTGGGTGCCGATGGCGGTGGCCGCGCACATGCGCGCGTCTTCCAGCCCGACCTCGGCCAGGGCCTGACCGCGGCCCACGCAAAAGCGCCGGTAGCGCTCGTTGTCGCCGTGACCGCCGTTGATGTCGGGCAGGTAGTTCCAGATTCTGAGCAGGTGCGGGTAACCGGCCGAGCGCACCGTCGCGATCAACTCGCGATAAAAACGCGCGGTGGTTTCGGCCGGATCGCCCTCGTCGGGCGCGGTCAGCGCAACCATCAGCAATTCACCGTTGCGCGACCAGTGCCAGTTCTCGCCGTTGCCGAACCGAACCGGTGCGGCAACCAGCCACTGCTCGCAGCGGAGGTCTCCACCGAGCGGCTCCAGCCCGATTCCGACCGACGGCCAGACCGGCCGGGCCGTGTCATACACGAAATTGACCAGCGCCTGCTGCGGCGTCCCGATCGCCGACAGAGTCAGCGCGCGCGTACCGTCATCGGCAACCGGACAAAGGGGATGTTGAGCCATCCCGATATTCTAACCCCGGCCGTGAGCACGAACCGCGTTGACCGGCCGCCGGTCGGCTATCATGCTTCCGGCAGGCTCATATCGGACGGGAGCAGCAACCACGTGGATTCAAACAGGCTGGCGCCCACGCAGCAACGCCTGGAGCATCTCGACGTCTTGCGCGGCTTCGCTTTGCTCGGCATTCTGCTGGTCAATTTCGAATGGTTCACCCGGCCCCTGCAGGCCATCGTCCTGGGGGTCGACCCGGGGCTGGCCGGCCTGGATGCCGCGAGCGACTGGCTGATCCGAGCCGTGGCCGAAGGCAAGTTCTACCCACTCTTTTCCATGCTCTTCGGGGCCGGCTTCGCCCTCATGCTCGAGCGCGCCGAAGCGCGTCAAGCGCCGTTCTGGGGACTGTATCTGCGCCGCCTGCTGGTCCTTCTGGTCTTCGGTGCGATTCACATGCTCCTGGTCTGGGCCGGCGACATTCTGCTGATCTATGCGCTGTGCGGATTCATGATGGTGCTGCTGTTTCGCAAGACTCCGACCGGACGTCTGTGGAAATGGGCCGTGGCCTTCATCGTTCTGCCCGTAGTGCTGATGTGGATGGGGGCACTGGCCATCTGGGGTACCCAGGGCGATCCGGCGCTGCACGAAAGCATCATGGCCGGGTTCGAGGCCGATGCCGGCGCGCTGCAGGAACGCGTGGCCGTCGCCGCCGAAGTGCACGCCGCCGGGAGCTGGGTGGAAAACGTGGGTCAGCGCCTGAGCGACGCTCGCTTCACCCTGGCCAACTTCGTGTTCTGGGTGCCCCCCATCCTGGGGTATTTCCTGATCGGGCGCTGGCTGATCGCCACCGGCCGCCTGGTCCGGCCCGATCAGCACCGCCTGTTCTTCCGGCGCTGGCGTTCGCGCGGCCTGATCGTCGGCCTGCCGCTGGCCGTTCTCGGCGCCAGCCTGCTGCACGGGGCCAACTGGAGCATTCCCACGCCATCGGTCGCCGTCGGGGTTAGCGCAACCACCGTGGGGGCCCTGTTTCTGAGCCTGGCCTATCTGTCCATGGTGACCCTGGCCAGCGACCGTCTCCGCTTCCTGGCCCCGGCCGGCCGCATGGCGCTCACCAATTACCTGCTCCAGTCGCTGTTCTGGACCTGGACCTTCTACGGTCACGGCCTGGGCCTGTGGGGGCAGTTGCCGCGCGCGACGCACATCGTCGTGGTGCTGGCCTTTTTTGCCGCCCAGGTCGTGCTCAGCATCTGGTGGATGCGCCACTTCCGCTACGGTCCGGCCGAGTGGCTGTGGCGCAGCCTGATCTATCTGCGCCGGCAGCCGATGCGGGCCGCCTGACCCGATTGTTCAGGCGGCCGTGGAAATCCCGGCGCGCCGCTCGGGTGGATCCTCGGGCGAATCCTCGGACCGCTCCTCGGGTGACTCTTCAGGGGCATCGTCCGGCGGCGGCTCACGCTCGCGCTCACGGCGTTCACGCAGGCTGCGCAGCAGGGTTTCGCTGGTTCGTTCGCGCCGCTGCGGTTCGGAGGCCTCGCGATCGCCATCCCCCTCGCGTTCCGGTTGCTGTTCGTCTTCCTCGCCCGATCGCATGCGATCGAACAGGCGTTGCTGCAGTTCGCGCTGCAGCGCGCCCTCGGCAATGGCGACCAGATCCACCGAGACCACCGGCCGGGTCAGCGGCCCGGCGATGGCCAGGGGAATGACCCCGCCCGTCGCCCGGGCGAGCCGACCCGGCAGGCGCTCGACCAGGGCTTCACCCAGGCGCAGATCGAGTCGATAGGCCACCCGACCGTCGGCGAAGTCCAGCTGGCCCTGGCCGGACGCCCCGAAATCCGCCGCATCCAGTTCCAGATCCGGCAGGGAGACAACGCCGGATTCCGCCTGGACCCGACCGCTGAGGCGTCGAAACGGGGTTTCGCCGCCGAACGCCTGGTTGACGTTGGCCAGACTCTCGACCGTGAGCTGCTCGTCGATCAGGCGCCGCAGGTCGACACCGAGCAGCGCGCCGTCGTCCAGGCTGAACGAACCGGTGCCGTCCAGGCTGGCCAGGATGTCGGCGGGCGCGAAGCCGCTGAAGCCGACATCGAGCTCGAGGTCGCCCAGTCCGCGCAGCGGTGCAGCGTCGCCGACCAGCAGGGCCACCTGCTCGGCCTGGATTCCGCTCAGCCGCGGATGAATCCGGGTCCGCGGCGGCGTGGTCGTGAAGTCCACCCGGACGCTGCCGGCAAAAACACCCCCAAACGGGCGCGCATCCCCCGGCTCCAGCTCCAGCCGCCCGTCGCGCAGGCGGGCGCGGCTGCTCACCTCGGTCAGGACCAGTCCCTCGCCGAGAATCAGCTCATCGAGATCCAGGTCGAAATCCAGACTCGGCCCGATCAGCGCCGAAAAGTCGACCTCGCCTTTGCCGGCCGCCGGATCCTCACGACCATTTCCGGCAACCTGCAGCGGCCGCAGGTCCAGGCGCGGACCGCTCACGGCCAGACGAGCGCTGGGCGGATCCGACAGGGTGAACGATCCGGCCAGATCCAGGCCTTGTCCGGCCACGATCAGCTCCGCGGCCGGCAGATCGCCGGCCGGCGGCGCGTCCAGGCGCAACTCCATTGGCTCGCGCAGGTGAAACTCCAGCGCCTGGTCGGCCAGGGTCATGGTCACGCCCAGCCGTTCGGCGATGAGACGCTGCGGCGTCTCGCCCAGGCGCAGGTCCAGCCCGCCCTCGGCGCGTCCGTTGATCCCGGCCTCGGGCAGCTCGAACTGCCCTTCCCAGTCGAGCAATTCCATGCGCGTCAGATCGCCTGCGACCCGCAGCGCTCCGTCGAAGCGCAGACTTGCCATCGCCCCCCCATCGGGGTCGGCCAGGCGGGCGCGCAGCCGCAGCGGGACCGTCTCGCCGGCCCGGAACGGATCGAGATCCAGCGAGTCGATTTGAACCACCAGGCGCTCGCCGCTTTGCTGATCGAGTCGCTCCAGACCCACCTCGCGCAGCTGCACTCGCCCCAGGACCAAGCCCGACAGATCGGCCGGCGCGTCGCTTTCCGGCGACGGCTCGTCGGCGAACAGGCCCTCGAGGTTGGACCGCCCGCGCGCGTTGGTCACGACGGCGAAACTCGCCTCGCCCATCGTCACCGTACCGATTTCCAGCTCGCCCCGCAGCAGCGGCCACAACCGCACCGAGGCGGTGGCCGTGCCGATCCGGGCCAGCTCGGGCGCATCACCGAAATCGGGCGGATTGCCGACGATCACGTCCTGCAGGTCCAGGGCCAGCCACGGAAACAGCTTCAGCTCGATCGGCCCTTGCAGCTGGACCTCGCGGCCGAGCACGGTCGAGGCGCGCGCGGCGATCTCATCACGATAGTCGTCGGGGTCGAGCAGGAAGACTGCAGCGACCAGCACGATCAGAATCGCGGCCAGCACCACGCCGGCCACCCGTATCAGTTTGCCCACCTTGACTCTCCTTGGCGTGTCTACGCGACGGAGCCGGGACAACCCGGCATCCGCATAGCCTACGCCGCCTTGGACCGTCCCGGTCCGGCAAGGTGCCCGATCGGGCGCGAGAGCCTACATGCCGAACCAGGCCAGCGCGTAGCCCTCCATCAGCTCCTCGCGGTGCGGCCCGACCATTTCTATGAGTTCGTCGGGGACACGGCGCGTGCGCTGCGGCGCGCCCTGGTCGCCGTAGGCGGCCACGGCGACCTCTTCACCCAGGGCAAGAAAGGTCTGGTTGCGGACATACAGATACTCCTGCAGGCTGAAATCGTGGGCGTTCAGGGCGCGAACCTGATTGCGCTTGGCCTCCAGGATCAAATCTCCCAGGTCGCGGTAGGCGGTCACCAGCTCGACGATGTTGGCATCGCGGTCGTCGCGGTCGATTTCGGCCTGCATCTCCTGCCAGTTCTCTTTCA
>PWJA01000050.1 GCA_003560975.1 Gammaproteobacteria bacterium
CCCTCCATCGCCCGGAACCGCGCTTCGAACTTGCGGTTGCTCGAGCGCAAGGCCATGCCTGGATCGACCTCGAGCTTGCGGGCGATGTTGGTCAGGGCGAAGAACAGGTCCCCGACTTCCTCTTCGATATGGGCCGGGTCGCCGCCGGCGATGGCTTCCTTGAGTTCGTCGGCTTCCTCGGTCAGCTTGTCGAAGATCGGCTCGACGGACGGCCAGTCGAAGCCGACCCGGGCGGCGCGCCTTTGCAGCTTGACCGCGCGCTGCAGGGCGCCCAGGCCTTTGGAGACACCAGCCAGGGCGCTGGAGTCGGTCTGGCCCTTGGCGGCGCGTTCTTCGGCCTTGAGTTTTTCCCAGTGGACGGTTTGCGCTTCGGCGTCGGCGATGTGCTGATCGCCGAACACGTGCGGATGGCGGCGCAGCATCTTGTCGTTGATGGCGTCGACCACGTCGCCGAAGTCGAAGGCGCCGGCCTCCTGGGCCATGCGGGCGTGGAAGACGACCTGGAACAGCAGGTCGCCGAGTTCGTCTTTCAGCTCCTCCATGTCGCCGTGCTCGATCGCCTCGGCCACTTCGTGGGCTTCCTCGATGGTGTGCGGGGCGATGGTGCGGAAGGTCTGCTCGATGTCCCAGGGGCAACCGTTGTCCGGGTCGCGCAGGCGGGCCATGATGGCCAGGAGCTGGTCGAGGTCGTGCGGTTTCGAAATCATGCCGGGTTCGTCTTCCTTGTCGGGATGTCAGCGCGGCGGCAGCACGATCCGCACCGCCAGACCGCCCAGGTCGCCGGAGCGGCCGAGTTCCAGGCGTCCGCCGTACGCCTCGACCAGCTGGGCGGCAATGCTCAGGCCCAGGCCCTGGCCTTCCTGACGCTCGTCGCCGCGCACGCCGCGGGTCACCAGTTCGTCTTGCACGGCCGGATCGATCCCCGGGCCATTGTCCTCGATCCGGATTTCCACGCCGGCCTCGCGCGGGCCGGCCTTGCCGCGCGCTACCGTCGCCCGGATGCGGCCGCGACCGTATTTGGCGGCATTGTCCATCAGGTTGCCGATCAATTCCATCAGGTCGCGCGCATCGACCCGCGCGGTCAGGCGATCGTCGCCGTCGACCTCGATCACCACCGCCGGCTGGCGATACAGGCGCTCCAGCGAATCGGCCAGACGCTGAACCACGGGCATCACCCGAACCGGCTGGTTCAACGTGCGCCGGGTGGATCGGGCGGCTCGCTCGAGCTGACGACGCACCAGCTGCTCCATCCGGGTCAGTTCTTCCAGCTGGCCGTGGCGCTCGCCGCCAGCGGTTTCCAGGCGGGTGCGCAGGACCGCGAGCGGCGTCTTCAGCGCGTGGGCCAGATCGGCCAGGGCCTCCCGATAGTGGCGGGCGTTGTCGCGTTCGGTGGCCAGCAAGGCGTTCAGGTTGGCGGTCAGCGGCTGGAGTTCGCGCGGATAAGACGCACTCAGGCCCGTGCGCTCGCCGGCCTCGATGTCGCGCACTTCCTGGGCTACCCGACGCAGCGGGCGCAGAAACAGCACCAGGACCACGACCTGGGCGGCGATGACGAGGACGGCCGCCAGCACCAGCCAGCGCCAGAGATCGGTTCGAAACGCGGCCACCTCGGCACGGTAACGCTCCGGATCCTCGGCCGCCCACAAGGTCAGATCGAGGATCTCCCCGTTCGGCTGCTCCCAGCCCAGACCCATGGCGTACACGTAGTAGTTTCCGGCCGTGTCCGGGCCTCGAAACAGCGTCTGGTTGCGCTCGATCAGGCGCGCGCGCGGCGGCTCGATCAGGCCGTAGAGCGAGGGCGACTTCCAGTCACCGGACGGCGTGATCGCCCCGGCATACAGCCCGGAACCGGGTTGGTCCAGGCGCGGCTCGGCGAGCGCCTCCGATATCGTCGGCTCACCGGCCGGATCCAGATCGATGGTCGACAGCAGCAAGAAGACCGTCGAGGCCAGACGCTCCTGCATGGCTCCCTCGCTGGCGCCGCGAAAGCCCCGGTCCACGGCCACACCGACGAGCGCCAGCGAGACCAGCAATGCCAGACCGGCGCTGATGAGCAGGCGCAGCAGCAAAGAGGGCGCTGACGGTGTTGCCTCGGCCACCACCCCGGCAGATCAATCCCGGTCCGCGCGGAAGCGATATCCTCGGCCACGCAAGGTCTCGATCGGCTGCCAGCCGCCGTCGGGGTCGATCTTCTTGCGCAGGCGGCCGACGATGACTTCAATCACGTTGCTGTCGGGGTCGGCATCCTCATCGTAGAGATGCTCGTTCAGCTCCATCTTCGAGATCACCTGGTCCGGGTGCAGGGCGAAATATTCCAGCACCTTGTACTCGAAGCTGGTCAGGTCCAGCAGTTCGTCGTTCAGGCGCACGTCCTGGGCCGACAGGTTGACCCGCAGAGGACCAAAGCTGACTTCCGGTGCCGCATGACCGCCAGTGCGGCGCAACAGGGCGTGGACCCGCGCCATGACCTCCTCGAGCCGAAACGGCTTGGTCACGTAGTCGTCGGCTCCGCGCTCCAGCGCCTCGACCTTGTCCTGCCAGTCCGAGCGCGCGGTCAGGATCAGGATGGGAAACTTGCGCTGTTTGCTGCGCACGGCCCGGATGATCTCCATGCCGCTGACTTCGGGCAACCCCAGGTCGATGATGGCCAGGTCAACCGGGTACTCGGTGGCAAAAAACAGGCCCTCGGTGCCGTCGGCACACAAATCGACGGCGAACCCCTCCTTTTTCAGGGCCCGGCCCATGAGCTCGCGCAGCTCGGTTTCGTCCTCGATCACCAGGATCCGCATGCGCCTGGCCCTCCTATCGCCCGTCCGCCGGAACCCGAATGGTTCGGACCACGCCGTCCCGGGTCAGGATCCGGATGACGTGAATGCGCCGCCCGTCGCGCTCGATGGTGTGGGCCGAAACCACCTGGGCATCGTACTGGCGCGCCACCCGCTCGGCCGCCTCTTCCAGGCTCATGGCCCAGGCCGCAACGACCATGGAAATGGCCAGCATGGCAGCGGTCAGGATGCGGGACAACGGGCGGAACACGGCTCAGACTCCTCGAACGAATACCCATGGATTGTAGGCGCTGGCGCTGAATCGCGTCTGAACCCTTTCTTTAATAGATTTCGGCCACACAGCAGCGCAGGCTGCCGCCGGCTTTCTCGATTTCATCGAGTTCCACGCCGTGGATATCGAAACGCCAGCGCTTCAAACGCTCGAGTTTTTCCGGGGCCAGCGCATCGATTGCCGTCTGGCTCATGAACAAGTCCTTGAAATTCAGCGCGATGCAGTTGCCGGCAAAGGCCTGTTTCTCCTCATCGGTAATCTCGAGGACCTGATCCGGGTAGGCTGCGGCGATCGCGGCCGGCACCTCCGGATCGGCGAAGGCATCGGGACAGATGACCAGCGCCCGCGAGGCCAGCACGGCCATGACCACGTTGGTGTGGTACTCGGTCGGCTTGAGGTCGAAACGGAAGGTCAGGGCCAGGTCGAACGCCTCGTGCATGGCCTGGCAACCGGCCTCGTCGACGCGCTGACTCATGCCGCAGTAGCCAATCCGGTGGGACCGATCAATCACCAGGGCGCCGGTCAGCTCGGCGACCAGGTCACGCTCCGACAGATCGACTTCCTCGTAGCCCATCAGCTGGGTGAAGAACGCACGGATGTCACTGCGTCCGGCTTCCAGCTGTCGCTCGGGATAGCGCATCGCACCGATGATGGAACGTCCCGGAATGCTGGCGAAGACGTTGTTGGGAAACAATTCGTCCGGGGTCGTCGAGTGGCCCGGGAAACGGACCGCGGGGATGCCGCAGGCGGTAATCCGCTCGCTCAGCCGCCGGTGCTGATCGAGGGCTCGACCCGGATCCACGGCCACGTTCAGATCCATGTACACGTTGTCGCGCGCGGTCTGCTCCGAGAGCCGGAACCCGCTGGGCTCGACCAGAAAACAGGCGCGCGGAATGGCCGGGCTGTCGCTTTTCAGCCAGCCGGCGCGCAGTTGCTCGCGGAACGACGCGGGCGTTCGGACAATCATTTGATCCGGTCTCCCATCAAGCTCACCTGGACGGTCACGGTCATCCGGCGTGGGCCGGTTCGGGGCACGCCTTGCCAAGCAACTCCGGACCAGCATCCGGGCGATGCATGTTCTGGCTGAGCAGCTGGCGCCACCGCTTCGCTCCGGGGCGGCCGTGGTACAGCCCGAGCATGTGGCGGGCCACCTGCTGCAATCGACCACCGCGGGCGATGTGGTCGGCCGCATAGTCTGCCATGACTTCCACAACCGCGCTGCGCGACTCGGCGACCGGCAGACCCAGGGCCTGCCCGATCTCGACCAGAATCCACGGATTCTGGTAGGCCGCTCGACCGAGCATGATCCCGTCGACACGGGTCAGTTCAGCCAAAGCCGGACCGGTCTCGACCAGCCCGCCGTTCAGAACGATGCGCAGCTCGGGAAAGGCCGCCTTGAGCGCATGGACCCGGTCGTAGGCCAGCGCGGGAATCTCGCGGTTCTGTTTCGGACTCAGGCCCTTCAGCCAGGCCTTGCGGGCGTGAAGGATGAAGGTGTCGACGCCGCTTTCGGCGACCGTGGCGACGAATTCGTGCAGGAATTCAACGCTGTCGTGCTCGTCGACGCCAATCCGGGTCTTGACCGTGACCGGCACCTGCACGGCCTCGCGCAGGGCCGCCATGCAGTCGCGGACCAGCTCCGGCTCCTTCATCAGACAGGCGCCGAAGCTGCCCTTCTGGACGCGCTCGGAAGGACAGCCGACGTTCAGGTTGATCTCGTCGTAGCCGTAGTCCGCGCCAATCCGCGCGGCTCGGGCCAGGTCGTCCGGATCGCTGCCGCCCAGCTGCAGGGCGATCGGATGCTCGGCCGGATCAAAGCCCAGAAGGTAATCGCGATCGCCGTGAATCACGGCGCCGGTGGTCACCATTTCCGTGTACAGCAAGGCGCCGCCGTTGAGCTGGCGATGGAAGAACCGGCAGTGGCGGTCGGTCCAGTCCATCATCGGCGCAACGCTCAACCGAGCCGCCAAGGCGGTGTTCATGCGCTGGCAGGGAACCACTCAGCCGAGGCGGCGGATACCGCTCTCGCCTGCAACCAGAACCACATCCGCAGGACGACGGGCAAACAGGCCGCAGGTCACCACGCCCGGAATCTGGTTGATCTCGGACTCCATCCGGACCGGATCGACCAGATCGATCTTGCGCACGTCGAGAATCAGGTTGCCGTTGTCGGTTTCGAATCCGTCGCGCAGTTCCGGGCGGCCGCCAAGACCGACCAGTTTGCGGGCGACAAAGGCTCGGGCCATGGGCAGCACCTCGACCGGCAGCGGGAATTCGCCCAGCGTCCCGACGCACTTCGATTCATCGACGATGCACACGAAACGACGGCTGGCCGCAGCGATGATCTTCTCGCCGGTCAGGGCACCGCCGCCGCCCTTGATCAGGCGCAAGTGCTCGTCGACCTCGTCGGCGCCGTCGATGTAGAGCTCGAGATCGCCGGTGTGGTTGAGCTCCAGGATCGGCACGTCGATTTCGCACAGGCGGCGCGTGGTCGCCTC
>PWJA01000153.1 GCA_003560975.1 Gammaproteobacteria bacterium
CGCGCGCTTCCGCGCACACCTTCGTCAGCGCCGCCGTCAGCGTCGTCTTGCCATGGTCAACGTGACCAATCGTGCCCACGTTTACGTGCGGCTTCGTGCGTTCAAACTTTGCCTTGGACATCCGTCGAAACTCCGTTCCCTTGTTAAGATTCCTGATTGCATCCGGTCGGTTGCGCAAGCGCACGCCGACCCTAACTGGTGCCCACGACTGGACTCGAACCAGTGACCTCTCCCTTACCAAGGGAGTGCTCTACCGCCTGAGCTACGTGGGCGCGGTCTGTCATACTGGAGCGGGTGATCGGAATCGAACCGACATCATGAGCTTGGAAGGCTCAGGTTCTACCATTGAACTACACCCGCAATGTGTTCCGGTTCACCTCCGCGCCGAGCCGTATCGTGGTGGAGGGGGCAGGATTCGAACCTGCGAAGGCATAGCCAGCAGATTTACAGTCTGCCCTCGTTGACCGCTTGAGTACCCCTCCGTTCTGCCCCGACGCTTGAAACTCGCGAAAAAACGTCAAATCCAGACGAAGCCCGCAATTGTCGCTGATCCTGCTACGCGAGTCAACAGCAGGATGCAGTCCGATTTCGGGCAATCAGGCTCGCGGCGCTCAGACGTTGAACCGGAAATGCATCACGTCGCCCTCGGCGACGACGTAGTCGCGCCCTTCCAGCCTCAGCTTCCCCGCCGCCTTGGCCCCGGCTTCTCCGGCACAGGCGATGTAGTCGGCGTAGGCGGTCACCTCGGCGCGGATGAATCCGTGCTCGAAATCGGTGTGGATGCGCCCGGCCGCCTGCGGCGCCGTGGCTCCGCGACGAACCGTCCAGGCCCGCACCTCCTTGGGTCCGGCGGTGAAAAAGGTGAGCAGATCGAGCAGCCCGTAGCCGGCACGAATGAGGCGATCCAGACCGGGCTCGGTCTGGCCGAGATCGGCAAGGAACTCCTCCTGCTCTGCCGGTGCGAGCTGGCTCAGCTCCGCTTCCAGGGCCGCACACAAGACCACGACCTCGGCACCTTCGACGGCCGCATGCCGGCGTACCCGGTCAACCAGCGCATTGTCCTCGACCCCCGAATCATCCACATTGGCCACGTACAGGACCGGCTTGCCGGTAATGAACTGCCACGGGCCAAGCAAGACCCGTTCTTCGGCCTCGAGCGCCAGCGTCCTGAGCGGACTGCCGGCGCCGAAGTGCGCGACCACGCGTTCGAGCAGGCCGGCCAGGCGCCTGGCCTCCTTGTCGCCGGACCGGGTCTGCTTGACCGCGCGCTCCAACGCCCGCTCCGCGGTCTCCAGGTCGGCCAGCACCAGCTCCGTGTCGATGGTTTCGATGTCCGACAGCGGATCGACGCGGCCCGCGACGTGGGTGACATCGTCGTCCTCGAAGCAGCGCACGATGTGGGCGAGCGCGTCGGTCTGGCGGATATGGGCCAGAAACTTGTTGCCCAGACCTTCGCCCCGCGACGCACCGGCGACCAGTCCGGCGATGTCGACGAACTGCATCATCGTCGGAACCACTTTTTCCGGCTTCACGATCGCGGCCAGCTCGTCCAGGCGCGGATCCGGGACCGGAACCATGCCGACGTTGGGCTCGATGGTGCAGAAGGGGTAGTTTTCGGCCGCGATCGCCGCCCGCGTCAGGCAGTTGAACAGGGTCGATTTGCCGACGTTGGGCAAGCCAACGATGCCACACTTGAAACCCACTGGCCTTACTCTCCTTTTTGCTTCTGGTCAGAACCGGCGCTGTGCAGGGACTGCATCGCGCGCTCGGGGCGCTCCTGCAGCAAATCCGGCAACACCGCAATGGCCCGTTCGATCGAGTCCATGATCGCTGTTTCGTCTTCGAGACCGGCGCGAGACAGCACCCAGGGGGTCACCGCCTCTCGCGTTCCCGGATGGCCGATCCCGATCCGGATTCGCCAGAACCCGGGACCGCCCAGGTGGGCAAACAGGCTGCGCAGGCCGTTGTGTCCGCCGTGGCCTCCGCCGCGCTTCAGGCGCACCGTGCCCGGCGGGAGATCCAGATCATCGTAGGCAACGACAATGCGCCCGACCGGAACGTCAAAATAATCACAAACCGCTCGAACCGAGCGACCCGAGTCATTCATGAAGGTCTCGGGCTTGAGGCAGAACACGTCCAGGCCGGCCAGGCGCAGGCGGCCGACCTGGCCATGAAACTTCCGGTCGCTGCGCAGCTCCAGCGGCGCCTGGCGGTCGAGCGCATCCAGAAGCCAAAACCCGGCGTTATGCCGGGTTTTGGCGTATTGAGAGCCGGGATTGCCGAGCCCGGCGATTAACCATCGTTGAGGCACGGCAAGCAATCACCGGTCGCCGGAGCGGCCTGGATCAATCTTCCTTGCGTTCTTCGCCGTCGCCCGAATCCGAGTCTTCGTCGCCTTCGGCATCGGTCGCCTCGCCTTCGTCGTCCGCCTCTTCGGCATCCGCAAGGGTCTCGACTTCCGGCGCGATGTCGGCGGCGGCATCGGCGGCCGCGGCCAGCTCGCCGGTGCCCTGCGATTCGCGGATGAACAGCGCCGTAACCACCGAGGCGTCGTTGTCCTCGGAGACTTCCAGCATCGGAATGGTGACACCTTCCGGCAGTACGATCTGGCTGAGCAGGATGCTCTCTCCGGGCTCCAGTGCGGCCAGGTCGACCTCGAGGTACTCGGGGAGATTTTCAGGGGTGGCGGCGATTTCCACTTCGGTGATCTGATGGGAAATCACGACGCCGCTCTTGCGCCCTGCCGGCGAGTGCTCTTCGTTGACGAAATGCAGCGGCACGTCGATGCGCAGCGCCTGGCCGGCCGAAACGCGGAAAAAGTCCACGTGGGTCAGCAGCGGTTTGAACGGATGCCGCTGCAGGTCCCTGAGGATCACTTTCTGGCGCTTGCCGCTGTCTACCACCAGTTCCAGAACGGACGAACGAAACGCCTCGTCCTCGATTGCGCGGAGCAGATAGTTGTGATCGACGGTCAGGCTGACCGGGTCACGACCCCCGCCGTACAGGATGGCCGGAACTCGTCCAGCGCGACGCAGGCGGCGGCTCGCACCTTTCCCCACATCAGCGCGCAGTTCGGCCGATACTTCGAATTCATTGCTCATGGTCGGATTCACTCTGTCGGTCTTGCGGTTGGAAACGCCGAAGGGCCCGCGACCAGGCCCTTCGGATCAGCCCGCCATTATAACCGCAGAGCGGATCGAGAAGAAAGCCTGACCGGAAAATGAAACCTTCCTGTTATCATCCGGGTCTATTGGCTTGCCCAGCGACGGGGCAATCTGGATCAACCCATGCAGCGAGGACGCACAAAGATCATGAACGAACGACTGAGAACAGCCACCATTCCGCGCAGCGCAGGCGCCGAGATCGACGAGGGCGCGCGCAAGGTCCTGCGCAACACCTGGAATCTGCTGGCAATGACCCTGTTGTTCAGCTCCTTCATGGCCTACCTGGCCATGACCAACAACTGGCCCTATCCGGGCGTGTTGCTGACCCTGGGGGGATATTTCGGGCTCCTCTTCCTGACCATGGCACTGCGCAACTCGGCCTGGGGCCTGCTCAGCGTGTTCGCCCTGACCGGCTTCATGGGGGCAACCTTCGGGCCCATCGTCAACAGCTATGTCGCGGCGTTCAGCAACGGGCACGAACTGGTCATTGCCGCCTTCGGCGCCACCGCGGTCGCCTTTGTCGGCCTGTCCGCGTTCGCCATGGTCACACGCCGCGACTTCAGCTTCCTTGGCCCCTTCCTGTTCGTCGGCATTCTGGTGGCCTTTCTGGCCGGACTGGGCGCGATCTTTTTCCAGATGAGCGCGCTCGGGCTGGCGGTATCGGCCATGTTCGCCGTGCTGATGTGCGGCCTGATCCTGTACCAGACCCAGCAGATCGTGCGCGGCGGCGAACGCAACTACATCATGGCGACCGTCACCCTGTTCGTTTCGATCTACAACCTGTTTTCCAGCCTGCTCCACCTGTTCGGGTTCTTCATGGGCGAAGACTGAGCATCCAGGCGCCCGCCCGGCGAGTCAAGAAAAGCCCCGGCGCTGGCCGGGGCTTTTTTTTCACCCGGGCGAATACTCCCCCGGCCACCGACCCCAATCACCTCGGCCCAGGTCCGGGCTCCCGGCGGGGAATGAAGCCTTCCAGGAGCAACAGGACGACGCCGATGACGATCACGCTGTCGGCCACGTTGAAGGCCGGCCAGTGCCAGCCCTGGTAATGGATATCGATGAAATCGACGACATGGCCATGCCGAATCCGGTCAATCATGTTGCCCAGTGCGCCGGCGAGGACCATCACGATGGCCACCGGCAATAGCCGGGCACCCTGCGGGAGACGCTTCAGCCAGACCAGCAAAACCGCGCTGACCAGCAGCGCGACGGCGGTGAAGAACCAGCGCTGCCAACCGCCCGCGCCGGCGAGGAAGCTGAACGCCGCTCCCTCGTTGTGGGCCAGAGTCAGGTTCAGCCATCCGGTCACCGCCAGGGGTCGATACAGATCCAGATTCTGACTGGCCAGCTCCTTGGTCCACAGATCCAGCCCCAGCAACACGACCGCCAGGACCAGCCAGAGCATGTAGCGCGTCGCGCGCATGGACGGCATGGCCGCGCTAGCCCCAGCGCCTGGTTTCGCCGGCGGAACCGATGTTGTCCACACAGCGACCGCACAGTTCGGGATGTTCGGCGTTACTGCCGACGCTGTCGCGATGGTGCCAGCATCGGATGCATTTGCCGTGTGCGGTGGGGCGAACCGAAAACCGCAGGCGGTGGCCCTGAATCTCGGCCTCGGCGGCCTCGCCCTCGACCGGCCCCAGGTGAACGTCGGAAGAAAGGAAGAAAAACCGCAGCTCGTCGCCGACCCGGCCCAGCACGTCGGCCAGTTCCCCCTCGGCCTGCAGGGTGATCTCGGCGGCCAGCGACGAACCGATGGCCTTGCTGCGGCGCAGTTCTTCCAGGCGCGGGCCGACCACTTCGCGCACCGCGCGCAGGCGTTGCCAGAACACGCGGTCCTCGTCGCCGATTTCGCTCAGGCCCGGGTACCAGGTTGCCATCATCACCGAATCGACCCGCTCGCCCTGCATTTCGGCCCAGATTTCTTCGGCGGTAAAGCAGCACAAGGGCGCCAGCCAGCGCACCAGCGCTTCGAGGATGTGCTGCATGGCCGTCTGGGCCGAGCGTCGCGCCGGATGATCGGCCGGCAGCGTGTAGAGCCGGTCCTTGATGATGTCGAGGTAGAACGCACCCAGATCCAAGCTGCAAAAATGGTGCAGACGCTGGTAAATGTGGAGGAATCGGTAATCGGCGTAGGCGTCGACGATCTCGCCCTGGAGACGGGCCGCCAGGTCGACCGCGTACCGGTCCAGCGGCAGCATTCGATCCGCCGGCACCGCGTTTCCGGCCGGATCAAAATCGGCCAGGTTGCCGAGCAGAAAGCGGGCCGTATTGCGGATGCGGCGGTAGGCGTCGGCAACCCGCTTGAGAATCTCCTCCGAGACCGACATCTCCTGCCGGTAGTCGGCCGCGGCGACCCAGAGCCGGAGGACATCTGCCCCCAGCGTATTCATGATCTGCTGTGGGGCGACGACGTTGCCCTGGGACTTCGACATCTTTCGCCCCTCGGCGTCGACGGTAAAACCATGGGTCAACACCTGCCGGTACGGCGGGCTGCCGTGCATGGCCACCGAAGTCAGCAGCGAGGACTGGAACCAGCCGCGATGCTGGTCGGAGCCTTCCAGGTACAGATCGGCTGGTCGTCCGAGGCGCTCGTCCTGATCCAGTACGCAGTGATGGGTCACGCCCGAGTCGAACCAGACATCCAGGATGTCGCTGACCGGCTCGTACCGATCCGGATCGGCGCCCAGCTGCTCGACGATATCGGCGCGATACCAGGCATCGACGCCTTCCTGCTCGACCATCCCGGCCAACCGCTTGAGCAGGGCCGGCGTGTCGGGATGCGGTTCCTGGGACTCGCGATCAATCAGCAGGCCGAGCGGGACACCCCAGGTGCGTTGGCGCGAGATGCACCAGTCCGGGCGCGTTTCGACCATGCTTCGAATGCGCGCCCGGCCCCACTCGGGCACCCAGCGAACCTGGTCGATCGCCGCCAGCGCCTGGGCGCGCAGCTCGGCCTGGTCCATGGAGATGAACCACTGCGGCGTGGTCCGGAAGGCGGTCGGCGTCTTGTGCCGCCAGCAGTGCGGATAGCTGTGCTGGAAGGATTCGGCGGCCAGCAGCGTGCCCTGCTCGCGCATGTGCTCGAGCAGGGTTTCGTTGGCAGACCAGACAAACTGACCGGCCACGACGGGCGTATCGTCGACGAAAACGCCGCGACCATCGACCGGGTTGTACACCTCCAGATCGTAGCGCTGGCCGACCTCGAAGTCTTCCTGACCATGGCCGGGAGCGGTATGCACCGCTCCGGTGCCGGTCTCGGTGGTGACGTGATCGCCGAGGATCAGCGGCACCTGGCACCCGTTGTACGGGTGTTTGAGCGGCAGGTGCTCCAGGGCCTGGCCCAAGGCTCGACCCAGCACTTCGACCGCCGTCAGTTCCAGGCGCGCACAGACCGCGGACTGGAGATCTTCGGCCACGACCAACTCCACCACCCGGCTGCCCTGGCGGCCGCGCAACAGCACGTAGGAAAGCGCGCCATTCAGACAGACCGCGCGGTTGGCGGGAATGGTCCAGGGCGTGGTGGTCCAGATCAAGACCCCGGCCCGATCGCCGAGCGGCCCGGTTCCGAAACGCTCGGCCAGGACCGCCGGATCGAGCGCCGGAAACAGCACGTCGATCGCCGTCGAGGTCTTGTCCTGATATTCGATTTCGGCCTCGGCCAGGGCCGAGCCGCAGTCGAAGCACCAGTGCACCGGCTTGACGCCGCGCTTGAGGTGACCGCGCTCGACGATACGGGCCAGGGCGCGAAGCATGTCCGCCTCGTAGCGAAAATCGCGCGTGGCGTAGCGGCGCGCCCAGTCGCCCAGACCGCCCAGGCGCTGGAAGTCGGCCGACTGATTCTCGATCTGACGATCGGCGTACTCGCGACATTTCTGCCGGAACGTGGCCGCATCGACCTTCTGGCCCACCTTGCCGACCTTTTTTTCCACCTGCAGCTCGATCGGCAGGCCGTGGCAATCCCAGCCCGGCACGTACGGCGAACGGTAGCCGGCCAGAAGGGCCGAGCGCACCACGAAGTCCTTGAGGATCTTGTTGACTGCGTGTCCGATATGGATATCGCCGTTGGCGTAGGGCGGACCATCGTGGAGAACGAATCCGGGACGTCCGGCGGTCGCTTCCTGGATGCGCTGATACAGCTGACCGTCCTGCCATCGCTTGAGCATCTGCGGCTCGCGGGCAGCGAGGGAGGCCTTCATCGGAAAGGCCGTACGCGGCAAATTGAGCGTGTCTTTGTAATCCATCGGGCTAGTGTAAGCGCTGTTCCAGTGTTCAGGGCGCCAGTACGGCGCGGGCACGGGCCGCATCATCGTGCATCTGCACCATCATCGCGTCCAGAGAGGCAAACTTTTCTTCGGGCCGAAGCCATTCCACGAACTCCACGTCAAGATGGTGGCCGTACAGGTCGCCCTCCCAGTCGAACAAATGCGCCTCCAGCAACCAGCCGTCGCCGGCCACCGTCGGTCTGCGGCCGAGGTTCGCAACCGCCGGGTGGCGATCGAACCCCGAGCCGCTGACCCGAACGGCAAATACGCCCGCAAGCGCCGGCGGCTGCGGCGGCCGCAGATTGACCGTGGGAAAACCGAGCCGTCGGCCCAGCTGCTGGCCGCGCAATACTCGCCCGGACAGCCGATACGGCCTGCCGAGCAAGGCCGCGGCGGCAGCCAGTTCTCCGCCGGCCAGCAGGGCCCGAATGCGGCTTGAGGAAACTTTCTCTTCGTGCTCGCGGACCGGAGCGATCACTTCCACCTCGAAACCGTGGCGCTGGCCCAGTTCCGCCAGCAGCGCCACGTCGCCGGCGGCGCGGGCGCCGAAGCGAAAATCGGCCCCGACCACCACGACCCGGGCCCGAGCCGCCTTGACCACCGCTTCGACCACGAACGCCTCGGGACTCAGAGCGGCAAAGGCGCGGTCGAAGCGGGGCATGAACACCTGGTCAAGACCCAGCTGCCGACACGCTTGAAGGCGATCACGCACGCCCATCAATCGCGGAACGGGGCGATCCGGGCGAAACAAGGTGGCCGGCAGCGGCTCGAAACACATCAGCGCGGACTGAAGGTCCGGAGCGCGCGCGCGCGCGGCAGCGATCAGCGCCTGGTGACCGCGGTGCAGGCCATCGAAGTTGCCGATGGCCAGCGCGCAGGCGCCCTCGCTCGAGGGGGTTGGCTGAAGTGTGCGGATCAGTTGCATGGGCGGTCGCGCGATTCTACCGGGTTTGGGTCGGCAGCGCTTCGAAGATTGCCGGCCTGGCGTGCGCTACCATGGTTCGTCCGGCGAACCGCCGTTCTCGATGGCATCCAAAACCTCAAAATCATGAGTGATCGTTACCAGACCCTGCGTCTGAAAATCACCGAACTCGGCCGCGAACGCAGCCGGACGGCCTTGCAAAAGGGCAGTCATCAGGCCTTGCGCCAGACCCAGCGCCTGATCGAGGAGCAGACCCGAAGCCTCCCGCGCACGGATCGCGGCCCGCTCGCCTGTCGCGCCGGCTGCGCCTTTTGCTGCCACCTGAGAGTTCTGTGCACGGCCCCGGAAGTCTTCGCGGTGATCGACTGGATGGGGGAACAGGCTTCGACCGACGCGTTCGAGCAATTCCGGCAGCGGGTGACCGCCACGGCCGAAACGCTGCGCGGTCTCGACCCCGGCACGATTCTCCAGACCAACCTGGCCTGCCCCAACCTCATCGATGGGCGCTGCAGCGTCTATGCCGCCCGCCCCTTGAGCTGCCGCGCCTACCACTCGCTCTCGCGCGAGGCCTGCGAGGCCTCTTTCAATGACCCGGAGAATCCGGACCTGGGTCACCCCCAGTTGACCGCATTGGCCAGGGTTCATGAAGGCGGGCTGGCCGGGCTGATCGAGGCTCTTGACCAGGCCGGCCTGGACAGCCGCCAGTACGAACTGGTGACCGCCCTGGACGAGGCCCTCAAGGATCCCGCGGCGCGAACCCGCTTCAAGAACGGAAATCGCGCCTTCTCCACGGCGCTGACCGACATCTGTTGACCCGGCAGTCCACTGGATTGCCGGATGAATTGCGTACCCCTGGGTATGCAGTCTCACCCCGGATCGCTCGACACCCGCGCCGGCCGGGCCAGGTGCCGAGGCCGCACGCCCAGCATGACCAGCACCAGGCCGTAGACGAGCGCGCCGGTGAGCACGGCGCCGGCCAGCCAGCCGGCACGTCCGGCCGGCCCGAGCGCGGCCAGGTCCTGCGTTTCCGGGATCCCGACAGCCACCACCAGGGCCATGGCCAGGCAGCCGAAGAGCACCTGACCGATGCGCTTGAGCGGCACCACCGGGGCCAGGCCAGCCGGGCGCAGATTGCGCCACAGCAGCACGGCATTGAGCCAGCCGGACGCGCTCGAGGCCAGGGCAAGGGCCGCGTGAGCGCCCGGATGCGCCGCCAGCGTGGCGAACAAACCGGCCCCGAAATCGCCGCCGGCCAGGTGCCAGGTCAGGAGCAGCACGAACACCACGTTCAAAACCATGTTCACGGCCAGCGCCGTGATCGCGATCCGCACCGGCGTGCGCGTGTCCTGGCGCGAGAAAAAGGCCGGGGCCAGGATTTTCACGCCGATGAAAGCCGGCAGCCCGAGGCAGTAGGCAACCAGCGCCACCGAGGCCATGCGGACATCCGCGAGATCAAACGCACCGTACTGGAACAGCGTGACCGTGACCGGCTCTGCCAGCACGGCAAGACCCACCGCCGACGGCACACCAATCAGGATTCCCAGCAGCAGCGCCCACTCCAGCGTCGCCCGGAACCCGACCGCGGCGCCGCGCGCGTGCAGACTGGCCAGGCTGGGCAGAATGACGGTCGACAAGGCCACGCCGAACAGGCCCAGCGGAAACTCCATCAGTCGATCCGCGTAGTACAACCAGCTGAGACTGCCGGAGATCAGCAAGGAGGCGATCAGCACGTCCAGCAGCAGGCTGATCTGGGCCACCGACGAGCCAAACAAGGTGGGCACCATCAGGCGCAGGATGCGGCGGACGCCCGGGTGGGAAAAATCGGGCCAGGGACGCGGTAACACTCCATGCCTGGCCAGGGCGGGCAACTGCACGCCCAGCTGCAGCACGCCGGCGACCAGGACCCCCCAGGCGAGCGCTTTCACCGGCTCGGCAAAGTAGCCGCTGAAGCCCACCGCCGCCGTGATCATGGCCAGGTTGAGCAGTGCCGGGGTCAGGGCCGGTAGCGCGAAACGACCCAGGGTATTGAGGATGCCGCCGGCCAGCGCGGTCAGGGCGATGAACAACAGGTAGGGGAAGGTCACCCTGAGCATTTCGCTGGCCAGGGCCAGCTGCTCGGGATCGGCGATGAATCCGGGCGCGAAGATCCTGACCAGCCAGGGTGCAGCGAGCATACCGAGCGCGGTAATAACCAGTAATACCGAAAGCAGGGCGCCGGTCGTCGCGTCGATCAGGCCCTTGAGCTCGGCCGCATCGCCGCGCTCCCGGTACTCCGCCAGGACCGGCACGAAGGCCAGCGAGAATGCGCCTTCGGCGAACAGCCGGCGCAGGAAATTGGGAATCTTGAAGGCGACGAAAAAGGCATCGGTGGCCGCGCTGGCGCCAAACCAGCGGGCCAGGACGACATCCCGCGCGAACCCCAGAATGCGGGAAATCAGCGTCATCGAGCCGAAATTGACAGTCGAGCGCAGGAGGCTCATGCGATCCTTCCGGGTCCGAAACCCTCGAACGCGCAATCTGCTTGACTCGATCCCGTTTCCATTCCACAATACCCGGCTTATCTTTCTTACACCAGACCAACTTCAGGAGTAATACGTGGCCAATAGCGTCTCCGCCCGCAAAAGGGCTCGCCAGGCCGAGCGACATCGCCAGCGAAATGCAGCACTGCGCTCTCATGTTCGCACCAAAATCAAGAAGGTGCTGCGGGCCATCGAGTCCGGCGACAAGACCGCCGCCGAAGCCGCTTTCCAGGCGGCCGTACCAGCCATCGACCGTTCCGTTTCGCAGGGCATTATGCACGCCAACAAGGCAGCCCGGCACAAATCGCGCCTCAACCAGCACGTGCGCGGCATGGGCGCCTGACCCGGCCGGGCACTATGCAGGCTGGTTCAAACCCGAGGCGGCCGTCCATGGCTCGATGCATACTGACCGGGGTTGATGGCTCAGCCCAGGCGGAAAAGGCGTTTCGATTTGCGCTCGATCTGGCTCGATGGTCGGGCGCGGAACTGCACCTCTGTGCTGCCGTCTACAGCGCCGAGATCGAACTGGCAGAACCTTCCGACAGAGAGGCCCTGACCGACGGCGTTCGCCGCCGAATGCAGGCGCACCTTGAGCACATGCTCGATCTGGCCGGCACCGCAAACCTGACCCCCACCCCCCACCTGCTCGAGGGCCATCCGGTCGAAGAACTGCTCGATCTGGCCGGACGGATCAAAGCCGATCACATCGTGGTCGGTCACCGCAGCAAGGGGATGTTCGAACGCCTGTTGATGGGCTCGGTCGCCAAACGGGTGGTCGATTTTGCCCGCTGCACGGTAACGGTAGTGCGTTGATGCCGGCTCGTTGACACGGCAACCCTGCCGCAGCCCACTTCCCCATCACGATCCCTGGCGCGCACCGCGCTGACTAGCGGGCCACTAGCCCCGATACCGACGCAGGAGAATTTCCACCCGTCGAACGTACTCGCGTGTCTCCGCGAACGGCGGCACGCCCTGATGCCTGCGAACCGCATTCTCGCCGGCGTTGTAGGCCGCGAGCACCCGGGTCAGGTCCTGGTCGAATTCAGCCAGCAGCCAGGCCAGGTAGGCCACGCCCCCGGTGATGTTGTCGACCGGGTCGAACGGGTTGACGACACCGAATCGTCGTGCCGTGTCCGGCATCAGCTGCATCAGGCCCTGGGCACCGGCATGCGAGACCGCGTCCGGCTGGAACCAGGATTCGGCGTGGACCACGGCCCGAACCAGGGCCGGATCGACGCCGAACACATCGCTTGCCGCATTGATCTCGGCCTCGAAACTGCCGTTGAACAAGGGGGTTTTCTCCCAGTCCACGCCGGTCCGGCAGGTTCCGAAACAGCCCAGATTCCGGACCCGATAGCGGCTGGTATCGGGCTTGCGGTCGGTGAACACGGTGATTCCGTTTTCGTCCACGTAGGTGTACACCTGAGCTCGAACCGGTTCGACCCAGGCCAGCAGCGCCATCAGCACGGCCAGGAGGCCGCAAGATAACGCGCCGACGAGTCGCGTCGGCACCCTGACGCTGCGCGATACCCGGGGAGCGACGGGGGTCACTAGAACCCCCCGGTCACCGACAGACCGCCGTCGGCGGTGATGACCTGACCGGAAAGCCAGCCGGAATCCTCGCCGCACAGAAAGGCGATGACGCGGGCGATGTCGTCGGGCTCGGCCAGTCTTCGCAGCGGCGTCGTGGTTTCGAAGTACCGCACCATGCGCTCATCGTCGAGCAGAGCGCGAGCGAAATCGGTCTTGACCAGGCCGGGTGCGACGGCATTGACCCGGATTCCATCGCCGCCCAGTTCCAGGGCGAGATTGCGGACCAGCTGGTTTTCGGCGGCCTTGGACATCCCGTAGACGCCGATCAGGCGGTTGCCGAACAAGCCGGCGATCGAGGACACCAGGACCACCGCTCCGCCGCCGGCCGCCTTCAGATGCGGTCGGGCCAGGTGGGCCAGACGCATGGCGCTGTAGACGTTGTTGCGCATGATCAGGTCGAAGGCTTTCTGATCGACCTGATCGGACGGCCCGTAGACCGGGTTGCTGGCCGCATTCATGACCACGGCATCGAGCCGACCAAAGTGATCCACCGCCTCGCCGATCAGCCCGTCGAGCTGCTCCTCGTGGCCGATGTGGCAGGCCACCGCATGCGCTTGGCCGCCACGCTGGCGAATGGCTTCGGCGACCGGCTCCGCGGTTTCCCTGCTGCGGCTGGAAACCACGACGCGATAGCCCCGCAGGCTCATCAGCTCGGCGGCGGCACGACCGATGCCCCGCGACGATCCGGTGATGATGACGACAGGCTGACTCACAGACCCTCCTAAAAAATAAGATAGTACAACGGACCGGCCGGCGGTCCGGGTCGATCAGGCCAGGGTCACCAGATCGTGCGGCTCCAGGTGAGACACGCAGTTGATTCGCTCGAGCCGCCAGCTCGCCCCGGCGTCCAGACTCAACTCGGTTACCGACGCATTGTACAGGCTGACGTTGAGTTCGCGCTGCCAGGCCAGGCCCCGGCCCAGCAGGTCGGACACGATCGTGCTGATGATCCCGGCCGACGTCACCACGACCACGTTTCTGCCCTGCTGCAGTTCCTGCTTCCACGCGTTCACCGGCGCCAGTGCCCTGACCCGGAAAGCAGCCCAGGTGCCGTTGGCTGCATCGACCAGCCGGCCGCTTTGCCAATGATCCAGAACGTTCGGAAACCAGGCCAGAAAGGTCTCCAGAAAGGCGACCGGGTCGGCGAAGGCGTGCTGCTCGGGAACCTCGAGGCGCAGCTCCGACGCCTGGGCCAGGGCGCTTTGCATGAGCTGGTCGACGCGGTATTCGTTCAGCTTGGGATCGATGAACGCCGCCCCGTTTACCTCGAGCGATTCCAGGGTCTGCCGGTGGCGCCGCAGCGATCCACTCCAGGCCGCCCAGCCCACCTCCAGCTCCGCCCCCAGCCGCTCGCCAAGTAGCGTGCTCTGGCGCCGCCCGGATTCCGACAGGCGATCGTAATCCTCGGTGCCGAGCATGCCCTGACCGTGTCGAAGCAGAAGCAGGCGCCCGGACGCGTCCAGATCATCCCGGGTCGACATGGATGTCAGAGCGAACAGCTTGCGCCGCGACGAGCCAGGTACTGCTGGTGGTAGTCCTCGGCTTTCCAGAAGGTCTGGGCCGGCTCGATCCGGGTCGCGATCGGGCGCGGAAAGCGCCCGGACGCGTCCATCTCGGCCCGGACCTGCTCGGCGATTTCGGTCTGGCGCGGGTCGTGGCTGAAAATGACCGAACGGTACTGGCTGCCCGTGTCCGGACCCTGACGATCGACCTGGGTCGGATCGTGCATGGCAAAAAACGCCCTGACCAGGCGCGAATAATCGCATTGCTCCGGGTCGTAGACGACCTGAACCACCTCGACGTGGCCGGTCGTGTCGGTACAGACCTGTTCGTAGCTTGGCTGGTCGACGTGACCGCCCATGTAGCCTACGGCGGCGTCGATGACGCCGGGCACGTCTCGAAAGCGCGCCTCCACTCCCCAGAAACAACCGGCCCCGAACGTGGCTTGATGACTCATGTTTCGATCTCGATCATTTGACTGCGGCAATCATACTAGAGCGCCATGGCCATCAAGCGAACATCTCTTGTACGCTGTCAGGATGACAGACCGGACGGAACCTGAATGACCGACACCTTTCTCTGGCACGACTATGAAACCTTCGGGGCCGACCCACGGCGAGACCGACCGGCGCAGTTCGCCGCGCTGCGCACCAATACCGATCTCGAACCGATCGAAGCGCCGCTGGTCGTCTACTGCCAGCCCGGCGAAGACATGCTGCCCCAGCCTGCCGCGTGCATGATCACCGGGATCACACCCCAGCTGGCCCGCCAGCGCGGTGTTGTCGAGCATGAGTTCGCCGGAATGGTCTTCGAAGCAATGAGCCGCCCCGGCACCTGCAGCGTCGGCTACAACAATTTCCGCTTCGACGACGAAGTCAGCCGGCATCTGTTCTGGCGCAATTTCTTCGATCCCTACGCGCGCGAATTTGCCAACGGAAACAGCCGTTTTGACCTGATCGACCTGACCCGCCTCACGCGCGCCCTGCGTCCGGCCGGACTGCAGTGGCCGGATCGGGAAGACGGCACCCCCAGCTTTCGGCTCGAGGATCTGGCTCAGGCCAACGGCATGGACACCAGCCGCGCCCACGACGCCCTGGCCGACGTGGAAGCGACGCTGGGACTGGCCCGGCTGATCCGGTCGGCCCAGCCGCGCTTGTGGCAATGGGCGCTGGGACTGCGCGAGCGTCACCAGGTCGATCGCCTGCTGCGCTCGGGCCAGCCGTTGCTCCACGCCTCCGCCCGGCTGCCGGCCCAGTGGTGCGCCACCGCTCCCATACTGCCGCTCGGCCAACACCCGCAGATACGATCCCAGTGGGTGGTCTGGAATCTGCGTGAAAACCCGGCCCCCTTTCTCGATCTGGACCCGGACGAGCTGGCCGATCTGTTGTGGACGCCGGCGGCCGATCTTCCGCCGGGCCACCAGCGTTTGCCGGTCAAGCTGATTCGCAGCAATCGCTGTCCAATGCTCTCCCCGATGAACGTCCTGGACGCTGGCGCGGCCGATCGCCTGGCTATGGACCCTGGCGACATCCGTCGACATGCGCAACGCATCGACGAGGCTGCGGACTTTCGCGATCGATTGTTGCGGCTGTTCGGGCAGGATCGAGCGCGCTCGACGTCCGACCCCGAAATCGACTTGTACAGCGGCTTCACCCCGCGAACCGATCAAGCCGTGCGCGATCGTGTTCGAACCCTCACGGGCGCGGATCTGGCCGCGCTGGGCAAGCCTTTCAGCGACGAACGGCTCAATACCCTGCTGTTTCGCTACCGCGCGCGCGGCTGGCCGGAAAGCCTGGATGAAACCGAAAAGGCGCGCTGGGCCGAGTACCGCCGACGCCGTCTCATCGACGACCCGGATCTGGCCAGCATCCGCCTGCACGACTACCAGGCCGAAGTCAGCCGGCTGCTGAGCGAGCATCCCGAAAAGCGCTCGCTGCTGGAGGACCTGATGCGCTGGCCCGATGAAATCGGCTGCCCGATGGCGGCGACGAACATTCAATGAGTTGGCGGCGAATGATGAAGTAGTTATTCGGGTTGTTATGCACAACTGCCTGATTCCGGAATTGACACTTTCATGACGCCGGCTATCGCTGCTCAATCCTCCCCTGTCAACTATCAAATATATGATTATATTGACTTTTTAATTACTGTATAAAGAATGACCAATTGGGCGAAGGACTGATAACTCCCCTCTCCCCGCGGGCCTGTTCACAGGCTTATCCACAGCTTTTGTGGATAAGCCGGCCACGCGCCCTTCTTCCTAGTGGGCCATGCCTTCCAGGGGCAGCTGCGCCGCCTCCGATCCATCGTTCCGTTCAAGGAGTTCGACCGTCGCGGAGCGACCACCGCGCAGCGATCGCTTGAGCAGGCGATCGCTGCGCGGTGAGACGAACTCGACAACGCTGCCGTCGTCGAAGCGCAACATCAGAACGACCGGGGGCTCGCCGGCCTTGCCGGGGCGCGCGATCACGCCGCTGATCGTTCGACCGACGATCTCCTCGCGAAACTGGCGCGGACTGGCAGTGGTTGTCATGAGAAATCTCCTACAGGTCTGGATGGACGACACCCGTATTGAAACAGGTCGATTTCTCAAAACCTGATAAGCCGAAAACCACGTCGAACCAGAGGATCAATCGCACGGATCGCCGCGGCGTTTGGCGACTGCGCGGACCCGGCAGCCCTGTTTAGTCTTTGTCCTGTCGCCGAAAAGCCATTCGGCGTCAACTCAAACAATCCAGACTCACACCTTTGGAGGAAATCGACATGATCAACAAAACCATCGCCGCTCTGTTCTTCGCTCTCGCCCTGGCCGGCATGGCCATGGCCGAGCAGGCCCCGGTCAACATCAACACGGCAACGGCCGAGGAGTTGGCCGACGGCTTGACCGGGGTCGGTCACGCCCGGGCCGAGGCCATCGTCGCCTATCGCGAGGAAAACGGGCCGTTCACCCACATCGACGAGCTGGTCAACGTCAGCGGTGTCGGTCTGGCGACCGTCGACCGCAACCGCGACCGCATCGCGCTCGAGGATTCCCCTGGAGAGTGACCGACCGCAAGACCGGTATCCGGAGCCACCGACCCTCTTGCCGGTGGCTCCGATATCGTCCGCGAATCAGCCGGAAAGGTCCTCGGGTCGAACCCCCCCGCTTCCCCGGTAGCGCAGTTCGCCCGCCTCGACCGGTACGTCCAGTCGGTTCTCCGGCGGCGGCAGCGGGCAGGTCGTGTAGGCATTGAACGCGCACGGTGGATTGTAGGCACGATTGAAATCCAGCTCGACGCGACCTCCTTCGGGAAGGCTGGAGTACAGGAACCGACCCAGGCCGTAGGTCGAACGGCCAGAGGTCCGGTCGGCAAAGATGAAGAACAACTGCTCGTCGGCGGCCAGGGCTTCCAGACGGTACTGCTGTCCTTCGAACTCGAATACGGCGCGACCGGGATTCGGTTGATCGCGCAGCTCTCCCAGCACATCGGCGATCGGGATGGTTGCATCTTCCGGATGCGGCTCCCAGCGGGCCTCAACGAGCCAGTCGGCGTTGAAATCGAAGTAGTCCAGCCCCTGGAACTCGCGGCGTGTGGCGGCCTCGCTGTCGCGCGCACGCAACACCAGCCGGTCGCCCCGACGCGCGATTTCGAACCAGCCGGTTCCGGCATGGACCCGGGTTGCCGGATCATCACCGCCAACCACCAGTTCCAGCCGGGACGGCACCGGAGCATCTTCCTCGAGCCATACTTCCGCGCCGGACTCCGGCTCGAACCAGGCCTGCGGGCCCTCCACGATCACCGTTCCCCAGCGGTCCGGCCCCGAGGGCAATCGGACCGGATTGTCAGCGGCCGAACCGACGTCCCAGGCGCCATCTGCGAGAAACTCAAGCGCGACCAGACTCAGCCATCCGAACGGTGCGGTGAGGCGTTCGAGGCGCTGCTCACGCCACTCCATCGCGGCCGCTTCCCCCTCCTCACCAGCCAGAACCGGTGCCGACAGCAGCGAAGTGAGCAGCAGGAAGAGCACGCCCGCACCACAATGTCTAGACACGACCATAGATATCCTCCAGACGTTCAATGTCATCCTCGCCAAAATACGACCCGGTCTGCACCTCGATGATATGGACCTCATCGTCGCCCTTGTTTTCCAGGCGGTGCAGCTGACCGGCGGCTATGCGCGCCGTCTCGCCCGGCCCGAGCAGCAGCTGTTCCTCGTCGATTCGGACCGTGGCCATGCCGGCAACGACCGACCAGTGCTCGCTGCGATGCCGATGCCGCTGCAGCGACAACACGCCGCCGGGTCGAACCACGAGACGCTTGACCTTGCAGTCGGGGGCGTCTTCGAGCACCGTATAGTTACCCCAGGGCCGATGGACCGTCCGATGATAGGTTGCCGACTCATGCTGGGTCCGGCTGAGTTCTTCGACCACTGCCTTGACGTCCTGGGCGCGGTCCCGGCCGGCGACCAGCACCGCGTCACCGGTATCGATGATCAGCAGGTTGTCCACGCCTACGGCGGCGACCAGGCGTTTCTCGCCCTGGACGAACGTGTTGCTGGCATCAATCAGGACCGCCTCGCCACGGACTCGATTACCCAGGGCGTCGCTTTCGTAGAGTTCGCTGATCGCCTGCCACGAGCCGATATCGCTCCAGCCACAGGAGACGGGCACTACGGCTCGATGGTCGGCCTTCTCCATGACGGCGAAATCGATGGAGTCGGCACGGACCTCGGCGAAAGCGGCCGAATCCAGCTCCACCGGCTCGGCCGCACGATCGGTCTGCTCCCAGGTCAAAGAAACGCCGCGACTGATGTCGGGCGCATGCAGCTCGAGGGCGTCCAGCACCGCCTCGGCCTTGAAGCAGAACATTCCACCGTTCCAGAGATAGCGTCCGGATTCGTAATATCGCCGGGCGGTTTGCTCGTCGGGTTTTTCGACGAACGCGTCAATGACCCTGCCGTCGCTTGCCAACTCGACTCCGGCACGAATGTAGCCGTACCCGGTTTCGGCGTGCGTGGGGCTGATACCCAGACAGGTCAGCCAGTTCGCGGCCGCCAGCCGCGCCGCCCGAGCCACTGCCTGTTCGAATGCCTCCTGATCGCGGATCAGGTGATCTGCGGGCAGCACCAGCATCAAGGCATCCGCGCCAAAGCGCTCGCGCACCCACAGCGCGGCCGCCGCGATCGCCGGCGCCGTATTGCGACCCGACGGCTCCAGCAGAAAGTGGTGGCTGCCGTGCGTGGTCGTTTCCCGATACAGATCGCGGGTCAGAAAATAATGCTCTCGACCGGTCACGGTCAGCGTGGTGTCTGCATCGGCCACTCTCAGCGCACGCTGAAGCGTGCTCCCGGCCAGCGTCTGGCCATCGGCCAGGCGCATGAACGGCTTGGGATGGGCCTTGCGCGAGACCGGCCAGAGACGGGTTCCGGCGCCACCGGAAAGAATTACGGGAATCAGCATGTTCGGGCTTTCCATTCATTCATGCACTGAGTCAGCGCCTGCTCGACGCTTGGAACCGGGTGATCGACCAGACGTTCCAGGGCGCCCGGCTCGAGCACCGACCATCGCGGCCTCTCGGCGCGCTGCGGCCACTGGGCAGACGAGATCGGCTCGATCTCGACCGGCCGTTCGATGAGGCCTCGCTCGACCGCCATTGTCACCGCCAATTGCGCGAATTCATGCCAGCTCATCTGGCCCCGGTTGACCGCATGGAGGATCCGCGAATCTGTCGTCATGGTACCGCTTTGCAGCACCGCTTTCGTCATTTCCGCCAGGCTGCCTGCCCAGGTCGGCGAGCCGACCTGGTCGCTGACCACGCGCAATGCCTCGCCGCGGGCCGCGCGGCCGATGATGGCGCTCAGGAAGTTTCCCGGCAGGCAGCTGTACAGCCAGGCGGTGCGCAGGATGATCGCCCGAGCCCCGGATTCCCGGATGGCCCGCTCTCCGGCCAGCTTGGTTCGTCCGTACACGCTGGCCGGTGCCGGGGCATCTTCCTCGGTCCAGGCGCTCCGCGGACGGCCGCTGAACACGTAGTCGGTGGAATAGTGGATCAGCAGAGCATCATTCCGGACGCACCAGTGAGCCAGCTGAGCGGGCAGCCATTCGTTCAGTCTTCGGGCCGCGTCAGCCTCGTCCTCGGCCGCGTCAACCGCGGTCCAGGCGGCAGGATTGACCAGAATATCGGGCCGCACCTCGCGCAACAGCCTGTCCAGCGCTTCCGGATCCGTCAGATCGCAAGGGCGCGATTCGGCGCCCAGGCCCGTAGTGATCAACTCACCCAACTCGGCCAGACGAGGCTGGAGGTGCCGGCCAAGCTGACCGTTGGCCCCGGTCAGCAACAGCCTCACGTGGGCAAGCGCTCGAGTGCGATGGTGGCCAGGCGCGGCGCGGCCCGATCCTTGCCCGACAGTCCGGCCGGCTTCAGCGGCCAGGGAATTCCGATGTCGGGATCATCCCAGGCAACCGCGGCGTCGCAGTCGGACCGGTAGGAACGCGTGCACAGGTAGTTGAACGTCGCCTGTTCGCTGAGCACCTGGAAGCCGTGGGCAAAGCCCTCGGGAATCCACAACTGCTGGTGCTGCTCGCCGTCGAGCTCAATGGCCGTCCAGCGACCGAAGTCCGGCGAGGCCGGGCGAAGATCGACCGCCACGTCGAACACTTTTCCGGCACTGACCCAGACCAGCTTGCCCTGCGGTTCCGGCCACTGATAATGAAGCCCCCGCAGCACCCCGCGCGACGAACACGAGGCATTGGCCTGCACGAAATCCGGGCCAATGCCGTGCTCTGCGTAGCGTTCCCTGCGCCAGGTCTCCAGAAACCATCCGCGATCGTCGCCGAACAGGTTCGGGGTGATCAACAGCACCTCCGACAGGTCGGTGGCCTCGACCTTCATGGGCTGACCCGCTGGTCGGCAATCATGCGCAGATAGTCTCCGTACCCGGACGAGGCCAGCGGCTCGGCCAGGGCCAGGAGCTGATCGCGATCAATCCAGCCCTGGTAATAGGCGATCTCCTCGGGGCAGGCCACGCGCAGACCCTGGCGCGATTCCAGCGTTTCGATAAAGCTGGCGGCCTGCTGCAGAGATGCGTGCGTACCGGTATCCAGCCAGGCATAGCCTCGACCCATCCGCTCAACGGTCAGATCGTTGGCTTCCAGGTAGCAACGGTTCAGATCGGTAATCTCGAGCTCGCCGCGCGCCGAAGGCTCGAGGTCGGCGGCAAAGTCGCAGGCCCGTTCGTCGTAGAAATACAGGCCGGTCACGGCGTAGTTCGACTTCGGATGCGCCGGCTTTTCTTCCAGCGACACCGCCCGGCCTTCGCGGTCCATTTCGACCACGCCATAGCGCTGCGGATCGCTGACCCAATAGCCGAACACGGTTGCCCCCCGACCGCGGTCGGCAGCGCGTGCGAGCAGGTCGCGCAATCCGCCGCCGTGGAAAATGTTGTCGCCCAGAATGAGACAGGAAGGGCCGCCGGCAAGGAAGTCCCGACCAATCAGGAAAGCCTCGGCCAGGCCACCCGGATGCGGCTGCTCGGCATAGGTCAGGCTTAAGCCCCACTGGCTGCCATCCCCAAGCAGGTTTCGGAACAGGGCCTGTTCGTGCGGCGTGGTGATCAGCAGGATCTCGTCAATGCCCGCCATCATCAGGGTGCTGAGCGGGTAATAGATCATCGGCTTGTCGTAGACCGGCAACAGCTGCTTGCTGATGACCTGGGTCAGCGGGTACAGCCGGGTGCCGGAGCCGCCGGCCAGGATGATGCCTTTCCTCTTGATCACGTGCAAAAACTCTCCAGGGGAACCGGGAATCGCAGAAGGGTAACGCAGATTCGAATTCGCAGGAAGAACCAGCGAGCCGGCGGCCGGCTGCCCGCAAGAATGGATCCGCGCTTATCCGCCCGCGCCGGCGACTTTCTGGCCCACGCCCCTGGAAACGCCGAGCCGCTCGGAACGGTAGCTTCCGTCACGGATGCGCTGCCACCAGTCGCGGTTGGCCAGGTACCAGTCCACGGTCTCGGCCAGGCCGCGGCTAAAATCGACCGAGGGCGTCCAGCCCAGTTCGGCGCGGATGCGCTCGGCGTTGATGGCATAGCGCCGATCGTGGCCCGGCCGGTCGGTCACGTACTCGATCAGCTCGCGACGGGGACGGGATGCCGGCACGCGCTCATCGAGAAGATCGCACAGCAGATGAACCACGTCCAGATTCGCCATCTCGGCGTTGCCGCCGATGTTGTAGACCCGGCCCGCCGTCCCGGCTTCCAGCACCCGAAGAATGGCTCGGCAGTGGTCGGTCACGAACAACCAGTCGCGCCGCTGCTGGCCGTCTCCGTAGACCGGCAGGCGTTCCCCTTCCAGCGCGTTGATCAGGATCAGCGGGATCAGCTTTTCCGGGAACTGGTACGGCCCGTAATTGTTCGAGCAATTGGTGATCATCACCGGCAACCCGTAGGTCCGATGCCAGGCCCGGGCCAGATGATCGGCCGCTGCCTTGGAGGCCGCGTAAGGTGAATTGGGCGCGTACCGATGCTGCTCGGTAAACGCCGGCTCGCCGGCCTTGAGGCTTCCGTAGACCTCGTCGGTCGAGACATGAACGAAGCGGAACTCCGGATGACCGCCCTGGTGAAAGTCCAGCGCCGCATCGAGCAGGGTCTGGGTGCCGACGACGTTGGTCCGGATGAACGCCCCCGGGTCATCGATCGAACGGTCGACGTGGCTTTCGGCGGCAAAATGAACCAGCGCGGACGGGCGATGCTCTGCGAACAGGCGGCCGACCAGCTCTGCGTCGCAGATGTCACCTTCGATGAAGTGGTGGCGGTTCGGGTCCAGGCCGGTCAGGGACGCAGGGTTCCCGGCATAGGTCAGCAGATCGAGGTTGACGACCGAGCAATCGGTGGCCTCCAGCACGTGGCGGACGAAATTGCTGCCGATGAATCCGGCACCCCCGGTCACCATCAAATCAGTCATGACATTCCCCCGGAAGGACGCTGGCCAAAGTCAAAACGGGATATCGTCTTCGAGTCCCTCAGGGCTTGGCGCCGGGGCCCTGCTGCCCGAATCGGATCGGCCGTAGGAGCTGGAAGAGTCATCCATCGCACCGGAGCCGCCGCGGCTGTCGAGCATCTGCATTTCGTTGGCGATGATCTCCGTGGTCCAGCGGTCATTGCCGTCGCGATCCTGCCACTTCCGGGTCTGCAGACGTCCTTCCAGGTACACCTTGCCGCCTTTGCGCAGGTATTCGCCGGCGATTTCGGCCAGTTTTCCAAACAGCACGACCCGGTGCCACTCGGTGTTCTCGCGCTGCTCGCCGGACTGCCGATCCCGCCACGCTTCCGAGGTTGCTACCGACAGGTTGGCCACTGCGTTCCCGCCGGCGGTATGCCGAGTCTCCGGATCCGCCCCCAGATTGCCGATAAGAATGACCTTGTTGATGCCTCGAGCCATGGCCTGAGCGCTCCTGATACCTGCCGTGAAGTTGATCGAAAGTCTAGCACAGCGGCCCGCCAAATCCGCCATCGTCGATTTCTTGCCGTGCCGTAGGAATCCCGCTCGTATAATTGCAGGCCATGAACGATGTCGCCTCAAACGCCGACGTGCGAACTCTCGCCGAGGTGCTGCAGCTCGCCGCGGCCGATCGCGACCGGGTCGACCGGCTGATCGGCCGCCGCCTGGCCTCCGATGTGGTCCTGGTCAACCAGATCGGAAAACACATTGTCGGCGGCGGTGGCAAACGCCTCCGGCCGCTCCTGCACCTGTTGTGCGCGCGCGCCGCCGGCTACCGGGGGAATGACCACATCCAGCTGGCCGCGGTCATCGAGTTCATCCACACCGCCACGCTTCTGCATGACGACGTGGTGGATGAATCGAGTCGCCGCCGCGGCCAGAAGACCGCGCACCAGATCTGGGGCAACGCCGCCTCGGTCCTGGTCGGCGATTTCCTGTACTCGCGCAGCTTCCAGCTGATGGTCGAGATCGACCGTCTCGACGTCATGCGCATCCTTGCCGACACCACCAACACCATCGCCGAAGGCGAAGTGCTTCAGCTGATGCAGATGGGCAACGCCGACCTGAACGTCGCCGACTATTTTCGGGTGATCTCGGACAAGACCGCCTGCCTGTTTGCCGCCAGCGCCCGACTGGGGGGCGTCCTGGCCGAGCTCGATGCCGCCGCCTGCGAGCGCCTGGCCGAATTCGGCCTGTTGCTCGGCCAGGCCTTTCAGATTGCCGACGACGTGCTGGACTATCGGGCCGACGACAAGGAGCTGGGCAAGAACATCGGCGATGATCTCGCCGAAGGCAAGGTCACCCTGCCCCTGATCCTGGCCCTGGAGCGCGCCGAACCTGCCGAACAGCGGCATCTGCGCGAAATCATCGAGTCCGGCGGCTCCCAGAACATGGATCAGGTCCAGCGCATCCTGCATGAAACGCAGGCCCTGGAATCGGCCCTCGGTCAGGCCCAGGAGCTGGCGGCGGCGGCGGCCGAGAAACTCCGGATCCTGCCGATCACGCCCGAGCGCAGGGCCATGGAAGTGCTGGCCCGCTACGCGGTGGATCGGTCGCTGTAATAGCCGCTCACGGCCGCTCCAAACTTCCGGCCGCGATCCTCGAAGTCCTTGAAACGCGGAAAACTGGCCGCGCCGGGGCTGAGCAGCACGGTCGCGGGAGCGTCACCGGCCAGCTCCGCCGCGGACCGTACCGCCGCGGCGAGATCATCGACCGCGACCATCCCGGCCGCGGGTTCCAGACCAGCCCCGGCGAAGGCCTCGGCGATGATCGGACCACTGTCGGGCATCAGGACCAGACCGTGCAGCGGCCGATCCCGGCAAAAATCCAGCACCGGACGCCAGTCGGCGGGACGCACGTATCCGCCGGCGATCAGCACCACCCGCTGCCCGGCCAGGGCCTGCAGCGCGGCCAGGGTGGCGTGCGGCGTGGTCGCGATGGAGTCGTTGATCCAGACCGTTCCGTCCCGGCGGGCGACCTCTTCCAGACGGTGTTCCAGCGGCTCGAAGCCTTCGAGCGCCGGAACGGCCAGATCCAGCCCCACCCCCAGGCGTCGGGCCGCCTCCAGCGCCAGGGCGGCGTTATCAAGGTTGTGCCGACCCAGCAGCCGCAGGCGTTCCAGGCGGGTAAGCTCGTGGTCTAGGTCGTACAAGACGTCGCCGCGGCGCTGAATCAGCGGGGGCTTGTTGCCGAGCAGACGCGCCGGTGCCGTCCGCGTGTGCCGACACAGATTGTCGTCGCGGGCGTTGATCAACAACGGCGCCCCCCGCAGCAGCGCGACCATTCTCATTTTGCTGGCGTAGTAGTGCCGGCATCCGCCGTGCCAGTCGCCGTGCTCGGGAAACAGGCGCGTCATGATCCCGAACGCCAGCCGCCCCTCGAGATCGGTCAGCTGGTAGCTCGACAACTCCAGCACCACGAGATCGGCGCTGGTGTCCAGATGGGCCAGCAAGGGCACGCCGATATTGCCGGCCAGCAGAACCCGGCGTCCGCCGGCCGAGAGCAAACGGGCCAGCATCGAGCTGGTCGTGCTCTTGCCTTTCGAGCCGGTCACGGCCACCACCGGAAGGTCCGGACGTTCCGCGAACCAGATCGAGCCAGGATTGACGATGCGCCCGCCGGCGGATCGAAACCCTTCCAGGGCCGGGTGCAGTACGGGCACGCCGGGCGAACGGATGAGAATTTCGAAGTCGTCCAGGTGGTGATCGAACGGGCCGACCCGCGCCGGGATGCCTTCGGGAACGTCGCCGGATTCGACCAGGACGGTCAGGTCGGCAGCGCTCCGGAATCGGCGAATGGCTTCGAAGGCCGCCTTTCCCTCGCGCCCGAAACCAAGCACACCCAGCCGGGCATGCGCCAGCTCAGCCAGTCTCATCGAGCAGCTCCACCGGAATCAGATGCGGTCCGCCGGGCCGGCAGACGTCCTCCAGCGCCGGCGCCTCGACGTCGCCAAGGGCGGCGTTGAGCGCCCGCACCACGCCGTGCGCGCGCCACTCGGGGCGGGCGGCCAGGGCGCGAACCGCAGCTCTCGCCTCGGCGGCCTCGCCCACGCACTCGAACGGCTTGCGGCCGTCGAGCGCCAGCAAGGCCTGGAAGCCGGCGAGCTGTCGACGATCGGCGAGCAGATCGGCGCCAAAGATCGCGGTCAGTTCGGCGGGGTCCATGAAGGGGGCCAGGGCCAGAAAGACGAAATGGCATTTCGGGCATTGTCCGCACCAGCGTGAAGTCCTCGCCCCATCGAGATGGAAATTGCGGTTGCACGAGGAAAACACGTCGTGAAAACGTCGGAGAGCGGCAAACTCCCTGCATATGGCCAGCTCGCGATCCCGTCGCAGCAGCGAGAAGACGCGCAGATCGGCGGCGATCCAGGTCCGGACCCATTCATCGAGCATGCGCTCGAAAACGAAGGTCTTGGCAAACTGATGATTGACCGCCCGACCGCCGGAATCGGTCAAGGTTGCCTCTTCGGCTGACCGCTCATTGGCGAACACCACGTTGCCGAACCCCTGCAGCACGGCCAGCACCACCAGGGCCGCGGCGTTGATGGCGGTAACCGGCACGTGGCCATTCCATGCGCCGGCGCGGTTGAACTCGGCCAGGGTCGCATCGAGATGGCGCTCGACGACCAGGTGCTCCCGCCCGGTTCGTCCGGCGACCCGCTCGATCAGGGGCGCCTGGCCGACCTGGACCGTGACCGCATCCAGACCGCGTCGATTCAGCCTCGACCAGGCCACCAGGGAGTCTTTTCCACCGCCCATTGCCACCAGATAGCGCGGCTGCAAGGTCTGCTCGACGGCCGCCGACGACGCCTCGGTAGCGCCGCCAAAAACGCCAAATCGCGCTGGCTCCAGGCCGTTGTTCCAGGCGAATTCGCCCAGCCCCTGCCGGTACAGCTCGTTCAGCCAGGCGGCCTGACGCCGATCCGGGCGGTTGCCGGCGAAATCGACTCGCGCGGGGCAGCCGGCTTTCCAGTAACTGATGCCGGCAACCCAGTGCAGAAAATCCAGCGCCGCCTCCAGAGCCGGTCGGCTGACCCGGGAATCCATGGTCGTCATCGGAAAACGGTATCGTTCGGTGAACGAATGCCCGTCCAGCCGATAGCGCAATCGCGCCTCGCCGTCGCTTTCGGAAAACGACCAGCCGGAAAACACGAACTCGCGGCTGGCGGCCGGGCTCCATCCGGGCGCAGGAACCGGGCGCGCCATTTCGGTCAGGAGTCCGCGTGCTGCGCCAGCGGATCCCCCGGCTCGGGGCGGGCGCGGGGCCAGGCGCGCAAGACGGCGTTGACCAGGGTCGCCAGCGGGATGGCGAAGAATACGCCCCAGAAGCCCCAGATTCCGCCGAATACCAGGATCGCGGTAATGATGGCGACCGGGTGCAGATCCACCACCTCCGAAAACAGGATCGGAACCAGGACGTTGCCGTCCAGCGCCTGAATGATGGCGTAGGCAATCATGACGTACCAGAACGGCGCGGTAAAGCCACCGAAGGCGATCAGCGCGACCAGCGCCACCGGAATGGTCACGACCGCGGCCCCGATGTAGGGAATGATGACCGAAAAACCGACCAGCATCGACAGCAACATCGCAAACGGCATCCCGAGCAGGCCGAACACCGCATAGGTCACGATCCAGACAATCAGAATCTCCAGAGCCTTGCCGCGAACGTAATTGGCAATCTGCACATCGACTTCCTTCCAGACCGTCGTCGCAAGCCCCCGGTCGCGCGGCATGTACTTGGCAAACCAGTTGATCAGACGATCCTTGTCCTTGAGAAAGAAAAAGACCAGCACGGGCATGAGAACGAGAAAGATCAGCAGACTGACAATGCCCAAAACGCCGGAAAACGTGACCAGCTCGGTTCCGTACCGCCCGATTTCTGTCCCGAGATTGTCCAGGAGCTGGGAAAGCTGCTCCTGCGAGATCAGGGCCAGTTGATCAGAATCTTCTCCCATCAGGCTTTCGTCGGACAGCGCGTCCGACGGCGCGGACACGATCTGCGGATAGCGGTCCGGCAAGGTGGCCAGCCAGTCCTGCGCCATGCGAATGTAGCGCGGCAGGTCAGCAACGATGGCCGTGACCTGACGGGTCAACATCGGCAACAAGCCGAACAGCAGGAAAAACAGCGCCGCCATGAACGCCGCAAACACGCTGATGACGCTGACCAGACGCGGAAGACCGAACCGTTCGAGACGCTGAACGGCGCCTTCGAGCAGGTAGGCAATGATCAGACTGGCCACGACCGGAGTGAGCATGCGCCCGAACAGCAGCACCACGACCAGCCCCAGGATCAGAAACAGCGCCAGGATGACCACTTGCGGGTCGGAAAAATTGCGCTGGAACCACTCGTTCAGTCGACTAAACATGCCGGCCAGTATAAGTCCAGTTCGCCTTCGACCCCAGCCCGGTAGACCCCTCCCCGTGGAAGGCTACCGGGCACATCGACAGCAGGAGTGTTGTAGAGCGGGGATCGTTGGTCAAGGAGCCATCGGGCTCGTCCGCGTTGCCCTAGAAATCGACCCTCCAGGTCGCCTGAAGTTCAAGGCTCTGATCCAGACGGTCGGAAACGACCCCGAGAACGTTGCCGCCGAAGGCATATTCGGGCGGCGCGTAGGCGGCATTGAGCTGGAGTCGCGAGCGTTCGCCGAAGCCCTTGTTGACGCCCATCATGAACGCATTCTGGGCCAGTTCTGAGGCCAGCGCAGAGGCCAGGGACGGAGCCGAAGGCCGGGGTTGTGAGCGCGTGCGGTAATCCATGAACAGCTCGACTTCTTCATGCTGCCAGGACCAGCCCAGGCTGTAGACCAGCAAATCGTCCCAGTCGAACTGGGGGCTGGTGCTGTCGCCGAGCAGCGCATTGAAGCGAGCCGGTAGCGAGCGGGACGGAAACGCGCCGACCTCGCTGTAGAAAATCTGCGAAACGCCGAAGTTGATCGAGGTCCTCGCGCTGGTCTGAAACTCCATGCCGACCTGCACACGGGACGGAATATCCAGCTCGGCGCGGCTGCCGTGGACGCCGCGCACGCTGGCGAATTCGTTCATCTCGATGCGCGACTGGAACGCAGCCTCCACGGACAGCCGTTCCATCCACTCGCCGCTGAGGGCAAAGCGGATACCGGCTCCATGCCTGACTTCATCGTAGCCGCGGTAGCCGCGACCCAGGCCCGTCGTACCGACCGGCTCGTTCCGCTCGTCGAGATTCATCCCGGCCGCCACGAAACGCTGCGTGGCAAGGACGGCCGAAACCGTCAGCAAGCCGCGATCCGCCATGGAGGCGCTGACTCCGGGCATCAGCATCGATCGCTCCAGCCCGTGCCCGTTGGCCAGACCCGGGGATGCTCCGGCCAGATTGAGGGCAACGTTGCGCCGCATCAGGCTCAGGCCGGGCAGCAGCCGTTCCGGCTGCAGCAGACCGACGGCAAAATCAGGCAGCAGCACCCGTTGATCGAGCATCAGCCAGCTGATGCGCGGGGAGGCGGGACCGGCCAGCTTGTCCAGATCCGGCGTCAGCTCATGAATCAGATACTCTTCCCACGGCCCCAATTCGAACGCAACCAGGAACCACGCCAGGTTGCTGTGCGACGGCGAAATGCTCGGCATGGAGCGGGCGGATACCGACGAGATCGAGCCCGTCAGCAGACCAGCCAGCACACACAACAGGATCGCTCTGGATTTCACTCGTCTACGACGCTCCGGGATTCCCGGGTAGTGTACTCACTCCCTTGGCAAAAATACAACGCCCGGATGACGCTTTCGATCCGCTTCAGGAGCCAAATACCGCAAAAACAGGCAGGTCCGGACGAAAAGGCCTGGCTCGGAAATGTTGCGGCATCACCACAAATCACCTCGGCGCCGGGATCCCGGACCCGCAGCCGAACCCCGACCTCGGGAGCGAGGATCAGCGAACGCGTTCGCTGATCGCGTCGGCGAACGCCGCGGTCGTCCCTTTTCCACCCAGATCCGGCGTGGTCCGATCTGCGCCGGCGATTGCATCGCCGATCGCCTGCCGCAGGCGCCGGGCCTTGTCGTGCATTTCCATATACTCCAGCATCTGGGCCGCGGCCAACAAGAGCGCACAGGGGTTGGCGATGCCGCGCCCGGCGATGTCGGGCGCCGACCCGTGAACGGCTTCGAACATCGCCGCCTTCTCGCCGATATTGGCTCCCGGCGCCAGCCCGAGGCCCCCGACCAGGCCCGCGCACAGGTCGGAGATGATGTCGCCGAACAGGTTGGTGGTCACGATGACATCGAACCGTTCCGGTCGCATGACCAGCTGCATGCAGGCGTTATCCACGATCATGTCATCGCAGTCCACGTCGACGTATTCGGAGGCCACGTCCCGGGCCACGCTCAAAAACATGCCGGTCACGTCCTTGAGGATGTTGGCCTTGTGCACCACGGTGACGCGCTTGCGGCCGTTGCGGCGGGCCAGTTCGAAGGCGAAGCGAACAATCCGCTCGCAGCCGGTCCGGGTCGCGATCATTTTCGATTCGGCCCGGCTGCCGTCGGGCGTCGTGAACGCACCTTCGCCCAGATACGCGCCTTCGGTGTTTTCGCGCACCGTGATCAGATCGACGTTCTCGTAGCGCGACAGCGACCCCTTGAAACTGATTGCCGGGCGCACGTTGGCATACAGGTCGAAGTGACTGCGCAGGGCTACGTTGAGTGATTTGAAGCCGCCGCCGACCGGCGTGGTGAGGGGCGCCTTCAGGGCGATCCCGTTGTTTTCAATGGACGCCAGGGTCGCGGCCGGCAGAAGATCGCCGGTTTCATCCTGGGCGGCCAGACCGGCCAGCTGAAAGTCGTAGACCAGCCCGGCGTCGAGGGCATCGAGCACCTGCAACGAGGCGTCCATGATTTCCGGGCCGATTCCATCGCCCCGAATGACGGTGATTTGCTGCTTCACGGGATCTTCCTCCGGCTCCGGGCCGTCTCGAACCAGCGACGAAGTATACCGGGGTCGGCGAACGCGCCGGCCCGGGCTTCAGGCCTCGCCGACCAGCAACGCGTCGAGCGTGCCTTTGCGGTCCATGGTACTGAGCTCGTCGTAGCCGCCGACGTGATGATCCCCGATGAAAATCTGGGGCACGGTATGGCGGCCGCTGCGCTGCATCATTTCGGCCCGTTTCTCGCTTTGGCGATCCACCGACACTTCCGTCCAGCGCACCCCCTTGGACTGCAGCAGGCTGCGGGCGGCAACGCAGTACGGACAAGCGGCGGTCGCGTACATGACAACGGAAGGATGGCTCATGAATTCACTCCTGATCTTCGATTCGATGCATTGGGTCGAGGCACCCTTTCACAGGCACCAATCCGGTTTCGGCAGGCCCCCGTACTTGCAGGCCAGGCGAACCGGGCCGTCGGGAAACAAGCGGTACAGCCAGCGGCTACCGCCGTTTTCCGGATCAAGTTGCTTCGAAGCAGCCACCAGAGTGCGCATCAGCGGGGGATTACCGTAGCGCTCATGATACTCGCGTACGAATTCAATCAGCCACCAGTGGCCCTTTTCCAGCTCGATGCCGTCCGCCAGGGCCAACTGACGAGCGATGTCCGGGCTCCAGCACCTGCCGTCGGCCAGATGGCCGTCGCCATCGAGCTCGACCCGGACTCCCCGCGGCGGCCGTTTGGGAGCGTTTTCGGTCATGCTCGTATCCAGGTGTGGTGGGCAAATCGCCGCGGCCACTGCGCTTCGAAAAGACAAACCACGCCAGCCGGCAGTCCGGGGATTGGATCGAACCCCGTCGTAACGACGACGAACAGATGCGCCAGCCCCTGTTCGGCAAGCTGCCGCCAGGCGGCACCACCCGGCCCGGCCAGCAATTCTGCCGCGCTGTTTTCGAACACCACCTCGACCGGCAAATCCAGACCGGCCGCGGCGAGGATCAGCTCCAGCACCTCGCGCGCCTCGCGCGGCGGCGGGGGCGCCGGAATCAAGACAAGATAGCGGCGCCGCTCAGGCACGGTCCAGCGCCCCGAAGCTCGCGACCTGCTCGGCTCCGTCGACCGCGTCCCAGAACTGGACCAGACTGCCCGGCTGCCAGGCGGGAGGCGGCGGTTCCGGGTAGCGCCGCCGCCAGGCCGCCGAGCAGACCATCAGGTCCAGACCGCTCGCACGCCATCGCTGGGCCGTGGAAGCAGAAGTCGCCCGCGCCCATTCCACCCCGCCACTGTGGAAAAACAGCAGGCTGGCGCACCCGCTTTCGCTCCACCGCATCACCTGCTCGCGCACCTCGTGGGCAACGGCGGCATCCGGCGGGCACCGGATGAGCATGACCTGTCGGTACGTCACCGGCTATCCTCTGTCCGGAGATGAAACAATCGGCGGCAGATCCGGTCTTACAAGCGCCATGACGTCATTCCTTCGATCCCTATTCCTGGCTGCCGGCGTTGCCGGGCTCGCCGTTAGTGTATCGGCCCAGCAGGAGGTGCGTCTGCCCGACATGGGCAGCACGACCACGCGCGTCCTCTCGCCCGAGCAAGAACAGACCTTTGCCCGGGATTTCGAACGCTTCCTGCGGGCCAACAACCTGCTGATCGAGGACCCCCTGATTCGGGGATACATCAAGGACCTTTCTTTCCGGCTGGTGTCGTTTTCGACCCGCAGCGAGGCGCCGTTCAGCTTTTTCGTCATCCGCGAACCCAGCATCAACGCCTTCGCCGCGCCTGCCGGCGTCATCGGGCTGCATTCCGGGCTGATTCTGGCGGCCGAAACCGAGGCCGAAGTCGCCGGTGTCGTGGCCCATGAAATCGCTCACGTTACCCAGGACCATCTGGCCCGGGCGATGGAAGCCCAACAGGCCACCTCGCTTCCGACCATGCTGGCGACGCTTGCCCTGGCCGTTGCCGCGGGAGCCGCAGGCAGCCCGGATGCAAGCCAGGCGGTTCTCATGAGCGGCATGGGCCTGGCCCAGCAGTTCGCCATCAACCATACCCGCCAGAGCGAGGCCGAGGCCGACCGCGTCGGCATCAGCCTGATGGCCGCGGCCGGTTATGACCCGCACGGGATGGCTGCATTCTTCGAACGTCTCAACACCGCCAGCCGGGCGATGGGCCAGGGTCCGCCGGAATACCTTCGCACCCACCCGCTGACCGTGAATCGGATCGCCGAGGCGCGCAGTCGCGCCGACAGCCTGCGCGTTCGCCAGCCCCGCGAAAACGAATTGTTTCACTTCGTCCAGGCCCGCCTGCGCGTCATCATGAGCAACCGGCCCGACCAGGCCATCGAATGGTTCCGACTGCGCCTGGTCCGGGAGGACCGCCCGGCCGATGCCATGCGCTACGGGCTGGTTCTGGCCTTGACCCGGACGCGGGATTTCGATCAGGCCCGGGCGGTGCTGGAGGAGCTGCTCGATGAACAGCCCAATCGCCAGATGTATCGACTGCTGCACGCCGAGTTGCTGCTGGCTGAGGGCCGCAGCGACGACGCCATCGACATTCTCGCCGACCTCTACCGGTCGTTCCCGGGCAGTGCACCGGTCACCACGCAGTACGCCGAAGCGCTGATGCACGGCAACGACGACGAACTGGCTGCCCGAGCCGCCACCGTGATCCGGGCTCATTTGCGTGACCATCCGACCGACCTGCGCATGACCGAGCTGCTCGCCCAGGCCTCCGACCGGTCGGGCGACCGCGTGCGTGCTTCCGAAGCCCTGGCAGAAAGCTATTACCTGCGCGGCGGCATTCCCGAGGCGATCGAGCAGCTGGAAAAAGTGCTGCAGCGAACCGATCTGGATTACTACCAGCGCGCCCGGATCAGCGCTCGACTGAACGAGTTGCGCAGCCTGCATTTCCGCCAGATCAACGCCAGACGCTGACCTGCCGCCGCCCCTCGCGGCGGCAGGCTTGGTGTAAAGTGATTGCTGCACCCTATCCAATGCGGCGAGCCCAACCGACCATGTCCACAGCCGAACGGGCACTCACCCGACGCGTCAGCCAGCAGGCACCGGAGCTTCTGGAGTGGCGCAGCGAAAACCTCGACCCTCCGGAATTGCTGTTCAACCGCGAGCTCAGCCTGCTCGCCTTCACGCGCCGGGTCCTGGAAATGGCGCGCGACCGCCGCGTCCCGCTGCTGGAGCGACTCCGCTTTTTGTGCATTTCCTGCACCAACCTGGACGAATTCTTCGAGGTGCGTGTCGCGTCGGTGCGGCAACGCATGCAGCACGGCGCCAACCAACCCGGTCCCGACGGGATGACTCCGAAAGCGGCCCTTGAGGCGATTGGCGCGGCCGCACGCGAGATGATCGAGCAGCAGTACAGGGTCATGAACGATGAGCTGACCCCGGAGCTGGCCGAACAAGGCATCCACATCGTGCGCCGCACCGAGTGGACCCGCCGCCAGAGACGCTGGCTACACCGACACTTCCGTCAGGAACTGATGCCGGTGCTCAGCCCGCTGGGGCTGGACCCGGCCCACCCCTTTCCTCGAATCCTGAACAAGAGCCTGAATTTCGCGGTCTCGCTGGAAGGCCAGGACGCTTTCGGACGCGACAGCGGCATGGCGCTGGTCCGGGCGCCGCGATCCCTGCCCCGCATCATCCGCATCCCGAAAAGCTACACGCGCGGGCCCAACGACTTCGTCTTTCTGTCGTCCATCCTGCACGCCTTCATCGACGAGCTGTTTCCCGGCATGCGGGTCCGCGGCTGCTACCAGTTCCGCGTCACGCGCAACTCCGAGCTGTTCGTCGACGAAGAGGAAATCGAAGATCTGGCCCGGGCGCTGGAAGGCGAACTGCTGGGTCGCGGATTCGCCGAAGCGGTGCGCCTGGAAGTCGCGACCAACTGCCCGGACAACATCGCCCGGTTCCTGGCCAGCAAGTTCGGTCTCGGCGATGAAAGCATGTACCGCTGCGACGGACCGGTCAATCTGAACCGAATGAGCGCGATTTGCGATCTGGCCGATCGACCGGAGTTGAAGTTTCCCGCCTTTCAGCCCAACACGCCCAAAGCCCTGATGCCCGGCGGCAATCTGTTTGCCGCCATCCGGCGCAAGGACTGGCTGCTGCACCATCCCTATGACAGTTTTCAGCCGGTGGTCGACCTGCTCCGGCAGGCGGTCAGCGATCCGGACGTGCTGGCCATCAAGCAGACCCTGTATCGCACCGGTGTGGATTCGGCGCTGGTCGGTTTGCTGGTCGAAGCGGCCCGCGCGGGCAAGGACGTGACCGTGATCGTCGAGCTCCGCGCCCGTTTCGATGAGGAAGCCAACATCACGCTGGCCACGCGCATGCAGGAGGCCGGCGTGCAGGTCGTCTACGGGGTGGTCGGGCACAAGACCCACGCCAAGATGATGCTGCTCGTGCGCCGCGAACGCGGCCACCTGCACCGCTACGTCCACCTGGGCACCGGCAACTATCACCAGGGAACGGCCAAGGCCTACACCGACTGGAGCCTGCTGAGCGCCGATCCGGACCTGGCCCAGGATGTCCACCGTATCTTCCTTCAGCTTTCCGGCCTGGGCCGGACCCAGGCCCTGAATCAGCTCATCCAGTCGCCGTTCGACCTGCATCGCTTTCTGCTCGACCGAATCGCCCGGGAAACCGCACATGCCGAAGCCGGCAACCCTGCCCGCATCTGCGCCAAGATGAACTCGCTGACCGAGCCGGAGCTGATCCGCGCGCTGTATCGAGCCTCGCGCGCCGGAGTCGAAGTGCGTCTGGTCGTGCGCGGCATCTGTTGCCTGCGGCCCGGCGTGCCCGGGCTGTCGGAAACCATCCGGGTCCGTTCCATACTCGGGCGCTTTCTCGAGCACAGCCGCGTCTACCACTTCGCCAACCACGGCCAGCCGGAAACTTTCGCCGCCAGCGCCGACTGGATGGAACGAAACCTGTTTCAGCGCGTCGAGACCTGTTTTCCGATCACCGACGCGAAGGCCGCCGAACGCGTGCTGCGGGAATCCATCGAACTGGCCTTCGCCGACAACCGCAGCGCCTGGGAGCTGCAGCCCGATGGCGACTATCAGCTGATCTACCCGGACAGCGAAGAAGACGCCATCGCCGTGCAGGAAGTATTGATGACCGAAGCAACGGATGTCTGAACGCCAGTCCTACGCCGCTGTCGATCTGGGCAGCAACAGCTTTCACATGATCGTCGCCCGGGAAGAACACGGCGAGCTGCGCGTGATCGACCGGATCAAGGACATGGTCCGGCTGGCCGGGGGGCTCGACGAAAAGGGTCGCCTGGATCCGGCCACGCGCGAAGCCGCGCTTGCCAGCCTGGCCCGCTTCGGCCAGCGCATCAAAGACATTCCCGAAACCAACCTGCGCGCGGTCGGCACACAGACGTTTCGCCGTCTCGACAACCCGGCCGGGTTCCTCGTCGTCGCCGAGACCGCGCTGGGCTGCCCGATCGACATCGTCAGCGGACGCGAAGAGGCTCGCCTGGTCTACACGGGGGTCCGCCAGGGGATGCCCGGCGGCGCCAGCCGGCGACTGGTCGTCGACATCGGCGGCGGATCGACCGAAATCGTGGCCGGTGACACCCTCGATCCCGTCCTGGCCGAAAGCGTTCCCTTCGGCTGCGTTGCGACCACCCGGATGGCCTTTCCCGACGGCCGCATCGACGCGCGCCGCTGGCGCGATGCACGGCGCACGGTACTCGGCGAGCTGCAGCAGTTCAGCGGCAGCTTTCGTCGCTATGGCTGGGACCAGGCCGTGGGTTCATCCGGAACCATCAAGGCCGTCCAGGCCATGCTGGGCGCCATCCGGCCGGATGCCCGGGCCGGCATCGACCGCAAGGGTCTGACCGAACTGCGCGAGCGCATGATCCAGGCCGCCCATGTCGACGGGATCGATCTGGACGGCCTCTCGCAGCGGCGTCGGCCGGTGATCGCGGGCGGACTGCTGATCCTCGATGCCGTTTTCCAGGCGCTGGCGATCGATCGACTGGAGGTCTCCGGTTTCGCCTTGCGCGAGGGTCTGCTGCACGATCTGGTCGGGCGCCTGGGTGATCACGATCCGCGCGACAAGAGCGTCGACGCGATGGCCCAGCGCTACGACTGCGACATCGGTCAGGCCGACCGGGTCAGCGACTGGGCACGGGCGGGTTTCGATCAGATCGCCGAGGACTGGGGCCTGCGCGACGCCCATCGGGAGCTTCTGTTGTGGGCGGCCCGGCTTCACGAAATCGGCTTAGCGATCTCCCACGAGGGGGCGCCGCAGCACGGCGCCTACATTCTCGAACACGCCGACATGCCGGGATTCACCCGTCAGGAACAGGCCCTGATGGCCTGCCTGGTTGCCCTGCAGCGGGACAAGCCGGATCCAGAGGCCATTGACCATCTGCCGCCGCGCTTGCGCGACGTCGCGCGTCGTCTACTGGTCATTCTGCGCCTGGCCATCGCGTTCAGCAGGGCGCGTTCGGATGCCGACTGCAGCGATTTCGCGCTGTCGGTGGCCAAGAGCAACCGGATCGAACTGGCCCTGCCCGAAGACTGGCTGGCATCCCATCCGCTGACCCGCCATGACCTTGCCTGCGAGCGCGAGCACCTGCAGCGCCTCGGTCTGCAGCTGCGCCTGGCCACCCTGCCGCCGAATCCGGGCCATGACGGACTGGCGACCTAGCGGGCGCATCGAGTGGCTGCACCTGCGCGCCCGGGTACAGGCACGGATCCGCGCCTTCTTTGCCGATCGTTCGGTGACCGAGGTCTCGACGCCGCTGATGACCGCAGCCGGCGTCACCGAACCACACGTTGAAAGCCTTTCGATCCGCGGCCTCGCGGGCTTTCTTCGAACGTCGCCGGAATACTTCCACAAGCGCCTCCTCGCGGCGGGCTTCGGCGACCTCTACGAGCTTGGGCCCGTGCTGCGCGCCGGCGAGCACGGACGCCAGCATCGAACCGAATTCACCATGCTGGAATGGTACCGGCTGGACAGGAGCTGGCGGCAGCTGGCCGATGAGACCGTTGACCTGGTCATCGCCTGCCATCGTCGACGAAGCCCGGCCTGGCGGGTCGAGCGAATCACCTGGCGCCAACTCTTCCTCACCCGCCTCGGTCTCGACCCGCTGACAGCGACGGACCGCACCGTTGTGGAATCGACTCCGGAACTGCCACCCGAATGCGACCGCCAGATGCGTCTCGACTACCTGCTGGGGTCACGAATCCAACCCGGGCTTCCGGCCGACCAGCTGACCATCGTTCACCATTTCCCGGCCGAGCAGGCCGCGCTGGCTCGGCTCGACCCGGCCGATCCGCGCCTGGCCCTGCGCTTTGAGCTCTACGCCGGCGCGATCGAACTGGCGAACGGATACCAGGAGTTGAGCGATCCGGTGGAACAACGTCGGCGCTTCGAAAACGACAACACGGTACGGCGGTCGCGAGGGCAGAAGCCGATGCCGATCGACGAAGCGCTGCTGGCCGCTCTCGACCAGGGACTCCCGCCCTGTTCGGGGGTCGCCCTCGGTTTCGATCGGCTGATGATGGCCCTGGTGGCCGCGACCGACTTATCCGAGGTCGTGAGCTTCTCCTGAGGGTGCCGGATCGGGCGAGCGTGGATCATCCAGGCGCCGTTCGAGCAGGGTTTCCCACATCAGGCGAGCCCTGGAAGACAGGGTCAGCTGGTTCGGGGTGTAGGTTCGCCGAATGGCTCCGGCTTCGACAGTGATCGCCGCGCGCCCGTCGCTGATCCGCAGAGCCTGGCCGGCCTGGTCGTCACCGACCGGCAAAGGAAACCCGTAGATCACGATGCCGTCGTAGCGCTCCAGGGCCAGCAGGCTGCGAGGATAGCTGCGCGCGATGGGGTCCGGCGGAGGGGTCGCGGAAGTCGAAGGATAAAACTCGACCCGGCCGTCGGGCAGAACCAGCTCCTGGACTCGCGCCGGCCAGATTTCAAGCAGCGCATGCCGGGCCGGCAGCAAAGCCAGCGCCAGACCGGCGACCGCCAGCGCCAAAGCGGCGACCGCGGACCGGAACCATCGGAGACCGGGACTTGGCAACACGCCGAAAATATAGCACGATGGTCCATCAGCTACCGCCGGAGTATCGGCACAGGGCGCAGGAGTTGCCGGCCATCGATGAAACAGAACGCAAGCATCCAGCTGGCGCGGACGGCAGAGCTCAGCACGCTTGGCGAGTTGATTCGGTCGCAACTTCCCGATGTCGTGCATGCCGGCCCGTCACCGCAAATTCTGCAGCGCCAGCTTTCCCACCTGATTGAAGACGGCTGTCTGATCACCGCCCGGCAGGACGATCGCTACCACGGCGTGGTCGCGCTGGACCTGCTGGACGGCCGGGTCACCGCCTGCTATCTGGATCCCGCTCTGGTCGACGCTGCAACGCCGCGCCGACTGATCCAGGCGGCGGAAAAACGCGCGCTGATGTTCGGCCTGCGCAAGCTGGCCTGCTGCATTCGCAAACCGGCCCTGCGCTTCATGCGCGCGCTCGGTTTCGAACCGGACCCGGACGATTCCGAGGCGGCGCAGGCCATCCTGGTGACGAAAGACCTGGAGAACGATGCCCCCGCCTGGATCAGAGATGTCTTCGCCCTGCACGATCAGCTCGGGATTCCGGACGATTACGGCGCCCGTCATCGCCTCGTCATGGTGGCCGACGGACGCAACCTGGAATCGATCGGCTTCGACGTCTACGACCGCGAGCAGTGGCTGACGCCGGCCGCAGCCGCGGCCTGGCGCAAAATGCACGAAACGGCCGTCCGCGCCGGCGTCGAGTTGCAGGTGGTCTCGGCATTCCGAAGCCGGAAGTACCAGGCCGGCCTGATCCGCGCCAAGCTCGACAAAGGCCAGTCCATCGGCAGAATCCTGTCGGTCTCGGCGGCCCCCGGGTTCAGCGAACATCACAGCGGACGTGCCCTGGATCTCAAATGCCCGGGGGAACCACCGGTCGAAGAAAGCTTTGCCCGTACCCGCGCCTATCGCTGGCTAAGCGCCAACGCGCGCTACTTCGGTTTTCACGAAACCTTCCCCCAGAGCAACCGTCACGGGATCATCTGGGAACCGTGGCACTGGTGCTTTCGACCCGGCCCATTCGGTAACCCTCAACCCTTGCGGACTTCATCGTAGGCGGCAAGGGCGCGGGCACGGCTGCCCTTGAGATCCACGATGGGCCGCGGATCGTCTTCGCCCGTCTCCTCTGCGCCCGCTTCCCGGTGCAGCAGGCGATCGGAACGTTGCGCAAGCTCCGGACACCAGCGTCGTACGTAGGTGCCGTCCGGATCGAATTTCTGGCCCTGCAGAACCGGATTGAACACCCGAAAGTAAGGCGCCGCGTCGGCGCCCGAGCCGGCCGTCCACTGCCATCCCGCCGAGTTGTTGGCCAGATCGGCATCGACCAGCGTGTCCCAGAACCAGCGTGCCCCTTCACCCCAGGGAATCAGGAGGTTCTTGGTCAGAAACGATGCCACGATCATGCGAACCCGGTTGTGCATCCAGCCGGTGCGCCAGAGCTCGCGCATCCCCGCGTCAACCATGGGAAACCCGGTTCGGCCTTGCTGCCAGGCCTTCAGATCGTCGGCATAGTCCGATTTGTCACGCCATGGGAAATCCCGGAACTGATCCTTCAGCGGCTGATCGGGCAAGGCGGGATGGTGAAAAAGCAAGTGGGCGGAAAATTCGCGCCAGGCGATTTCGCGCAGGAAGGACAGCGCGCCCGATCCTGCGGGCAGTTCGCCGGATTCGTTCAAGGCACGCGCCACCTGGCCCGGCGACAATTCGCCAAAATGCAGGTGCGGCGACAGGCGCGAGGTCCCGTGCCGGTCGGGCCGATCACGGCCTTGGGCGTAGTGACCCACACGATCGGCAACGAATTCGTCCAGGCGCCGGTGCGCCGGCAGTTCCCCGGGTTCCCAGCGCGCCGGGAATTCCCCGGCCCAGTCCGTGCCCGGCAAAAGCTTCAGATCCGCGACGCGTTCGCTGGCCGGCCAGCGCGCCGGCGGCGTGAGCGCGCGCGGCTCGGGCGAGGCCGCGGGCGAGCGCCAGCGATACTGCATGCGTTTCCAGAACGGCGTGAAAACGAGGTAGGGCGACCCGTCGTCCTTGAGCAGCTGCTGCGGCTCGAACAACAGCGCGCCGCCAAAACTGCGTGCGGTGATGCCGCGTTCAGTCCAATCGGCCTTCAGCCGCGTGTCGCGATCGACAAAGGCCGGCTCGTAGAGACGGTTCCAGTAGATTGCCTCGGCACCGGTCGCGTTGCGAATCCGGGCCAGTTCCCGCTCGCTCTGGCCACGCGCGATGATCAGGCGGCTGCCGCGCTGGCGCAGGCGATCGTCCAGACGGAGCAGGCTGTGGTGCAGCCACCAGCGGCTGGCGGATCCGGGCTTCCAGTCACCTTCGGCGTCCGGGTCCCAGACGAATACGGGAACGACGCGGTCATGGGTGCGTCGGGCATGATCGAGTGCAGGGTTGTCGGCGAGGCGAAGGTCGCGACGAAACCAGACAATGGCGGTCGAAGTCATCGCGCCACTTTCCGCACTTGCCCGTCAACGAGCGGTGAAACCTGCGCGCTTGTCAGTTCGCCTGGGCGCGCCGCTCCTGGCGGGCGGAATCCGAACGGCGCGCGGCCAGTTCATCGAGGTAACCGGCGTCCAGACCGGTGACGTATTCACCGCTGAAACACGAGCTGTCAAAACCGGCCAGTTTGCGATTTTTTCCGCGTACGGCCTTTTCCAGGTCGGCCAGGCCTTGATAAATGAGACGATCGGCCCCGATACTGCGGCAGATTTCCTCCTCGCTGCGACCCGCCGCGATCAGTTCGCTGGCCGCGGGCATATCGATGCCGTACACGTTGGGATAGCGCACCGGCGGCGATGCCGAGGCCAGATACACCTTGCGCGCCCCCGCCTCGCGCGCCATCTGGATGATCTGGCGCGAGGTGGTACCGCGCACGATGGAGTCATCGACCAGCAGCACGTTCTTGTTGCGAAATTCCAGAGAAATGGTGTTGAGCTTGCGTCGGACCGAGCGCGCACGCTCTTCCTGACCGGGCATGATGAACGTTCGCCCGATGTAGCGATTCTTGATCAGTCCCTCGCGGTATTTCACGCCCAGCATGTGCGACAGCGGAAGGCACGCGGTACGGCTGGTATCGGGCACCGGAATGACAACGTCGATGTCGTGATCCGGCCACTCGCGCAGAATTTTCGCGGCCAGCGCTTCACCCATGCGCAGACGCGCCTTGTACACCGACAGATCATCGATCATGGAGTCCGGCCGAGCGAAATACACGTACTCGAACAGGCACGGGGTGTGCGGCCTGGCATCGGCGCTGCGGTGTCGATGCAGCTCGCCGTCCAGCGTGATGAGCACGCTCTCGCCGGGCTGAAGGTCGCCGATCAGTTCGAACCCGAGAATATCGAGCACCACGGACTCCGAGGCCAGGATGTACTCCCTGCCCTCACGCGCCTCGCGCTGCCCCAGCACCACCGGCCGGATGCCGTGCAGATCGCGGAAACCGAGCAGGCCGACGCCGGCAACCAGGGCCACCGTGGCATAGCCGCCACGACAGCGCCGGTGGACCCCGTCGACGGCGGCAAACACGCGCGCCGGCGTCATGGTATTGCCGTCGTGGCGTGTCAGCTCGTGCGCCAGGGCATTGAGCAGCACCTCCGAATCCGATTCGGTGTTGATGTGCCGACGGTCATGGGCAAACAAGTCGCCGCTGAGCTCGTTGGAGTTGATCAGGTTTCCGTTGTGGCCCAGGGCGATACCGCAGGGCGAGTTGACGTACATCGGCTGGGTCTCGTCGGGGCGATCACAGCCGGCGGTTGGATACCGCACATGGCCGACACCGATATCCCCGGTCAGCCCGGCCATGGAGCTCTCGGCAAACACGTCGCGTACCAGGCCCAGGCCGCGCGCCGAGCGCATCCGGGTGCCGTCCAGCGTGGTCATCCCGGCCGCATCCTGACCGCGATGCTGCAGAATCGTCATGGCATCGTACAGGCGAGCCGCCACCGGTGTCCGACCAAAAATACCAACAATTCCACACATGATTGATCAGGCCTCCGGGCCTTGCTCTGGCGGCACGTATTCTCGCACCGTTTCAGGAAAATAGCTGACCGCCACAACCGCCAGGCGTTCGAACTCCGGCAGCAGACGAGACTCCTTCCACCACGGATCCTCCGGGAAGGGAGTGAAGCGGGCGATGATGACCGCAACCAGGACAATCGCCACCCCGCGCAAGGCGCCAAACAGCGCCCCGACCAGGCGATCGGTTCCGCTCAAGCCGGTGCCCGCGACCAGCTTGCCGAGCAGGTAGTTGAGCAATCCACCAACGGTCAGGACCAGCAGGAACACGCCGACAAAAGCGATGATCGTCCGGACCGAAGGCAACTCCACCCAGGGCTCCATGCGCGCGGCCAGCGGGTGGGTGGCCAGCAGCGCGGCGTAGACGGCCGCAATCCACACCAGCAAGGAGAATACTTCGCGGACAAAGCCTCGAAACAGGCTGACCAGCATCGAGACCGCGCAAATCCCCAGGATCGCCAGATCGGCTGCGTTCACGATGAACGACTCATGGATGGCTGACGATCAACCCTTCCAGTCCGGCCCGTTCCAGCACCTCGTTTTGCAGGGCGTCGGCTTCGGAACGACTGGCTACGACGCCGACCCGGACTCGCCAGATCGAACGCGACCCGCTTTCATCCGGATGAATGAACGCCCGAAAACCCTGTTCGGTGAGCTGCTCGAGGAGACGATCGGCATTATCGCGCGAGGCAAACGAGCCGACCTGGACAGCCAGACCTGACTCTGCCTCGTCATTGGAAGCCACCCCGCCCGGCGTCTGACGCACGACCGGCTCCACGCCGCCGACCGTTGCGGCAATCTGGGCGCGGGCCCGATCGGCCTGCGTGCGCGTCTCATACGGTCCGGTCGAGACCCGGTGCAGCCGGGTTTCACCGCGCACCAGAACATCGACACCGGCCTCGTGACCGAGACGACCAAGCTGCTCCATCACCTGGTCGGCCGTTGCCGCCGAGCTGAAGCTGGCGACCTGGACCAGCCAGTCCCCCGTCGTCGAAGCCGGCGGCACCGGGTCAGCCCGCGGCGCCGGTGGCGTGTCGGCTGCTGTGTCCGCTTCGCGCTCCGGGATGTCCGGCGCGGCCGGTGCCGGAGAGTCCGGCAAGGGTTCCGGCTCTGGCTCCGGCTCAGCCACCGGCTCGCTGCGCTCTTCCTCCGGCTCCGGTTCAATCAGCGTGATTTCCGACTCGCGGGCCGCCGGCACGGCCGGCTCGGCCGGCGGCGACGTCGGCGGCTCCCGCGCCCGCTCGGGATCCAGCGGCAAACGTCGGACCTCGCGCCGGTCGGCCGGCGGCGGCGGCAGATCGATCGCGGAGTCACGCACGGTTTCGCGCGCAGCGTCGTTGTCGAACAGCATCGGAACGAAGATCACCGCCAGGGCGATCAATATGGCCGCACCGACAAGGCGTTGTTTCAAGAGTTTGTCCATATCTACCGTCCGTCAGGCTGGTGCAGTTCGGGCCAGGCCGCCGCCACGGTCCGAAACGAACCGAACACGACCACCCGATCCTCCGGGGCCGAATCCTGAAGCGCCAGTTTCAGCGCCACGGGCACCGATTCTACCGCCTCGACCCGGCCCGTGACAGGAATGTCTCGAAGACTCTGGGCCAGGGATTCACCGCTTCGGTCCCGATCACCACCCAGCGGCGCCACCAGCCAACGATCGAAGCAACGATCCAGCGCCCGACCAATCGCCCGAGCGTCTTTCCCGGCCAGAAGCCCGAACACCGCGGTGCTGCGCCCTACCGCCGGTCCGAGCCCCTGGGCCAGGGCCCGGGCGGCCGGCCCGTTGTGGGCGACGTCCAGCCAGACCTCGGGGTGGCTTGAAACCCGCTGGAGGCGTCCCGGCAAGGCGACATTCTCAAGCCCACGCGCGAAATGCTGCTCCTGCAGGCCGCAATCGTCCGGCAGTTGACGCAGCGCGGTAACCGCGCAGGCGGCGTTAGCCGCCTGCCAGGGCCCGGCCAGCGCCGGCCTGGGCAGCACGACCGACCGGTCGGACCAGGTCACGCGCAACCTGGCGCCCGCTTCGGCGCGCCAGCGAAAATCCCGGCCGGCCAGGCACAGCCGGGCCCGGCTGGCCTGCAGAACCTCCAGCATGCCGCGCGGCAGACGGCGCTCGGCGACGATCAGCGGACGGCCCGCACGAGCAATCCCGGCTTTCTCACGGCCGATGGCCAGGCGCGTGGACCCCAACCAGTCCTGGTGATCCAGGCCGATGGAGGTGATCACGGCAACGTCGGCGTCGACCACGTTGACGGCATCCAGTCGTCCGCCCAGACCGACCTCGAGCAAGAGCAGATCCGGCTGCGCACGGGCGGCCAGGGCCAGCGCGGCCAGCGTCACGTGCTCGAAATACGTCAGGTCAACCTGACCGCGAGCGGCTTCGACTTCGTCCAGGGCCGCCACCAGTTCGGCAGCCCCGACCGGGTCGCCGTTGACGCGAATGCGCTCGCGGAAATCCAGCAAATGGGGCGAACTGTAGGCCACGGTAGCCAGGCCCGCCGCCCGGGCAATCGCCTCCATCATGGCAACCACCGATCCCTTGCCGTTGGTTCCGGCAACGGTAATGACCGGGCGGGCCGGCAGCCGGGGCAGGCGATCCAGCACGCTACGCACCCGGTCCAGGCCAAGCTCGATGCGCGCTTCCGGCGAGCGCTGTTCCAGCCGCCGCAGCCAACGGTGAAGAGAAGTGGCCAAGATTCGGGATGCGCGGCGCTGGCGTACTAGGGCGATGACTCGTCGGGGGTCGGTTCCGTTTCGGGCTCCGATTTCGGCAACACTTCGCCCTCGCGCACCGGAGGCGGACGACCGCCCAGCATCATGCGCAAAAGCCGGTGGATTCGCTGCCGAAGGTCTCTACGATCCACAATCTGGTCGATCGCGCCTTTCTGGAGGAGAAATTCAGCGCGCTGAAAACCCTCGGGCAAGGTTTCCCGAACGGTCTGCTCGATCACGCGCGGCCCGGCAAATCCGATCAGGGCATTCGGTTCGGCCAGGTTGACATCGCCGAGCATGCCCAGGCTCGCCGACACCCCGCCGGTGGTCGGATGGGTCAGGACCGAGACATAGGGCAGCCCCCGCTCGGCCATGCGCGCCAGACCGGCCGAAGTCTTGGCCATCTGCATGAGCGAAAAAAGCCCTTCCTGCATGCGGGCGCCGCCGGAGGCGGAAAAACAAACCAGCGGCAGATCATGATCGAGGCAGGCCTGGACGCCGACCATGAAGCGTTCGCCGACGACCGAGCCCATGGACCCCCCCATGAAACGGAAGTCGAACGCGCAGGCGACAAGCTCCAGGTCCATCAGGCGGCCGCGCATCACCACCATCGCGTCCTTTTCTCCGGTTGCCTTCTGGCTGGCCACGAGCCGATCGCGGTATTTCTTGGTGTCCCGAAATTTGAGCACGTCGACGGGGACCAGGTCCTGGCCCAACTCCACCCCCGCTCCGTCATCAAGGAAACGGACCAGGCGCGCCCGGCCGGTCAGGCTCATGTGGAAATTGCACTTGGGGCAAACCTGCTGGTTGCGCTCCAGTTCCGGCTGATACAGCACCGCGTCGCAGGACTTGCACTTGACCCACAGCCCATCCGGGACCTTGCGGCTGCTGCCGCCCTCGGTCCGGATCCGGCCCGGCATCAATTTTTGAAACCAGGTCACTTCAAGCCTCGACCGCAGCCGGCCCGGTCTCGGTCGCTGCATCCATCGCGCCGCGGACCCGGCCCAGGTACTCGCGGGTTACGGCCACCGCCTCCTCGACGTTCGCGCACCGGTCCAGGCGATCCACCAGCGCCGAGCCGATCACCACCGCGTCGGCAACCCTGGCCACGGCCGCTGCCTGCTCCGGTTCGCGAATGCCGAAGCCAACGGCCACCGGCAGCTCGGTCACCGCACGTACGCGTTTCACGGCCGGGGCCAGGCTGCTCAGATCCAGGCTGGAGGAACCGGTTACCCCTTTGATCGAAACGTAGTACACGAAGCCTCCGGCCAGACCGGCCATGCGCTGCAGCCGGTGATCCGTTGTCGTCGGTGCGACCAGGAAAATCTGGTGCAGACCCCGCTGCTGCAGGGCGGCTTTCAGATCCTCGGCCTCGTCGGCGGGACAGTCCACCACCAGCAGCGCGTCGACGCCGGCTTCGGCCGATTCGGCGGCAAAGCGTTCGACGCCGCGGCGTTCGATGGGGTTGGTATAGCCCATCAGGATCAGCGGCGTGTCGGCGTCGCGTTCGCGGAAGCGGCGCACCATTTCCAGCACCCGGTCGAGATCGGTGCCGTGCTGAAGCGCCTGGGCGCAGGCGTTCTGGATGACCGGCCCATCGGCCATGACGTCGGAAAACGGCATGCCGAGTTCCACCAGATCCGCTCCCGCTTCGACGGCGCCGTGGAGTACGTCCACGGTGACCTCCGGATGCGGATGGCCGGCCGTGATGTAGGGCACCAGCGCGGTTCTGCCGCGCCTGGCGAGCTGGCGAAAACGCTGATCGATTCGATTCAAAACTGGATTCCTTCGATTTCGGCCACGGTGTTGATGTCCTTGTCGCCCCGGCCCGACAGGTTGATCAGCACGATCTCATCGGAGCGCCGCTGGGCGGCCAGCTGCATGCCATAGGCGACGGCGTGCGCGGTTTCCAGGGCCGGCATGATTCCCTCGCTGCGGGTCAGGGCATGGAACGCCTTCATGGCCTGCTCATCGTCGATGCCGACGTAGCGGGCGCGGCCGATGTCCTTGAGCCAGGCGTGTTCCGGGCCGACCCCGGGATAGTCCAACCCTGCCGAAACCGAATGGGTGTGGCGAATCTGACCGGCATCGTCGTCGAGCAAGTAGGTTCGACTGCCGTGCAGGACCCCGACCCGACCCGCACACAGGCTGGCGGCATGCTCGAGACCGGCCAGGCCTCGACCGGCCGCCTCGACGCCGTACATGGCGACCTGTTCATCGTCGATGAACGGATGAAACAGACCGATGGCGTTGGAGCCGCCGCCCACGCAGGCCACCAGCGCATCCGGCAGGCGCCCGTATTCGGCCAGCGACTGGGCCCGCGCCTCGCGCCCCACGATCGCGTTGAAATCCCTGACCATCGCCGGATACGGGTGCGGACCGGCGACCGTGCCGAGGATGTAGAAGGTGTCATCGACGTTGGTGACCCAGTCGCGCATGGCCTCGTTCAAGGCGTCTTTCAACGTCCTCGAGCCGGCCTCGACGCTGACCACCTCGGCGCCGAGGAGCTTCATCCGAAAGACGTTGACGGCCTGCCGACGCACGTCTTCGGCACCCATGTAGACCACGCACTCCATGCCAAGGCGCGCCGCGACGGTCGCCGATGCGACCCCGTGCTGCCCCGCCCCGGTCTCGGCAATGACGCGCTTTTTGCCCATGGCCCGGGCCAGCAGACCCTGGCCCACGGTGTTGTTGATCTTGTGCGCGCCGGTATGGTTGAGATCCTCGCGCTTGAACACGATGCGCGCACCGCCCATCTGACGGGTGAGATTCTCGGCAAAATACAGCGGTGAGGGTCGACCAACGAAATGGGCCAGGTCCCGATCCAGCTCGGCCAGGAAGTCGGCGTCCTTGAGGTAGTGCTTCCACGCCCGGTCCAGTTCCTCCAGCGCCGGCATCAGCGTTTCGGAGACGAATCGCCCGCCAAACGTTCCAAAGTGGCCGGACGCGTCCGGCACGGATTCCGAATGAGTTCGCTGCGCTGCTTCAAGCATGTCGTACCGCCTCGATAAATTGCTGCATGAGTCTATGATCCTTGATTCCGGGACTTTTCTCCACCCCGCTGGAAACATCGACCGCGTCCGGGGCCAGTTCGCGACACGCCACGGCGACGTTTTCGGGATGCAGACCGCCAGCCAGGATCCAGGGTCGCTGCAAGCGGGGAATCCTCGACCAGTCGAACGATTCACCCGAGCCCCCGAGCTTGCCGTTGCCGTGTGAATCCAGCAACAACGCGTCGGCACCCGCCCACTCGTCCCAGGCGGGCGGATCGGCCTGTCCCATGGCCAGGGCCTTGATCCAGGGCCGACCGAAACGGCTGCATTCAGCCGCGGACTCGCTGCCGTGGAACTGCAGCACATCCAGCGGCACGCGGGCCAGCGTCCGTTCGATGGTGGCCGGAGCTGCGTTCATGAACAGACCGACCCGGGTCACGAACGGCGGGAGGCTGCGAACGATGTCCCGAGCCTGGTCAGGATCCACTCGCCGGGTGCTGCGTTCCACAAAAACCAGCCCGACCGCGTCGACGCCGAACGCGGCGGCGACCAGCGCATCTTCTGTCCGGGTGATCCCGCAGATCTTGATCCTGGTCATTGGCTTTGCCGGTCGCTCCACTGTCATCGTGATCCAGGCGTCGAGGCCGGAAACCCTACCGGCTCGCCGACCGGCAAGTCGGGGTGGTCGGGATAGCTCGGGGCGACGAAATACAACCCCTCGGCCGGCGCGGTCACCCCGGCAACCGTGCGATCGCGGACGGCCAGCAGTTCCGCAACCCACTCCGGGCGCTGCTGCCCTCGTCCGATCGCAATCAGCACGCCGGCAATGTTGCGCACCATATGGTAGACGAAGGCATTGGCCTCGATGTCGACAGACAGCTCATGTCCCAGCCGCCGAACGCTTGCGGCATGAACCGTCCGAACGGGCGATCGGGCCTGGCAGCCGACGGCGCGGAAACTGGAAAAGTCATGCTCTCCAAGAAGAAACCGGGCCGCTTCGTCCATGGCCACCGCATCCAGCGGCTGGCGAACCCAGGCCACCCGGCCGCGCTCGACGGCCGGACGCACCCAGCGATTGAGAATGCGGTAGTGGTACCGGCGCTTCCGAGCCGAAAAACGGGCGTGGAAATCTTCCGATACGGCACGCGCCCAGAGCACGGAAATGCCGGCCGGCAAATGCGTGTTGGCCCCCAGAACCCAGGCCCGTTCATCGCGCTCGGACCGGGTATCGAAATGAACCACCTGGCACCAGGCATGCACGCCCGTATCGGTGCGCCCGGCGCAGTGCACGGTCAGCGGATGATCGGCGACCCGCGCCAGGGCCGTTTCCACGCAGGCCTGCACCGTCGGCGATTGACGTTGCCGCTGCCAGCCGAAAAACCCGCTGCCGTCGTATTCGACTCCGGCAGCCAGGCGCATGCGCTTATTTGAGCTCGTCCAACAGTCGGCGGGCCTGTTCCCGATGCGTTTCCGACCCGTCGGCCACGATTTCCTCGAGCAGGGCCCGGGCCGAATCCACGTCGTCCATGGACAAGTAGGCGCGGGCGAGATCCATCTTGACCTCGGCATCGTCGTCGCTCAACGCCGCCCCGGCCCGGGGCTCCGCTTCGGGCTGGCTTTCCTCGGGCGCGGCATCGTCCTCACCGATCGTGAACCAATCGTCGACTTCGTCGCCGTCCTCCTCGCTTCCCGGATCGATTTCCGGATCGATTTCCGGATCCATTGGCCGGAACTCTTCGTCCCGCTCTGCGGCCGGCGTGTCGAAGGCGTCCTCCCGGCGCGGTTGCGCCTCGTCCGCGGGCGGCACCGATTCAGAAGCGCTGTCCGGGGCACTCGGGTCGATCTCCCATTCGATCCCCGGCTCGCCCGCGATTTCCTCGCCGGGCTCCTCGCGCGAGGAGAAGTCGAAGTCCAGGCTCAGCGGCTCGTCGGCATCCTCATCTTCTTCCGGCACGGACGTCCGGCCCGGTTCGGCAAACAGCGCGGTCGCCTCGTCTTCGGCCAGGGCCACGTGATCTCTTTCCACGCCGTCTCGCTCGCCTTCATCGAGCCGGTTGGACAGCCTGGCCAGGTCGGCGTCTTCCTCGGACTCGCGGGACTCCCGGGGCTGCTCCAGGCGCTCTTCATCGCCGAAGTCCGGTCCCGAGACTTCCTCGTCCGGCGCCGACTCGTCGTCGCTGTCGAGAATGTGGAACAAGGCCTCGGCATCTTCATCCGTCTCGTCCGGCTCCGGATCGTCCGGCCCGGACTGACCATGCTGGACCAGCGGATGGCCCGGGATGACCTGGCGGGCGAGGTCGTTGGCCTCGACCCAGCGCGGATCGGACGGATCAACGACCTTGGCTTCAAAGTGCTCGAACGCGCTCGCAAACCCGTCTCGATCATCCTGATCGGCGAGACGATACAGCGCGGCCAGTTGGGCGTCCAGGCCAACGGCGGCGACGGCCGCACCGGCCGGCTCGACCGGATCCGCAGCGGTCGATTCCTCGGCAACAGGCTCATCGGCGGCGGATCGGCGCCGGCGCATGACCGCCGCCAGCACCAGGATCAGCAGCACGATCGCAACTGCGGCGGCAACCGCGGGCCACAACCAGACCGGCGAACCGGTCGCAGCCGGCGCGGGAGCCGGTTCCGGTGCTGCGCCAACCGGTGCCGGTTCGGTCGGGGCCGGCTCTTGTTCCTGCGCAGCCTGCGCCTGGCGCTCCAGCCTGGCCTCTCGCAGCTGCTGCTCCAGCAGCGCCAGGTCTTCCCGGGCCACCATCAAGCCGCCGGCATCGGCCGAATCGATCGCCTGTCGGATCTGGTCGACATCGGCCGCCAGTTCTTCACTATCCAACCGTTCGGCCCGAATTTCCTGTTCCAGCACCTCGAGCCGTTCCTCCAGAAGCTCACGCTCCACGCCCAGGGCCTGGGTATCGACCGCGACGTCTTCGGCCGGCGGCGTCAACTCGAGTCGCGGAAGCGGGCTCACCAACTCGGCTTCAGGGCTCTGTTCGGCGGTCGGCTGGGTCTCCTCTGCCGACGCGGCCGCGGGGTCGGCTGGCGTCGGTTCCGGATCCGGATCCGGGGCAACAACCGGTTCCGGCTCGACGACGGGGGGAGCTTGTGGCGCCTCGGCAGCGGCCGGCACCGCGGCCGGGCGCGCGCGCAGCGCTTCCCAGGCTTGCGCCTGCTCGCGAATCCGCCGTTCGGCCTGGGCCGGCGCAATTGCCTGCACCTCGGACGCATCCGGCATGGTCAGGCGCGCACCGCGCCGCAGCCGATTGACGTTGTTGTTTATGAACGCGTCGGGATTTCGATCCAGAATGGCCAGCATGACCTGATTCATGCTGAGACTGTCGTCGGGCCGCCAGGCGGTGGCAATCGACCACAGGGTCTGCCCCGACTCCACCGGGCCAATGGTTTGTCCCGCGCTGTCGGCCGGCGGGCTCGGCTCGGCCGCCGGCGCGGCTTCCCGCTGCGCGGGTGGGGGCGGCGCTGGCTCGGCTGGAGCCGCTTCGGCTTCCGGGGCAGGGGCCGGTTCGGCAGGAGTCGGCGGATCATCCCGGCGACGAATCGGCGGCGCAACCGGCACCGAGGGCGGATCGAGGAACAAGGTGTATTCCCGCAGCATCCGACCGCTCGCCCAGCGCGCGTTGACCAGGATCTGGACAAAGGGGTCGTTGACCGCACGTCCCGAGCGCAGGCGAATCACCGGGGGATCCACGCTTTGATCGAGTTCGACGGACAGGCCGAGGGCAAGCGCCTCGACCGGAACACCAAGGCGGGCATGGTCCTGCTCGCTGGCCACCTCGACGGTGAGCGATTCCAGCGCCGATTCGCTCGGCTGCAGCAGAGCGATGCGGACATCGAGCGGTTGTCCCAGATAGGACTGGATCCGAGCCTCTCCCAGCCCCAGCCCGCCATGGACAGGCGCCGCCAGGATGAGTCCAAGCAGCAAAGCACAGATCAACGCAACACGACTTGAGCCTTCGACACTCATGAATCTGGCTCCCTCATAGACTCGATTCGGACAACATTTTCGACCGAGTATAGCAACCTCCGCCGGCTCCAAGATAGCGCGATCTATGCCTGCCGGGCGACCAGGTACTCGGCAATCTGGATGGCATTCAGCGCCGCCCCCTTGCGCACGTTGTCGGCGACCACCCACAGATTCAGCCCGTTGGGATGCGACAGGTCTTGCCGGACCCGACCGACGCAGACCTCATCCTTGCCGGCAGCGTGCGTCATCGGCGTTACGCATTCGGGCACATCGGCCAGACAGACCCCCTGCGCCTCGGCAAGCAAGCTGCGTACTTCGGCCAGATCGAACGGCTCGCGGGTCTCCAGATGGATGGCTTCACCGTGTCCGATGAACACCGGGACGCGGACGGCGGTGGCGTTGACGGCGATCTCGGAGTCGTCGAAGATGCGGCGCGTTTCCCGGTGCATCTTCATCTCTTCTTTGGTGTACCCGTTGTCCTCGAAAACGTCGATTTCCGGAATCACGTTGAAGGCAATCGGTGCCTTGAACGCCTTGGGCTCGGGATCGCGGAAATTGAAGCGGTCGGCGCTTTGCCGTCCGAGTTCTTCCATGGCGCTTTTGCCCGCACCGGAGACCGACTGATAGGTCGCCACGTTGATCCGGGTAACGCCGTAACGGCGATGGATCGGAGCAACCGCGAGCAGCATCTGGATGGTCGAGCAGTTGGGGTTGGCGATGATGGCACCGCCGGCAAAGTCGTCGAGCACGGCCCCGTTGACTTCCGGTACCACCAGGGGAACCTCCGGATCCATACGGAAATGGGAAGTGTTGTCGATCACCGTACAGCCCGCCTTGGCCGCCCGCGGCGCGTGCTCGGCCGAGACCGAGCCGCCGGCCGAAAACAGGGCAAAGTCCCAGCCGCTGAAGTCGAACGTCGCCAGGTCGTCGACGATCAGGGACTTTCGTCCGAAACTCACCTCACGCCCGACCGAACGACTGCTGGCCAGGGCGGCCACTTCGGCGATGGGGAACTTTCGTTCGGCCAGGATCTCGAGCATGGTTTCGCCTACGGCGCCGGTGGCGCCGACCACGGCGACGCGATAGCCGTCTTTGCCGGTTGTCATGGATGGACCTCGGGTCGGGTTCAATAGAAGAACCGCAGAGTACCGCAGATGAACGCCGATTGTCGGCGCCGGGGCGGAAACCGAGCGAAGGCGATCAGGTCGGAATGCGCGGCTGCTGCGGGGCTACATCGCCGCATTGAGCCCGATGCAGAAGAAAGTGATCCATGATCGTCAGGGCAAGCATGGCCTCGACGATGGGGATGGCGCGGATGCCGACACAGGGATCATGGCGACCGGTGGTGACGATTTCGACCGGCTCGCCGGCCGCATTGACGGTACGGCCAGGCAAGCGCAGCGAAGACGTTGGCTTGAACGCCACCGCGACTTCCAGCGGCTGACCGGTGGAGATGCCGCCGAGCACGCCGCCGGCATGGTTGGACAGAAAACCCTCGGGGGTGATCTCGTCGCGATGCTCGGTTCCCTTTTGCGCCACGGACCCAAAGCCGGCGCCGATCTCCACTCCCTTGACCGCGTTGATGCTCATCATCGCTGCGGCCAGATCCCCGTCGAGCTTGGCGTAGACCGGCGCCCCCAGGCCCACCGGCACGCCCGTGGCGCGAGCCTTGACCAGAGCGCCGACCGAATCGCCGGATTTCCACAGGCGCTTCATGTAGGTCTCGAGCTGGGCCACCTTGTCGGCGTCCGGGCAGAAAAAGGGGTTGGTCGGAATCACGGCCGAATCGAAGTGCAGGTCGCAGACCTCTTCGCCCAGCTGCGCCAGCCAGCCGGTGATCTCCACTCCCGCAACGTCTTGAAGATATTTCCTGGCCAGGGTAGCCGCGGCAACCCGCATGGCGGTTTCGCGGGCCGACGAGCGACCGCCGCCGCGATAGTCGCGAATCCCGTACTTGTGATGGTAGGTGTAGTCGGCATGGCCCGGTCGAAACTGCTCGGCGATGCGGCTGTAATCCTTGGAGCGAGCGTCGGTGTTGTAAACCACCAGGGCAATCGGCGTGCCCGTGGTCTTGCCTTCGAACACACCCGAAAGAATCTGCACCTCTTCGGCCTCCTTGCGCTGGGAGGTCCAGCGGCTCTGCCCGGTAGCCCGGCGCATCATGTCGGCGCGGATTTCCTCCGCGCTGATCTCCAGCCCGGGCGGGAAGCCGTCGATCACGCAACCGATCGCCGGCCCGTGACTTTCGCCGAAGGTGGTAATGCGGAGCACATGACCGAAGGAATTGGTTGACATTGACTAGAGACCAGGGCCGAGGGATCAAGAACCGGAAAGTGACGGCGGCAACCGAAGAGCACCGGACCAATCGCTTACCGAAAATGTACTCCGAAATAACATACCACCGATCCGGGTTCCGGCCGTCGGGGGTGTAACCCCGAGGCGGGGGTTTGGTGCCGACGGAGGGTTCCGGCCGTCGGGGGTGTAACCCCGAGGCGGGGGTTTGGTGCCAACGGAGGGTTCTGGCCGTCGGGGGTGTAACCCCGACCTACGGCTGGTCCCTGGTCCCTGGTCCCTGGTCCCTGGTCCCTGCCCTCAAAGATTC
>PWJA01000159.1 GCA_003560975.1 Gammaproteobacteria bacterium
CGCCGCCGGCGAGTGGAAGAAGGCAAACAAACCGGAGGCCGCGCTGCGCTGGGCCCGGCGCTTCTTTGCCTGGCGCCGGGGATGAAGCAATCCCCCTTGTCCCCGCGCGCGCTGGAATGGGCTTTTTTGCTGCTGCTGCTGGCGCTGCTGGGCGTCGCCGGCGCCCAGCTTGTCGATCCCGCCGGCGCAGCCCTTCCAGGCCTGGGTTTACTGGTGGTGGTGCTGGCGCCGCTGGGGTTTTTGATCAGAATCCGGCTTGCCCCACCCCGGGACAAACGCCACCCGGTCGTGATTTCGGTCCTGATCGGCCTGGGCTGCGCGATGATCATGGTCGGGATTCAGCGCTTTGGTGATCAATACAACGGGCTGCTCGCGCTGGCCCTGCTGACCCTGATCTGCTGGATGCTGTATCAGCGATACGTCTGGCGCAGCGACGGCTCGCAGCGCTGAGCGCAACCCGGCGCGCCCTTTTTTCGGCACCGGCAAGTCGGTATCATGCCGGACAAGGGTGGTATCGAAACCGATCAACAAGGAAGACTTGCCAATGAGCGAAAAACAGGGGGAAAGCGTGGGCAACGGCGACCTGCACGAACATATCCGCGCGTATCAGGAACTGGTCGGATCCGACATCCATTTCGCGTTTCAGACGATCATGGATTCTGCGGCCCTGGACGTCGTCGCCTTCGAGGCCCTGGTTCGGGGCATTCGCGGCGAGCCCGCGGCGACCGTGATCAGCCGGATCCATCACGATCAGCGCTTCGCGTTCGATCAGGCCTGTCGGATCCGGGCCATCGAGGCGGCCTCCCGGAACGAGCTCGACGCCGACCTGCACCTGAACTGCTCGGACGTCAAGCCGGCCAACGTCGAATTGGTCTGCACCGTCATCCTTCACATGGCGCGCCGCTACGACATCGACCCCGACCGCATCGTGCTGGAACTGGCCAATCTCGACACCCTGGGGTCGCGTGGTCAACTGGAAGAAATCAGCAGTGGAATCAACGACGCGGGTCTGCGTACCCTGGCCGACAACTTCGGCCGCCGCAACGCCGACCTGCGGCCGGTGGCGCTGTTTCGTCCGGAGCAGCTCAAACTGGATCGCCACCTGGTCCAGGCAATCGATCAGAACCCGCCCCACCAGGCCATCGTCCATGCCTGCAGCCGGCTGTGCCGCGAGCTGGGCATTCGCTTGATCGCCGCCGGCGTGGAAACGATCGAGGAGTTCCAGTGGCTGCAGGATGCCGGCATCGAACGCTTCCAGGGCTATTTCTTCTCCCACCCCGGCCTGGATGACGAGAACATCTAGCACGTTTGATCGTCAACGCTGATTCGGTCGCCCCCGAATTGCGCTATCGACGCTAATCAGGGCGCGCTCAGCCAGGGCGGCGGCGGCAGGCCCTTGCTGCGGAGAAAGTCGCGATCGAACAGCCTTGAAGCATAGCGGCTGGCCGAGTCGCACAGGATGGTCACGATCGTCCGGCCCGGTCCAAGCGATCGGCCCAGGCGGATGGCGCCGGCCACGTTGATGGCGCTGGAGGCGCCGACGTACAGCCCCTCTTTGCCGATCAGGTCCCAGAGCACCGGCACCAGCTCCGCATCGGGAATGTTGAACGCCTCGTCGATGCGAGCCCCATCCAGGTTGCCGGTCACCCGATTCTGCCCGATTCCTTCGGTGATCGAGCTGCCGGCCGACTGCATCGTGCCGTGTTTGACCCAGCTGTAGACGCCGGCCCCGTCCGGATCGGCCGCCGCAATGACCGTCCCGGGTTTGCGATCCTGCATCCACAGCGAAACCCCGGCCAGGGTGCCGCCGGTACCCACCGCGCAGATGAAGGCATCGAGACGACCCTGGGTCTGCTCCCAGATTTCCGGCGCGGTCGAGCGCATATGCCCCTCGCGATTGGACTGGTTATCCCACTGATTGGCGTAGAACACGCCGTGGTCGCTGGACAGGGACTCGGCCAGGCGGCGAGCCTGGTGAACGTAGTTTTCGGGGTTCTTGTAGGGAACGGCCGGAAAGGTGGTCAGCTCGGCGCCCATGCCGCGCAAGGCCGATTTTTTCTCCTCCGACTGGGTCTCGGGCATCACGATGAGGGTTTTCAGCCCCAGCGCATTCCCGGCCAGGGTCAGGCCGATACCGGTGTTGCCGGCGGTGCCTTCCACGACAATGCCGCCCGGTTCGATGCGGCCACGATCCATCGCATCGAGCAGCATGTACTTGGCCGCTCGATCCTTGACCGACCCGCCCGGGTTCATGAATTCACACTTGCCGAAGATTTCGCAGCCGGTCAGCTCCGAGGCCTGGCGCAGCCGGATCAGCGGGGTATTGCCCACCGCAGACAAAAAGTCTCGCGGATTGATCATGGTCATGAAATCCAGGGTCGATGACTGCGGTGGAGCGGCAAATGGTACCAAGTTCGGCTTCGCCGAAACGTCCTCATGCACACGCCGCCACGGGGCGGACGATTCTGCGCAGCAGTCGACCCAGAATATCGTTCCCGGTAATGACGCGCGGACGCTCGTTCCACAGCAGGATCACGTCGTCTTCCACCACTTCCTCTCCGTCCGGGCCGGACAGCACTTTCAGGCGCGGAATCAGTTCGCCCAGGCGCTGCTCGCCGCGCTCGACCAGGATCGGCCGGTGGCAATGGCGCAAGGGCCGGAAATCCCGAGGGGCAAACAAGGCCTCGCGCAGAAACTCATCGGCGTTGAGCAGCAGGCGCGGGCGCTCAGCGCGGTCCAGCAGGACGATCCAGCTTTTGCGCGAGCGATGGATGGCCTGCAGGAATTCGTCCGCCGGGTCGGCCTCGAAGGCCGGAAAACACGGGCGATCCCCGTCGAAATCCAGCCGTAGCACGCTATCGGGATCCAGCGGCTCGCCCTCGTCGGCGAGGCGCACGTCGTCGATCTCGAGAAAGTTCAGCGCGCCCTGTCCCTCGACCCGGGCGATATCGCTTTCCCTGGATTCCATGTGCAGCTCGATGAGCTGCCTGAGATCGCGCTCGGGATAATAGCGGATGATTTCGTCGCCCAACCAGGCATCCAGGGCCAGCGCGGTGGGTTTGGCCACCGGGTAGAGCACGATCTGGTACAGGCGCAGCACGGGCGTCAAGAGCGCCGCCAGGCGCAGGGCATGCCGGGTGAAATACGACTGCGGAATGATCTCGGCAAAGATCGTGATCACGACGGTCGAGAACAGGAAAGCGGCGACGCCGCCCAGCACCGAGCCCGAGAGCAGGGCCAGCAACACGTTTACCCCGACGTTGCCCCACAGGATCGTCACGAGCGCGAAATTGGCGTCCTGGCGCAAGGCCAGTACCTTGCGCGCCTGGGGGTTCCCCTTCCGGGCCTGTACCTCGAGTTCGAGCTTGCCCAGGGAAAACAGGCCCAGGTTGAGGCCCGACAGCATCGCCGACTGGGACAGACACAGGATGATTCCAGACCAGGTGAGTATGTTCATGCTCGTTTCGCGGGCGCAGGCACCTCGCCAATGTGCCACAGTTGATCGGCCTTGAGCGGGTTGGGTGGCGGGCCAGCAGATGACAAATCAGCGCCTTGGGGGTAAGGTTCGCGTTTGATCACGCGATACCCGTGGAGATAGTCTTGCGCCCGATCCTGTTTTTCCTTCTGCTGATCGCCCCGGTGACGCTCCTGGCCTCGGAGCTGCGCCAACCGCTGCCGACCGCCCAGGCGCTGGTCGGCGTGCGAGTGGTGACCGGTCCCGGCGAAATCATCGAGTCCGGGACCATCGTCATCCGCAACGGCATCATCGAGGCGGTGGGTTCGCAGCTCAGCGTTCCCGCCGATGCCCGGGTCCACGAGTTTTCCCGCGAGGATGACCAGGATCCGATCACCGTCTATCCCGGCCTGATCGACCCCTATGTGCTCATTGACCTGGCCACTGCAGACGATGAAGACATCCCGCCCGGTCGCCATGCCCTGGTCCGGCCAGACCGCCGGGTTCGCGCCGCCGACTGGCCCGAAGAGCGCGCAAGCGAACTGCGTCGGGCCGGCTTCACGACCGCGCTGATGGCCGGCAGCGACGGCCTGCTGCGCGGCCATGGCGTCATCGCCAACACCGGTGCCGGCGGCCTGAGCGCCAACCGCGTGGCCGGAGATTTCGGCCAGTTCGCCAGTTTCGCCGGACGTGCCGAAGGCCGGGAATTCCCCAGTTCGCTGATGGGCGCCGTGGCCCTTGTGCGCCAGACCCTGGACGACGCCCGCTGGCAGGCGCGGGCCCGCGACGCCCTCAGGCGAAACCCGGCCCAGAGTCGGCCCGAGTGGCTGGAGGGGCTGGACGACCTGGCCCCCGCCCTGGCCGGCAACACGCCTTTGCTGTTCGAGTCCCAGGACCTGCTCGATACCCTGCGCATTCTCGAGTTCATCCCCCCCGGCGACATCGACCTGGTGATCGTCGGACATGGCGCCGAATACCAGCGCCTGGCCGCGCTGACCGAGCGCCCGATCCGCCATATCCTGCCGCTGGGGTTTCCGGAAGCGCCCGACATCGACGAAGACAATGACCGCAACGTGGCGCTCGAAGTCCTGCGTCACTGGCACCGGGCCCCGGAAAACCCGGCCCGACTCCTCCAGGCCGGGATTCCCGTCCTCTTCACCAGCTACGGTTTGTCTTCACCCGAGCAGATTTTCGCCCGCCTGGCCACGGCCATCGAACGCGGGCTGGACGCCGATCAGGCGCTGGCCGCGATCACGACCGAACCGGCGCGCTGGCTGGGGCTGGAGGACCGGGCCGGCCGCATCCGCGCCGGCATGATGGCCAACCTGGTCGTGGTCGAGGGCGAATTGCTGACCGAGGGGCCCGTCATCACCGAAGTGTGGGTGGACGGCGAGCGCCACGTCCTGGCCGCGCTGGTCCCGCCGGCAGTGGATCCGGCCGGCACCTGGGATCTGGTCCTGGGGCTGGGCGGTATGGGGGACGTTGACGCCACCCTGGTGCTGGAAGGCCCGCCGACCCGGATGCAGGGCCAGCTCAGCGTGATGGGCAACGACACGCCCTTGAGCGAGGTGCGCGTCAGCGGCGAGCGCGTGATCGCGACCATCGACGCCAGCCGTTTCGGTGGCTCCGGGACGATCTCGATCCGCCTCGACATCGACGGCGACCGCGCCCGCGGAAGCGGCAGTGGGCCGTTCGGCGATTTCAGCGTGCGCGGCCGCCGCAGCTCCACACCCGAACCCGAGGAGATCCTGTGATGCGTAGAACCATCCTCGCTCTGGGCGTTTTCGCCGCGCTGTCGCTGCCCGCTGCGGCCGACTGGACGCCCGACATCGAAGCCTGGAACAGCCCGCAGCCGCCTCGGCCGGATGCGCTGATCGTTCGCAATGCCACGCTGTGGACGGCCGACGAGGCGGGCGTACTGGAAAACGTCGACCTGCTGGTTCGCAACGGCCGCATCGCCGCCATCGGCGCGGCCCTGGACGCGCCGCGCGGCACGCTGGAGATCGACGGCGAAGGCAAGCACGTAACGCCGGGCATCATCGACGCCCATTCGCATGCCGCCATCATCGGCGGGGTCAACGAAAGCTCCCGGATCAACACCGCCGACGTGCGCATCCGCGACGTCATCGACGCCGAGTCGATCAACATCTACCGGCAGCTGGCCGGCGGGGTGACGACGATCAACCTGCTGCACGGCTCGGCCAACGCCATCGGCGGCCAGATGGCGGTCATCAAGATGCGCTGGGGCGCCGATCCGGCCGGGCTGCTGTTCGACGGCGCGCCCGAAGGCATCAAGTTCGCCCTGGGCGAAAACCCCAAGCAGAGCAACTGGAGCGCCGAAGTCGCGCGCTATCCGCAGACCCGTCACGGCGTCGAGCAGGTCATTCGCGAGCTGTTCCAGCAGGCCGCCGACTATCGCGCCGCTCACGAAGGCCACCCGTCGGGCCGGGCCGGGCGGGATCGCGTGCCCCCGCGCCCCAACCACCAGCTGGCGGCCGTGGCCGAAGTCATTCACGGCGAACGCGACGTGCACAGCCATGCCTATCGCGCCGATGAAATGCTGGCCCTGATGCGCGTTGCCGAACAATTCGACTTCACCATCCAGACCTTCCAGCACGTGCTCGAAGGCTACAAGATCGGCCCCCAGCTCGCCGCCCACGGAGCCGGCGCTTCGGTGTTCATCGACTGGTGGGCATTCAAGTACGAAGCCATCGACGGAATCGGGTTCAACCCCGCGCTGATGCACGAGGCCGGCGTGCTGACCGGGCTGCATTCGGACAACGCCGAACTGGCCCGGCGGATGAACCTGGAAGCGGCCAAGGCCGTGCGCTACGGCGGCGTCGATCCGCACGACGCGCTCAAGATGATTACGGCCTTCCCCGCCCGCCAGCTCGGCATCGGCGATCGAACCGGTCGCCTGGCCCCGGGACTGGATGCCGATTTCGTAATCTGGAACGGCCATCCCCTGTCGGCCTACAGCGCCGTCGAGCAGACCTGGGTGGACGGACGCCGCTACTTCGACCGCGAGGCCGACCGGCGCATGCGCGCGGCTCTGGCCGACGAGCGCAGCGAACTGATCACGCTGGCGCTCGCGAGCGAAGAATCTGCGGCGGAAAACGACGAAGCAGCCGAAAACGGCGAGGAGTTCAGCCCCGGTCGCCGCACGCGCACGGCGAGCTTCGCCACGCATCTGACCGGCTACCGCGCATCGGAACTTGACCATGACGAATACTGCCTGCTCCATGATCACTGAACGCACTGTCCTTATCCTGGCTGCCGCCACGCTCCTGCTTGGTCTGCAGTTTTCCCCGCCGGCCCGGGCCGGGCTGACCGCCCTGGTCGGCGCCACCGTCCATCCGGTCAGCTCCGAGGCCATGGAAAACGGCGTCGTGCTGATCGAAAACGGCCGGATCCGGGCCGTGGGCGTCGAGCTGGACATCCCGGATGACGCGCACGTCGTCGAGCTGGATGGCCTGCATCTGTACCCGGGCTTTGTGCACCCCGGCACCCAGCTGGGCCTGACCGAAATCAGCAGCGTGGCCGGGACCGTCGATACCGCCGAGATGGGTTCGATCAACGCCGCGGTGCGGGTCGAGGTGGCCGTCAACCACGACTCCGAACTGCTCCCGACCACCATCGCCGGGGGCGTGCTGTATGCCCACGTGGTGCCCGCCGGCGGCCTGATCCGCGGCACCTCGGCCGTGCTGCGGCTGGATGGCTGGAGCTGGGAGGAAATGGTCGTGCAAAGCCCGGTTGCCATGCACCTGGCCTTCCCGCCCGGCGCGGCCAGCGACGAGGACAACGAAGACCTCGCCCTGATCGACGAGACCCTGGAGCAGGCCCGGCACTGGCATTCGGCCGAACAGGCCGCCGCGCGCGGCGAGGCCGCGCGGCCGCCGCGCAACGACACGCTGCAGGCGCTCGGTCCGCTGCTGGCCGGCGACGTCCCCCTGATGATCCATGCCAACGGGATCGACGTCATCGAAGCGGCCCTGGACTGGGCGGAAAGGCAGCGTTTCGAGAAGCTGATTCTGGTTGCCAACGCCGACGTTCAATACGCCGCCGAGCGCCTGGCCGCCTCCGATACGGCGGTCATCCTGCGCGGCATCTACAACATGCCGGTGCGGCGCTGGGAACCGTATGACATGGCTTTCGTCGCCGCCGCCCGACTTCATGAGGCCGGCGTGCAGTTTGCCATCAGCGACAGCGGCGGCGGCATGGACGTGGCCAACGCGCGCAACCTGCCGTTTCACGCCGGCAGCGCGGCCGCCCACGGACTTGCCGGAGACGCAGCGCTCAAAAGCGTGACCCTGTGGCCGGCCGAGATTCTCGGCCTTGACGACCGGCTCGGCTCCATCGAACCCGGCAAGCAGGCCAGCCTGTTCGCCAGCACCGGCGACCCGCTGGAGCCCATGACCAGCATCCGCCATGTATGGATCGACGGCCAGGAGTACGACCTGACGCGCGATCGTGGCCGGCGGCTCTACGAGCGCTATCGCGCCCGCACGCTGCAGGCCCGCTAGCCGGATCAGCAGGAACGGCGGATGATCCTGCTCATCTGCGCTCCGGGGCGTGACCATTCCGGTCTGGTTCAGCGCATCGGGCAGCTGGCGCCGGATCTCGATGTGCGGGTCTGGCCCGAAGTCGGCTGTCCGCAGGCGGTGGACTTTGCCGTCGTCTGGAAGCATCCGGCCGGGCTGTTGCGCGAATTGACCGGGCTCAAGGCGGTCAGCTCTCTCGGGGCGGGAGTGGAGCATCTGCTCAATGACCCCGACCTGCCGCCGAATCTGCCCGTTGGCCGCCTGGTCGGCCCGCGCCTGGCCGCGGACATGGCCGGCTACCTGGTCGCACAGATTCTCGGCGACTGGCGCCGCCTGGACCGCTTTCCGCACCATCAGCGCCGAAAACAATGGCGGCCCTGGGCGCCGGACCGGCCGCCGCAGGTCGGTCTGCTCGGTTTCGGCCGCATGGGAAAGCGCGCGGCACAGGCGTTCAAGGCGCTGAAGGTGCCGGTTGCCGCCTGGCGACGAGGCGCGGGCACCGAGGCCTCGATCCCGCTTCACCACGACCGACAGGGTCTGGAAACGCTCGCCGGCTGGTCCGACTACCTGGTCTGCCTGCTGCCGCTGACCGACCACACTCGGGGAATTCTCGATCAGGAGCTCTTTCGCCGCATGAAGCCCGATTCGGTGTTGATCAACGTCGGTCGCGGCGAGCATCTGGTCGAAAAAGACCTCCTCGACGCACTCGCCAAAAACCGCCCGAGCCTGGCCATCCTGGATGTGTTCGGCGAAGAGCCCCTGCCCCCGCAGCACCCGTTCTGGACCCATCCCGCGGTCCGAATCACGCCCCACTGCGCCAGCCTGACCCAGCCCGAAGAAGCCGCCGAGCTGATCGTGGCCAGCGTTCGCCGGGTTCAGGCCGGGCTGCCACCGCTGGATCCGGTACAGTGGGAGTTCGGCTACTGATGGAGTTTGGCGAGTGACACGGTTCGTCGAACGATCCGGAGAGGGAACGATCCGTCGCGGAACTGCTCCGGGTATCGCAGGTTCTTCGCCGGGAATCGGGCATTGACCCTCGACTTCACCGCGCTCGGGCTGTTCATGAGCCTGTTTTCGGGCCTGCTGGCCATGTTCATGCTGGTGGTCTGGCGGATCAATCGCCAGGAGCCGGGGCCGATTTTCTGGGCCGCCGCTGCAGTGACTGGAGTGGTGGTTTTCGCGATGATCGCCGCCCTGCCGCGGATCGGCAACAGCGCCATCGTGATCAACAACATTGCCTCCGTGCTCGGTCCACTGCTTCTGCTGGAAGGCATTCTTCGCTATCGCCGCTTCGGAGATTTCAGCAAGCGATGGCCCCGGGCGCTGGCGGTACTGATCGCGGTCACGATTTCGGCCTACATCAACCGGGAAAACGCCCCGGCGAGATTCCTCGTCCATGACCCGATCCTGATGGTCATCCTGGTTCTTTCGGCCTGGTACCTGATCCGCAACACGCGCGGGATGGAACGAACCATCCATGCCCTGACCGCGGCCTTTTTTGTGGGTCTGGCGCTGGTGATCGGGTTCCGCTGGCTGGCCGCGCTCGGCGGGATCTTCGAACCGGGTCAGCACGACAATCCGATTTCCGGGGCGCTGTTCCTCACCGCCATGCTCTGGGCAATGGGCTGGGCTTTCGGATTAACCATATCGGCCAATCTGCGCGCCAATCAGCTGCTGTCCACCATGGCCAATCAGGATGCACTGACCGGGCTGCCGAACCGTCGCTGCCTGCACGATCGTCTCCAGCGCAGAATTCTTCGCGCCGGCGACTCCGCCGATCGAGGATTCGCCGTGGCCATGCTCGACATCAATCACTTCAAGACCGTCAACGATCGCCTGGGCCATCAGTTCGGCGACCAGGTCCTGCAGGGATTCGCAAGACTGCTTTCCAGCCAGATCCGTCCCGGAGATCTTGCCGTGCGCTACGGAGGCGATGAGTTCGTGGTCGTTCTGGACGCCATCGACGGGCCCGAGCACCTGGAAAAAACCGTCGCGGACCTGACCCGACGTCTCGAACAGACCATCCGCATCAACACCCAGCTGATCGATATCAAGGTCAGCGTCGGGGCGTCCCTGTTTCCCGAGCACGCCGACAATGTCGACGAACTGCTCGACCTGGCAGACCGAAAGATGTACGAACGCAAGGTCGACGGGCCCAGGCCGAGCGCCTACCGGCAGGTCACCGACCGCCGCCAGGACGACCCGGCCGACTAGTTGACCGTCAGCGCAGGCGCTTTTTGACCCTGCGCAGGGATGTGTCGTCCGGGTCGGTACTGATGCTGAAATCCAGCCGCTGCATGAGCGACATCATGCTGTGATTGTCGGCCAGAACCTCGCCGTGGATGACGCTGAGCGAACGCGATCTTGCCACCTCCATCAGTTCCTGCATCAGCCGGGAGCCGACGCCGCGGCCTTGCCAATCGTCGGCGACGGTCAAGGCGAACTCGCAGCCGTCCTGATCGGGATCGACCGTGTAGCGCGCCACCGCAACCTGCACCTCGTGCCCGTCCTCGTCCTCGCGCACGGCCACCAGCGCCATTTCCCGGTCGTAGTCAATCTGGGTGAATCGCACCAGCATGGCCTGGGTCAGCTCACTGACGGTCTGCATGAAGCGGAAATATCGCGACTGCGGCGACAGGTTGCGAACGAACTCGCGTTCTATCTCGGCATCCTCCGGCCGGATCGGGCGAATGACGAGGTCGACCCCGTCCGGCATCTGGACGTTTTGAACCAGGTGGGCCGGGTACGGATGAATGGCCATGTGATCATAACGTGGCACCGCGGCATCCGGATGCGTGACCGAGAAGCGGGCATCCACCGCCATCAGGCCTTTTTCGTCCACGATCAGTGGGTTGATGTCCATCTCGCGAATCTCGGGTAGCTCGCACACCATCTCCGAAACCCGCAGCAGGACCCGCACCAGCGCGGAGTGGTCTACCGAAGGCATGTTGCGGAACTCCTGCAGCAGGCGGGCGACCCGGGTGCGCTGGATCATGCCCTCGATGATCACGCGGTTCAACGGCGGCAGGGCCACCGCCCGATCGTTGAGGATTTCCACCCGGGTGCCGCCGGAACCGAAGGTGATGACCGGGCCGAACACCGGATCGCGAATCACGCCGACCAGCAATTCACGACCGTACGGACTGTCGTGCATCTTTTCTACCGTCACCCCCTCGATGCGGGCGTCGGGGCGCAGGCGAGCGGCCTCTTCGACCATGTGCAGGTAGGCGTTGCGCACGTGCTCGGGGCTGCTGATATTCAGCCGGACGCCGTGGACATCGGACTTGTGGGTGATGTCGGGCGAATCGATCTTCATCGCCACCGGGTACCCGACCGTGCCGGCGGCCACCAGAGCCTGATTGGGCGAGGCCGCGCGGGCGCTGACCGTGACCGGGATTCGAAACGCCGAAAGCACGGCCTTGCCCTCGAGCGTGCTCAGGGTGCTGCGGCCCTCGGCCAGGGCCCCCTGAATGATCAGTCGGGCACTCGCCAGATCCGGCGGGGTGCGGTCGGTCAGCGGGTTGGGCACCTGCATGAGAAGGCGCTGATTGCGGCTGTAGGCGGCCAGGTAGGCGAAGGCCTCCACCGCCGCTTCCGGCGTGGTGAAATGCGGCACATGCGAGGCCGTGAAGTGTTCCCGCGCCGAACGTACCTGGTTGTCTCCCATCCAGCAGGCGAGCACGGACTTGCGGCTGCCGGCGGCCATTTCGCTGACCACGCGGGCGGTCCCGTCAATGTCGGTCATGGCCTGCGGTGTCAGCATGACCAGCACCGCATCGACCTCGGGGTCATCCAGGCAGGCCTGGAGCGCGGCCTGGTAGCGGGCCGGATCGGCATCGCCAAGAACATCCACCGGGTTGCCGCGTGACCACTGCGCCGGAAGCGCCTTGCCCAGGGTCTCGAGCGTCGTTGTGCCCAGCCGGGCCATGCGGATGTCGAGCTCCACCGCCCGATCGGTGGCCATCACCGCCGGTCCGCCGGCGTTGGTCACGATCGCCAGGCGGTTGCTGTCGGCCCGATATCCGCTCGACAGGATGCGCGCGGCCGAGAACAGGTTGTAGATCGAATCGGCGCGAACCACGCCGGCCCGTTCCAGGGCAGCATCGAACACGTCATCGGCACCGACGATCGCGCCGGTGTGCGACATCGCCGCCCGTGAACCCTCGGCGTGCCGACCGGACTTGATCACGATGACCGGCTTCATCCGCGCCGCGGCCCGTAAACCGCTCATGAAGCGCCGAGCCTGGTGAATCCCTTCTACGTACAAAAGGATGCTGCGCGTTTCGGGGTCCAGGGCCAGGTAGTCCAGCAAATCACCAAAATCGACATCGGCCGCGTTGCCCATGGAGGCGACCACCGAAAAACCGATGCCCTGCCCTTGCGCCCAGTCCAGGATCGCGGTGCAGATCGCGCCCGATTGCGAGATCAGGGCGAGATTGCCCTTGGCGGCCCGGTTGCGGCTGAAGGTGGCGTTGATGCCGGCGGCCGGTCGCATGATCCCCAGACAATTCGGGCCGATCAGGCGCAGGCCCGTCTCGCGAGCAATCTCGACCAGAGCCTCCTGGCGTCGCATGCCCGCCTTGCCCAACTCGCCAAAGCCGGCCGACAAGACCACCGCGCCCTTGACTCCTTCCTGTCCGCATTGGCGCAGCACGTCCGGAACCGCGGCTGCCGGCGTCGTGATCACGGCCAGTTCAACCTCTTCGCCGATGGCGGTCAGATCAGGCCAGCAGCGCTGACCGTGCACTTCGGAGTGCTGCGGATTGACGGCAAACAGGGCTCCGGGGAAATCGGCGTCGAGCAGATTGCGAAAAACGACCGAGCCCAGGGATGCTTCACGTTCACTGGCTCCGATGACGGCAATGGATCGGGCCGAAAACAGCGTGTCCAGAAAATGGCGGCTCATGGGCGTTGGCTACTCGGCTGGGCAGTGACGTCCGGCCGCTCCTTTGTGTGCGCTGCACAAAGAATAACCCATTCAAGCCACATTTTCAGCGCCGCTCCAGGTCGCAGAAGCCGTGTTCCTCGGCGCCCAGGGCGGCGTTGAACTTTGCGCTCAGGTTCTGGAAGGCGATCCAGGCGGTCAAGGCGGTGATCTGGTCGTCGCTGAAGTGCTCGCGCAGGCGCTCGACCTGCTTCGAGCCAATCCCGGCACAACGCTCCGTGACCTGTTCGGCCCAGTCCAGCGCCGCGCGCTCGGTGGCATCGAACACCTCGCTTTCCCGCCAGTCGGCAACCTGGGCCGCGCGCTCCTCGTCGCCCCTGGCCTTGAGAAAATTGAAGGCATTCAGGTCAACGCAAAAATGACAGCCGTTGAGTTGGGCAATCCGAATCGAAACCAGCGAGCGCAAGCGCCCGTCTGCCGGGTAGGCGCGGCGATTGAACACGCCCAGCAGACCGAGCATTCCCAGAAACGCCCCCGGGATTCGACCCCAGAGCCAGGACGGCGCGAGTACTTCGCCGTACACTCGTCGCTGACGGCGAAGAAAAAAACGGATGTACCAGGGATACTCGTGCAGGGCTTTCGGCGGGATTCTGGACATGAACTGATCCTGTGCGAGAAATGAAGACCATTGTGCCCAGAAAGCTACGTATCCTGCTGTTGCTGATCATTCTTGCGCCGCTGGTCTGGTTTTTCCGCATCGGGCACGACCCGGTTCCGGACTGGCAGCAAACGCTGCGCGTTGCCGTCTACCCGTATAACGTGGACGACCATGTCGACGTGGAAGTCCATCTGGAACACTTCGGCCAGGACGACCTGGATCAAATCGGCGCCTATTTTGCCGAGCAGGCGGATCGGTATCATCTGCCCCTGTCGCGTCCGTTCGAACTGGTTCTCGGACAGCCAATTGCCCGCTCACCCCCCATGCCTGCACAGAACCAGAGCTGGCTGGGTCGTCTGCAATGGGCAATTTCACTGCGTTTGTGGCGGATTCGTTTCGACGATCAGGGGCTTGATCCCGATATCGTTGCCGTGGCGCGCTTCAACGCGGTCACGGAGGTGCCGCCCAGCCAGCACTCCATTGGAATCGCCGAGCTGCGCCTCGCGATCGCCAACCTGCCGGCGGTAACAACCCACCGCGGCTACGGTCGGGTATTGCTCGCCCACGAACTGCTCCACACCGTCGGCGCCCAGGATCTCTATCATCCCGCGACCGGCCTGCCGCTCTATCCGAGCGGCTATGCCGAGCCCAACCGTGACCCGCGCCATCCGCAAGACCAGGCCGAACTGATGGCCGGACGAATTCCCGTCCAGCCCGGCCGGGCCGTTCAGGCCATGTCGCTGGACCAGACCCGGATCGGGCCGCGCACGGCCCGGGAAATCGGCTGGCTTGCCGACTGAACCAGCGCGCCTTTCGCCAAGCGTCTACACTTGCCCACTTCATCCAGCGAATCGATCCAGGCATGACCGTTGACCATTCCGCGCTGTTCGGGGAAGAACCGGTTCGACACGTACAGCGCGACGGTGTCGAATACACCCTGCTGGGTACCGCACATGTTTCGAGGACCAGCGCCGAGACGGTGCAGCGCCTGCTCGAAAGCGGTCAGTACGATGCCGTGGCCATCGAGTTGTGCCGATCGCGTCACCAGGCCCTGACCCAGCGCGAGAACTGGCGCAACCTCAACCTGTTCGCCATCCTGCGCCAAGGCAAGGCCGGCATGATGATGGCGTCACTGGCCCTGTCCGCGTACCAGCGCCGCATCGCCGACCAGTTCGGTATCGAGCCGGGCGCCGAAATGAAGGCGGCCCTGGACGGTGCCGAACGCGCCGGACTACCGGTTTTGCTGATCGATCGGGAAATCGGCACTACCCTGCGTCGGGCCAGCCGTCGGCTGTCGCTGTGGAAGCGCTGGGTCATGATCAACGGCCTGATTCTTTCCCTGTTCTCGCGCGATGAAATCAGCGAGGAGGACATCGAGCGCCTCAAGGAAGGCGACCTGCTCACCCAGACCTTCAGCGAGTTCTCCGAAACCAGCCCGGAGCTCTACGAAACCCTGATCGCCGAGCGCGACCGCTACATGGCCGCCCGCCTGCGCCAGGAAAACCAGGATCGGCCGGGGGGTCGAATCCTCGCCGTGATCGGCGCCGGGCACCTCGCTGGTACGGCCGCCGCCCTGGAAAGCGAAGCGGAGCCGCAGCCCGAGGTCGCCGAGCTTGACGTCATGCCGCCGCCCTCGCCCATCCTGAAGGCACTGCCGTGGGCGATCCTGATCGCCGTCCTGAGCGGCTTCGCCATCGGCTTTGCCCGGTCGCCCGAACTGGGGCTTACCCTGGTTCTGACCTGGGTCATCATCAACGGCTCGTTGTCGGCGCTTGGCGCCCTGCTCGCCCGGGCCCATCCGCTCACCATTCTGACCGCGCTCGTTGCCGCGCCGCTGACCTCGCTCAATCCGACCATCGGCGCCGGAATGGTGACCGGCGCCGTGGAAGCCTGGTTGCGAAAACCGAGGGTTGCCGACTTTGAAACGCTGCGCGACGACGTCGTCCGCGTGTCCGGCTGGTTCCGCAACCGGGTTTCCCATGTCTTCGTGGTCTTTTTCCTGTCGAATCTGGGATCCGCTGCCGGAACCTGGATTGCCGGCTTCCGAATGGTTCAGCAGCTGCTGGAGTAGCCGGCGGCACGGCTGTTTTCGGCGCTCGAATCCGGTCGACTGGCCCCAACCGAACCATCGCTGTAACCTATACGGCATCTGATCGACCGATCCAAGGGATCCCGGCATGAATCTCCGCTCCAGAATCTTCAAAAAACCCTGGCAAAGCAGCGACCCTCAGGTTCGCGCCTCGGCAGTCCGCGATGAGAGCAGTGCGGAACTGGACCAGGAACTGCCGCGCCTGGCCGAGCACGATGAGTCCGCTCAGGTTCGCCTGGCCGCGCTGAAACGCCTGCGCTCCGAGCCCTTCTGGCTCGACGCCCGCCTGCGCGACAGCGATTCCGAGATCGTTCGAACGGCAGACCAGTTCCTCGCCCGGGAGGTATTCAGAACCGATCGATCGGACATGGAATCGGCCCGCCTGGAATGGCTGGAAACGATCACCGACGGCGAGCTGATGCGCCGCATCGCGGCCGAGGCGCCGTCCATTGCGCTGCGCCGCGCTGCCCTGGGCAAGATCCGCTCGCCCGGATTTCTGGGCGATTGCTACGTCAGCGAGAGCGACGAAAGCCTGGCCAGCGAAATTCTGGCTCGTATCGACCAGACCTCCACACTGGAACGCATCATCCAGGCAGCCCGGAGAACCAGCAAGCGGCGCGCCCAGGCTGCTGCCGAGCGCCTGGAAGCCATGGAGATCGCCGCCGGCCGGGCAACCGCCGGCCAGACCGCCTCGCAAAAACTGGTGGACCAGGCCGAGCGTCTGGCCAGGGGCGAAGGAACGGGAGATCGGGCCCGGGCGCGGGACGAACTGCAACAGCGCTGGGACGAAGTGGCAGACCATCCCGAGGACCTGGCCCGGCGCTTTCAGGGGGCCTTGCGCATCGTCGATGCCGCCGTTCAGCGAAGCAACGATCGAGGCGAACCGGACACGCAACCGGTCGCGCCATCGACCGAGCCGACCATCGACGAGCCCGACGCGGGACTGGCCGCCAGCGCGGATTTCATCCGTTCGACGGTCCGCCACGGCGACAAGGTCCAGCCCTCCGAACTGCTGGCGAACTGGGATCGGGCGTGGAACCAGCTCACCGCAATCAGCAGCGCTGACGAAACCCTCAAAAAGGAAATGCTGCCGTTGCTCAGGGAACTGCAGGCCCAGGTTCAGATGAAGGCCAAAGCGGCCCAGGCCAGGCCCTCCGCTTCGGCTGAACCGGCCCAGGCCCCCGGACACGATTTCGAGGCGAAACTCGACACCATTGCCGAAACCCTGGAAGGCGGAGACATCGCCGCCGCCCACGAGCAAATCCGCAGCTTGCGCCGCGACTTCGATCGTCTGCCGCCCCGCCAGCGACCGCGCGCAGTCGGTGGGCGGCTTCAGCGCATGGAGGGACGGCTCAAGGAAATGCGCAACTGGCAGCACTGGTCGAACAACAAGATCCGCGATGAACTGATCCAGTCGGTCGAACAGTTGTCCGCCAACGACCAGCACCCCGACGCCATCACCGCCGCACTCAAGGCGGCCCGCAGCGAATGGAAACGTCTCGAAGCCCTGGAGGTCCTGCCCGGCGACAAACGCCGCTTCGCGGCGCCACCGCGCCAGTGGCGGCGCTTTCAGGAGGCCTGCAAAGGCGCCTTTGAGTCGGCCAAGCCGTACTTCGAAAGACGCGACCAGGTCCACCAGCAGAATCTCGAAGCACTCCAGGCCTTCGTCGAGGCAGGGACCGCTGTGGCCAAGGATGACACGACGGATATCAAGGAGTTACTTGGTTTTCTTCGAAAATCTCGACAGGCCATCCGGCGCATGGAAGACCTGCCAGCAAAATCACGCGGGTCGTCGGCTGCGAGTCTTCGCGAACTCATGAACGTGCTCTCCGCCCGTCTCGAGGAACGTTTCGACGCGATCGAGGCAACCAAGCGCCGCCTGGTTGCCGAGGCCAAGGCGCTGGCGCATGAAAAAGACCTCAAGGCGGCGGCCGACAAGGCCAAGGCGCTGCAAAGCCAGTGGCAGAAAGCCGGCACGGGTCGGCGCAAGGTCGAGCAGCAGCTGTGGAACGCGTTTCGCGAGCCCATCGACCCGATCTTCAACGAACTCAAGGGTGAACAGGACCAGCGCCACCAGGCCGACCGCCAGGCCCACGCCGAGCTCGAAGCACTGTGCGAGCAGGTCGAGGCGCTGGCGCAACTGCCCGACCAGGAACTGGAGCACGCGCGGGGTCGCCTGTCGGGCCTGATCGAAGAATGGTCGCAGCAGGATTCCCGCCCCAACCGACTCAACCGCCGCTTCGAGCAGGCCGAGCAGCGTTTCGAGAAGCGTCTGGCCGACCGGGTCAAGCGCCGGCGCGATCGCTCCCGCAGCCAGACCCTGGCGCTCGCCGACACCATCCAGACGCTGTGGGAAAAGCGCTGCCGGAACCCCGAAGGAGATTTCAGCGCCGAAATCACCCAGCCCGAACCGGGCGGCGCCGAGACCGAATCGCTGCTCACCCTCGCCCGGCGGATCGCCGACCCCGCCTTCGCCCCGAGCGAGCTGGAAGAGCAGGCCGAGAAAAACCGGGAATCGGCCCGTCAGATCGTCGTGGAAATGGAATTCCTGTCCGGTCTGGATACGCCGGACGAGGACCAGAGCCTGCGCATGGACTACCAGGTTCAGCGCCTGGCCCGTCGCATGACCGAACGCGAGGATCAGCCCGATCTGGCCAGTGAGCTGAACGAGCTGCAGCACCGCTGGTTTCGAAGCCTGCCCCATCCGCCCGAGCATCATGCGGCGCTGAAATCCCGCTTCGAACGCGCCCGGTCCGTGGTCGAGCAGATGACCGGTCAGGCCTGAGCCAGGGCTGCCGGCCACCGATGCCTGAAGCCCGTCAGCGGACCACCGGCTTTGTTCATCTCCGGGTGCACACGGAGTATTCGCTCGAAGACGGCATGGTGCGGATCGCTCAGCTTGTCGAGCGCGCGGTCGAGCTCGACATGCCGGCCATCGCCATCACCGACTGGCACAACCTGTTCGGGCTGGTCAAGTTCTACCAGGCGGCCATTGCGCGCGGCATCAAGCCGATCGTCGGCGCCGACGTTCGCATCCAGGATCCGGAGTACCGCGACCGCCACGGCGTCGCGACGCTGCTGGTGCAAAACCGCACCGGCTACCTCAACCTGTGCCGGTTGTTGTCGAAATCCTTCCTGGAAGGCCGCCATCGGGGCGGCCAACCGCGCCTGCAGCCGAACTGGCTGCAGCATCAGACCGACGGCCTGATCGCCCTGATCGGCGGCCATTCCAACGTCGCCCGGTCGCTGACCGACGGGCATCCCAACCAGGCCCTGCAGCGTGTTCGAGACTGGCAACGTCTGTTTCCCGGCCGCCTGTACCTGGCCATCGAACGTCTGGGCCGCAGCACCGAGATGGATCTCGAGCCGGGGCTGCTGGAGCTGGCGGTGAAAAGCCGGACGCCGGTGATCGCCAGCAACGACGTGCGCTTTCTGACCCGTGAGGAATATTTCGCCCATGAAGCCCGGGTGTGCATCCACCAGGGGCGCCTGCTCGACGACAAACGGCGGCCGCGCGAGCACGTGGACCAGCAGTATCTGAAAAGCACCGAGGAAATGGCCGAGGTCTTCGCCGACCTGCCCGTGGCGCTGGAAAACACCGTTCATCTGGCCGAGCGCTGCAACCTGGAACTGACGCTGGGTGAATACGTGCTGCCGGCCTTTCCGGTCCCCGAAGGCCAGACCGAAGACGACTTCGCGCGCGTTCAGGCCGACTCGGGCCTGAGCAAACGCCTGCAGCGGCATGGCCTGGCTCCCGAGACCACCGAGCAAGACTATCGCCAGCGGCTGCAGCGGGAACTGGACGTGGTCACCTCCATGGGCTTTTCCGGCTACTTTCTGATCGTGGCCGACTTCATCGCCTGGGCGCGTTCCAACGGCGTTCCCGTGGGCCCGGGTCGAGGCTCGGGTGCGGGCTCGGTCGTGGCCTGGTCCTTGGGAATTACCGACGTCGATCCAATACGTTACGATCTTTTATTTGAGCGTTTCCTCAATCCGGAGCGGGTCTCCATGCCCGACTTCGACATCGACTTCTGCGTCGAGGGGCGGGACCGGGTCATCGAGTACGTCGCCCAGACCTACGGTCGCGACCAGGTCGCCCAGATCATCACCTACGGCACGATGGCCGCCAAAGCCGTCGTACGCGACTGCGGCCGGGTCCTGGGCTACAACTACGGCTTCGTCGACTCGATCGCCAAGCTGATTCCGAACAAGC
>PWJA01000258.1 GCA_003560975.1 Gammaproteobacteria bacterium
GCCGCGGTCGGCAAGTCGACCAGGCCGAGGATGACCGGCTCGTGCACCATGTTGATGTTGCGTTCCGGATCGGTCAGCCACCAGCTCAAGGGCACCAGCAGGACGACCAGACCGGCCTGCCACGGCAAAGCGCGCGGCGCGTAGCCCAGCCGGTAGACGGCATAACCGGTCACCAGCGGCAGGGCGAGGTGGTAGAACGACAACAACTTGGCCGCGGTCGAAAAGTCCGGATCCAGCATGTAGGCCGTACCGCCGATGGGATGGACACCGGTCAGCCAGGCCGTGCCGACGTCAATGCCCCAGAACAGACCGATCAGCGCCACCGCCAGCCACTGCGTGGAAAGGATCAGCCGGCTTTCGCGCCACAGGCCGACCAGGATCAGCAGGTTGGCGAGGTTGCAGACCCAGAAGAAATTCTGCGGGCCCAGCAGCACGATCACCGAGGGCACCCAGATCACGATCCAGAGCGAGAAAGTCAGCTTCAGCGCCAGCGGCAGCCTGGGGTGTTGGACGTCCGGCTGCATCGACCGCTCAGCCCAGGTGGCCGGTCTTGACCCGGATCAGGGTCTCCTGCTCCACCCTTGGCGGATGCACGCTGCCGTGCGGTGAACGAATCCAGGTGCCGACCGGGCAGCGGCCGTGCTCCTCGATGAACCCACCCGACAGCACTTCGCTGAAATTCAGGGTCGACATACGCTCAGTCGCTCAACCCGACCAGTTCCAGGCTGATCTGGCGCAGCCGCTCCCGCGCTTCCGGGTCGTAGGCCTGGTCGTGCGCCCGCGCCGGCTCACCGTCGCGGAAATAGTGGCCGCTGCCGACGTCCTCGGTAATCAGCTGCATCACCCGGTCGGCGCCCTCATCGACCGAGGTCCGCGGCTCGATGCCGGCGCGGCGAACCATGTAGGTGTCCATGAAAGTGGCCGGGTGCAGGGCGTTGATGATCACGCCGGTGCCGTCCAGGCGTTCGGCCATATCAACGGTATGGAGAATCTGGGCCAGCTTGCTCTGCGCATACGGTCGGCCGATCTCGCGCCCGTCCGGCTCCCAGCGCTCGAGCATGACGTCGTCGAAATCAATCGGCGCCTGGGCGGCGGAGGAGACGTTGACGATGCGCGCCGGGGCGCTGTCGGTCAGCAGCGGCAGCAGTTTTTCGGTGAGCAGGAAGTGGGCCAGGTAGTTGACCTGGAAGACCGCCTCGTAGCCTTCCTCCGACACCAGGCGTCCATCCTCGTCGGAGCCGATGCCGGCATTGTTGACCAGCAGATCAAGGCGGTCGAAATCGGCCAGGACACCGTCGGCCAGCTCGCGAACGTTGTCCAGCGACAGGAAGTCTGCCCGCCGGAACTCGGCCCGCCCGCCGGCGTCGACAATGGCCGCAACCACCGCCTGGCCGCGCTCGACGCTGCGACCGTGGACGATGACGTGATAGTCCATCTCGCCCAGCCGGCGCGCCACTTCCTCGCCCAGGCCGCGGGTGGAGCCGGTGACCAGGGCCACCGGGACGAGTTCGGCCGATCCCTCCTCGGCCTGGACGGGGCTGGCGGCCGTCCATCCGGAAACCAGCAAGGCAGAAAAGACCAGTTGCCAGGAAATACGCGCAGGATTCATCGTTGCCATCCAGAGGTGTGCAGGAACCAACGAGTATATCGATGATGGAAACCCGTTCGGGCGCGGGGGCCAACATCGGCGCCGGCTTTACCGCATGCCCCCGGATTGGCCGGGACGGCAGCGGATCAGTAGCGCGCGTTCCGGTGCCAGCGCCAGGCGGTCTCGATGATGGCCTCGATGTCGCGATAGCGTGGCTGCCACCCCAGCTCCCGCTGCGCCCGATCGGAGGCGGCGACCAACACAGCCGGATCCCCGGGACGTCGATCCTGAACCTCATACGCGATGGGCTGACCCGTCACCCGGCCGGCCGCCTCGATAACCTCGAGTACGCTGAAGCCCCGGCCGTTGCCCAGGTTGAAAACCGCCGCCCCTTCCTGCGATTCCATCCAGGTCAGAGCGGCCAGGTGGGCCGCGGCCAGATCGTCAACGTGGATGTAGTCACGCACACAGGTTCCGTCCGGTGTCGGATAGTCGTTTCCGAAGACCTTCAGGGAAGCTCCACCAGCCTGGACACTCTTGAGAACGTTGGGAATCAGGTGCGTCTCGGGGTCGTGCGACTCCCCGATCTCTCCCGACGGGCTGGCCCCGGCGGCATTGAAGTAGCGCAGCGACACCGAGCGCAGGCCAAAGGCGGTCGCTGAGTCCGTGAGCATCTGCTCGACCATCCACTTGCTGCGTCCATAGGGATTGATCGGCCGCGCCGGATGGGTCTCGTCGATCAAGGCCTGATCCGGCTCGCCAAAGATCGCGGCAGTAGAGGAAAACACCAGGCGCTCGACGCTGTGACGACGCATTGTCTCCAGCAACGAAAGGGTGCCGCCCACATTGTTGCGGTAGTAGTCCAGCGGCTGGCGCACGGATTCGCCCACCAGCGACAAGGCGCAGAAATGCATCACTGCATCGAATCGTCGTCGAGCGAATACCCGCTCCAACTCGGCGCCGTCGAGCAAATCGCAGGCAACCAGCTCGGCCTCGCCCACCGCCTCGGCGTGACCGGTCGACAAGTTGTCGAGCACCGTCACCTCGAAGCCCTGCTCGAGCAGCATTTTCACCATGTGACTGCCGATGTACCCTGCTCCGCCGCAAACCAGAATCGATGAAGACATATCCGTTCGTCACTGAGTCCAGACCACATGGTAGCCGACGACCGGGGGGCCGTGATTCGGCCGGCCGCAGGAAATTCATATCCCTGCCTTCCAAGCAGCATCGACCCAATACGTACAGCTGCTGATCACGTGCGCCCCCTTCCTGCAGGCTTGTAGCGAGCGTGCCTTTCGGTCATTCTTGCAGTATGGATCCGGATCGTTTTCATGCGCTCGAGGGGCTTTTCGAACAGGCCTTGGCACTGGACAGTGCCCGACGACAGGCGCTTCTGGAAGATCTGAAGACGCGCGACCGTGAGCTGGCGGAGCGGCTGTCTGCCATGCTGGAGGCTGATGGCGCAGAATCGGACGTGCTGGTCGATCTGGTGAAGCAATCCGACTGCGACGCCGGCCGGCCGCTTCCGGAGCGCATTGGCCCGTTTCAAATTCACAAGAAGCTGGGTGAAGGCGGCATGGGTGTGGTGTATCTGGGCCTGCGCAAGACCGCCGATTTCGAGCAGTGGCTGGCCGTCAAGCGGCTCAATGCTGCGGTCGATTCCGAGCTGGCCCGACAACGACTGTTGATCGAGCAGCGCGTACTGGCCACCCTTCGCCACCCGAATATCGCCCAGTTCGTTGATGGCGGAGAGGATGCTGACGGCACGCCGTATGTGGCCATGGAGTTTGTCGATGGAGTGCCCCTGCTCGAGCATGCCCGGGATAACCGCTTGTCGCGCCGGCAGCGCGTCGGGCTTTTTCTCGACCTGTGCCAGGCTGTGCATTTTGCCCACCAGCACCTGATCGTCCATCGCGACATCAAGGCCGGCAATGTGCTGATCGACGAGCATGGTGTGCTCAAGCTGCTCGATTTCGGCATCGCCAAGCTGCTTGGCGACGAGCGCGGCGGGCAGGACGAGACGGTGCTGACTGTGGCCGGGGCCATGACACCACACTACGCCAGCCCGGAGCAGATCCGCGGCGAAACAGTAACCCCTCTGACGGATCTCTATTCGCTGGGCGTGGTCTTGTACGAACTCCTGGCCGGTCGCCGTCCCTATGACATCCAGACCCGGCGTCCGACCGAGATCGAGAAGATTATCTGCCTGACGGATCCCGGCCCACCGCTGCTCACGCGACGCGGACGCGATGGTGATCTCAACAGCATCGTGCTCAAGGCCATGCACAAGGAAGCTGACCGGCGCTACCAATCGGCAGCCCAGCTGGGCGAGGACCTGCAGCGTTGGCTGGATGGCCGCCCGGTACTGGCCCGGCCGGACTCGGCCGGCTATCGGCTGCGCACGCTGCTGCGCCGTCATCCGTTCGGAGCCGCTGCTTTTTCCACCATTGCATTGCTGTTGGTGCTGTTCAGCGTCGGCATGGCCTGGCAGGCCCACCGGCTGGCGCTGGAGCGCGACCGTGCCGAACGCGAGGCGCGTGTCGCAACCGAAACCTCTGCGTTCCTGATCGAGCTGTTCCAGGCCTCGGATCCACGCGAGACCAATCCGGAAGATCTGCGCGCCCGCGATTTGCTCGACCGGGCCGCCGAGCGGATCTCGGTCGAAATCGGCAGCGATCCGCTGATGCAGGCCCAGATCATGCATGTCATCGGCCTGGCCTATACCAATCTGGGCATCGAAGGACCGGCGATCGAACTGCTTGGCGGTGCGCTGACCCTGCGTGAGCAGCAGCTTGGTGCCGACAGCGCGCCGGTTGCCGACTCGCGCAATCGGCTGGGCAACGCGTTGCGCGGCTTCGGCAGGATGACAGAAGCCGAGCCTTTGCTGGTCCAGGCACTGCAATGGCGCCAGGCCCATGGCGCGGTCGATCACGATCTGGCCGATTCCTGGAACAACGTCGGATTGCTGCAGAATGACCTGGGCTGGGCGGAGCGGGCGGAAGCGTCTCTGCGTGAATCCATTGCGCTGCACCGTCAGGTGGGCGGTCCAGACACTATTCAGACCGCCGCGCCTTTGCACAACATGGCCCTGGCATTGCGCTTTCAACAGCGCTTTGAGGAAGCCCGTCAGGTTGCGCTGGAATCGCTGGCCATCAAACGTGCCAACGACTGGTCGCTGGCCTCGCTGGCCAACACCGTGGCGGTGCTGGCCAGTATCGAGCGCCAGCTGGACAATCTACCGGCGGCATTGGAGGCTTCGGAGGAAAGCCTCGCATTGCGCGAGCAGGTGTTCGGGCGCGACAGCATTCGCATCGCCAGTGGCCTGGCCACCCATGCCAATATCCTGGAACGTATGGATCGGTACGAGGAGACCGAGTCGCTGTTTCTGGAAGCCCTGGCTCTGCACCGGATCAACGACAGCGAGCAGTCGCTGGGCGCGGCCGATATCCTCCTCGGCTATGGCCGCTTCCTGCATCGTCAGAACCGCCCCGAAGAAGGCGAACGCGAGCTTGCCAAAGCGCTGGCCATTGCCGAGGCGCATTTACCGGCCGACAGCCCGCTACTGGAGCGCTTTCGCTTTCCCCTGCATTCCGAGTAACGATTATTGGAGCTTGAAACGGTCACCGAAGATGCGGTTGACGTTGAGCAGGGTGCGGGTGATGTAGGCCTCGGTTACCTCGTTGACCGCATCGGTTGCGGTGGTCAGGCGCAAGCGGATGTCGGTGAGAACATCTTCAAGCACAACTTCGGGATCGCTGGCAAAGCTCAGGGTCACCGTGCGCTGCTCGCCGGGGAGAAAGTTGCCGAAATCGCAGTCGATGGTCCGGCCGTCGGCGCTGATCGTGCAGTCGCCTTCGGAGCTGCCGGTAAACACCAGTCCC
>PWJA01000062.1 GCA_003560975.1 Gammaproteobacteria bacterium
AGGGGGGAACCTCGGCCACGATCCGGATGGGGAAGGGGGGAACCCCGGTCCGGAATGTTCATTGTAGGCCGCCCCGAGGGACTGTCAAGGAGAAAAACGTTTCAAAATTGACAGTTTGCGGAATGGTTCACGTTCCTGGTTGCAGAGTTTGTGGCCCATCGACGAATCTTCTTCCCGGGCAAGCGCTGCAGGGTGGGTTGTCATCATCGGCGTTTGTGCCGCGGGCGGTATAATTTGCCCATCATTCGGGCGCACTGTGCGCCTTTGTCGTATTCACTTCCCAAGGAAAGCATCAGTTATGGACTTTCAGCTGACCGAAGAACAACAGATGATCCAGTCGGCGGCCCGTGATTTCGCCGTCAACGAAATCGCCCCGGTCGCGGCTCAATTCGATGCCTCCGGCGAGTTCCCGCTCGAAAACGTACGCAAGATGGGCGAGCTCGGTCTGATGGGGATCGAGGTGCCCGACCAATACGGCGGTGCCGCGCTCGACACCATCGGCTACGTGCTGGCCATGATCGAAGTCAGCGCCGCCGATGCCGCCCACGGCACCATCATGTCGGTCAACAACTCGCTGTTCTGCAACGGGATTCTCAAGTACGGAACCGAAGAGCAGAAGCAGAAATTCGTCCGCGCCATCGCTTCGGGTGAGGAGATTGGCGCCTATGCGCTGACCGAACCACAGTCCGGCTCGGATGCGTCCACGATGAAGTCGCGGGCCGTGCTGTCCGACGACGGCAGTCACTACGTGATCAACGCGCGGAAATCCTGGATTACGTCGGGCCCCTACGCCCGCTACCTGGTCTTGTTCGCGTCGACCAACCCGGAAGCCGGCGCGCGCGGGATTACCGCGTTCCTGATCGATACCGAGCAGGAAGGTTTCAGCCGGGGCAAGACCGAGCCGAAGCTCGGCATCCGCGCCTCGGCGACCTGCGAGGTCGAACTGCAGGACTATCGCTGCCCGGTTGAACAGCGCCTCGGCGAGGAAGGGCAGGGCTTCAAGATCGCCATGAGCGTGCTCGATGCCGGTCGCATCGGCATCGCTGCCCAGGCGGTCGGGATCGCCCAGGCCGCCTACGACGCCAGCCTCACCTATGCGCGCGAGCGCAAGGCCTTCGGGCAGGAAATCGGCACTTTTCAGATGATCCAGCAGAAGCTGGCCGACATGAAGACCCGGCTGGAGGCGGCCCGCCTGTTGACCCTGCGCGCGGCCTGGGCGAAAAAGCAGGCCGAGACCACCGGCGCCCGGATCACCCTGGACGGCTCCATGGCCAAGCTGTTCGCCTCGGAGGCGGCGATGTGGATTGCCCACCAGGCGGTGCAGCTGCACGGTGGGATGGGCTACAGTAAGGAAATGCCCGTGGAACGCTATTTCCGTGACGCCAAGATCACCGAGATCTACGAAGGCACCAGCGAGATTCAGCGCATGGTCATCGCGCGTTCGGAGACCGGGTTGCGATAAACGCGCCGCTCGCGCGGAACGATTGATCGCATGACTCGTTGCGCCGGCGGAGGAGAGGGCCGCCGGCGCAACGAGACAGCAAGACCACAACAAGACAACCAGAGTCGGGGCTGGAATGAGCGCATCGGAAGAATCGGTCAAGCGGCAACGCCTGCAGGCCGTGGTCGAACGGATCATCGAGCAGGGCGGAAGCGAGTCCCAGGCGCAGTTCGCGGGCGAGTTTCTCCGGCGCGTGCCGGCCGCGGAACTGGTCGAGGAACAACCGGCCTACCTGGCCGCGATGGCGCGCGGTATGCACCAGTTCGCGCGCCAGCGCCTGCCCGGCGAGATCTCGATTCGGGTCTACAACCCGGAGCTCGATCGCGACGGCTGGCAGTGCGCCCACAGCGTGATCGAGGTCATCAACGACGACATGCCGTTTCTGGTCGATTCGGTGGTCCTGGCCTTGTCCGAGCTCGGCCTTGCGGCCCACCTCATCATCCACCCGGTGCTGCGGGTGCGACGCGACCAGGGCGGACACTGGCTGGCCCTGTGCGACGCCGAGTCGGAGGCCCGCGGCGAGTCGCTGATGCACCTGCAGATCGACCGTCAAACCTATCCGGAAACCCTTTCCAGGATCGAGCGGCGCGTGCTCAAAGGCCTGGCCGACGTGCGGCGCGCCGTCAACGACTGGCGCCCCATGCGCCGGCACGCGCGCGAAATTTCCCGGAGTTTCGCCGAGGGCAAGCGCTTCGTCGACCCGGCCGACCAGACCGAAGCGGCTGATTTCTTCGACTGGCTGGCCGATGATCATTTCACCTTTCTCGGCTATCGGCAGTACGTCATCGAAGAGGCCAGCGACGGTCCGGTGCTCAAGGCCTTGCCGGAAACGGGGCTGGGGATCATGCATCCCGATCATCGGGAAGCGCCGGTCAGGCCGCTGCGGGACCTGGCTCGGGGCGTCGAACGCCAGAGCGCCGACGCGCCCATCATCATCACCAAGACCAACGCGAAATCGACGATTCACCGCGGCGGGTACATGGACTACATCTCCGTACTCGATTTCGACGACCAGGGCAACGTCACCGGCGAGAAGCGCCTGATCGGCCTGTTTACCTCCAACGCCTACATCCGTCGCTGCCACGACACGCCGCTGGTCCGGCGCAAGGTCGAGGAAGTGGTGCAGTTGTCCGGTCTGCGGCCCAACAGCCATGCCGGCAAGGCCCTGGCCCACATTCTCGAGACCCTGCCGCGCGACGAGTTGTTTCAGGCCACCGCGGAAGAACTGCTCGAGCTGGCCACGGGCATTCTCGATCTGCAGGAGCGCAGCCAGACCCGCTTGTTCATTCGCCGCGAGCGTTTCGGGCGCTTCTTTTCCTGCCTGGTTTTCATTCCGCGCGATCGATTCAACACCGAAAACCGCGAGAAGATTCAGAACATCCTGCAGCGCGCGCTCAAGGGCGATCGCCTGGACTTCGCGGTTCAGGTCGGCGAATCCAAGCTGGCCCGCGTGCACGTCGTGGTCCGGCCCCGCCAGCCCGGCGCGGTGAACTACGACCTCGAGGCTGTCGAGCAGAAGATCAAGCAGGCGGTGCGCTCGTGGAGCGATGAGCTGACCGAGATCCTCGTGCGCGAACATGGCGAGGAGCAGGGCCTGGAGCTCAGCCGGCGCTTCGCTTCGGCCTTTCCGGCCTCGTATACCGAAGACGTCTCCCCGCACGTGGCCAGCTACGACGTGGCCAATGCCGCCAGCCTGCGCGATCTCGACGATCTGCGCATGAGCCTGTACCGGCCGCGCCAGCGCAAGGGACACATGCTGCGCTTCAAGTTGTTCAAGCACGGCGATCCCATCCCCTTGAGCGACGTGTTGCCGATGCTGGAAAACCTCGGCATGCGCATCGTCTCCGAACGGCCCTACGAGGTGAAGCTGGCCGGCGGTCACGGACTCTGGATCCAGGACTTCGACATGCGGCCCCCGGCCGGCGGCGAGGTCGATCTGGCGCTGATTCGCGACAACTTCCAGCGCGCCTTCGAACAAATCTGGCGCGGCCGCTGTGAAAACGACGGCTTCAACCGGCTGATCCTGCTCGCCCACCTGGACTGGCGCCAGGCCAGCCTGCTCCGAGCGCTGAGCAAGTATCTGGTCCAGACCGGGATCCCTTTCTCCAGGGCCTACATGGAACAGACCCTGGCGACATGGCCGCTGCTGGCGCGGCTGCTGGTGGAGTATTTCGAGGCGCGACTGAACCCGGGCCGGCGCGAGGAGGGTCGCGCCCAGCGCCTCACCGCGCGCCGTTCCCTGGAGTCCCATCTGGGCAAGCTGGGCGTCGCTTTCGACGACCCGGTGCTGGCGGAGTACCTCGAAGAGACGGCCGCGGCCCGCGAGAAAGATCCGGATGAGGACGGGGCCGGCATCGTGCGCAAGACGCTTCTGCGCGCGCTCGACAGCGTGAGCTCGGCCGACCAGGACCGGATTCTGCGCGGCTTCTGCGACGTGATCCGGGCCGTTCTCCGGACCAGTTTCTTCCGCCTCGACCCGGGCGGCAAGCCCTACGACTACGTCAGTTTCAAGCTCGATTCGGCCGCGGTTTCGGATTTGCCGCGGCCGCGGCCTTTCCGCGAGATCTGGGTCTACTCGCCGCGCACCGAAGGGATCCACCTGCGTGGAGGCCTGGTCGCGCGCGGCGGCTTGCGCTGGTCGGATCGCCTGGCCGATTTCCGAACCGAAGTCCTGGGGTTGATTCGCGCCCAGAACGTCAAGAACACCATGATCGTGCCGGTCGGCGCCAAGGGCGGATTCGTGGTCAAGCGCCCGCCCGCCGGCGATGATCGCGATGCCCTCATGGCCGAAGTGGTCTCGTGCTACCGCAGTTTCATCAACGGCCTGCTCGACATTACCGACAACCTGGTCGATGGTCACATCGTTGCGCCCAGACAGGTGATTCGGACCGATGATGATGATCCCTACCTGGTCGTTGCCGCCGACAAGGGAACGGCCTCGTTTTCCGATATCGCCAACGCCATCTCCGCCGAACACGGATTCTGGCTGGGGGACGCCTTTGCGTCCGGCGGATCGAACGGGTATGACCACAAGGGCATGGGGATCACCGCGCGCGGAGCCTGGGAGGCGGTCAAGCGACATTTCCGCGAGCTGGGCAAGGACATTCAAAGCGAGCAATTCAGCGTGGTCGGGATCGGCGACATGGCCGGCGACGTGTTCGGCAACGGCATGCTGCTGTCGCGCCAGATTCGCCTCAAGGCCGCCTTCAACCACATGCACATCTTTCTCGATCCCGATCCGGATGCCGAACGGAGTTTCGCCGAGCGTGAGCGGCTGTTCCGATTGCCGCGCTCGAGCTGGGCCGATTACGACCCCGACCTGATTTCCGAAGGCGGCGGCGTGTTCTCGCGCCAGGCCAAGTCGATCCCGCTGTCGGCGCAGGTCCGTGAATGGCTGGGCGTGGAAGACGACAGCCTGACTCCGCACCAGCTGATTCGTTCGCTGCTCAGCGCGCCGGTGGATCTGCTCTGGAACGGCGGCATCGGCACCTACGTCAAGTCTTCCCGGGAATCCCACGCCGACGTCGGTGACCCGACCAACAACCCGGTCCGGGTCGACGGCCGCGAGCTTCGCTGCCGGGTGGTGGGCGAAGGCGGCAACCTCGGCCTGACCCAACTGGGTCGAATCGAGTTCGCCCTCGCCGGCGGTCGCCTGAACACCGATTTCATCGACAACTCGGCGGGCGTGGACTGCTCGGACCACGAAGTCAATATCAAGATCCTGCTCAACCAGGCCCTGCAGGAAGGGCGGCTGGATGCGGACGAGCGCAACCGCCTGCTGGCCTCGATGACCGATGAAGTCGCCGGCCTGGTCTTGCGCAGCAATTACCTGCAGACCCAGGCGATCAGCATGATGGAGAGCCTGACCACCCATCGCCTGGGCGCCGAGGCGCACCTGATTGCGATGCTGGACCGGCAGGGCGTCATCGATCGCGATCTCGAGCAGCTGCCCGACGAGGAGGAGCTGCGTGAGCGCGTCGCCCGCGGGGTCGGCCTGACCCGGCCCGAGCTGGCCCTGCTGCTGTCGTTCAGCAAGATCCATCTGTACCAGGAGTTGCTGGCCTCGGACGTGCCGGAGGATCCGTTCCTGTCGCGCGAGCTGGAGGATTACTTTCCCCGGGCGCTCAAGGCGCGCTTTGCCGATCTCATGCCCGGCCATCGCCTGTGGCGGGAAATCATCGCGACCCGGGTCACCAACTCCATCGTCAACCGCATGGGGGCGCACTTTGCCAACCGGATCCGCGAAGACACGGGCGCTGATTCGGCCACCATGGCCAAGGCCTACACCGTGGCTCGGGAGATTTTCCAGGCGCGCGACTACTGGGCCGAGATCGAGGCGCTGGACAACCGCGTGCCGGCGGATCTGCAAACCGAGGCCATGCTGGAAATGTGGAACCTGCTGCGTCAGGCCACCCGGCGCCTGATCGCGCTGCCCGGCGGCTATTCCATCGACATCTCCAGCAAGGTCGAGCACTTTGCCACCGGTCTGAAAGAGTACGCCGCCGGCATGGTCGATACCCTCGACGCCGAGCTGCTGGCGGTCTTGCACAAGCGTCGCGACAAGCTCATCGAGGCCGGTTTCCCGGTCGAGCTGGCCGGTCGCGTGGCCGGGCTGCGCTTTCTCCAGCCGGCCCTGGACGTGGTCGATGAGGCGAGCAGCCAGGAGCTGCCGGTAGCCGCGGTCGCCCGGATTTATTTCGGCATTGTCGATCGCCTGTGCATCAAGTGGCTGCGCAGCCGAATCGAGGAGCTGCCGGTGGAGCGGCAATGGCACGCGCACGCGCGCGGCAACCTGCGCGATGAGTTGTACCGCTACCATCGCCGGATCACCCGCCGTATCCTGCTCGAGGCCGGCGCGGAAACCGATCCGGTGCAGCGCTGGTTCGCCCGCTACCCGGACCAGACCCGACGGGTGGTGACGATGCTGGAGCAGATGCGCAACACATCGGCCGGCGACTACCCGTCGCTGCAGGTGGCGATCAACGGACTGGGCCAGCTGCTGCAGGCCACCTCGGAGTGAACCGGGCGCCCGCGATCGCGTTTCTGGCCAGCCAGCACCCGGGCTCGCAAAAGGCGTTGGGCGAACTGGAACAGCGCTACGGACGGACCGATCCGGCCCGGGCCGACGTGCTGGTCGTGCTCGGCGGCGACGGGTTCATGCTGCATACCCTGCACGAACACGTCGAGCTCGATCTGCCGGTCTTCGGCATGCGTCTGGGCGATGTCGGTTTTTTGATGAACCGCTTTGCCCCCGATGGCCTGGTCGAGCGGATCCGCTCGGCCCGGCCAGTGACCCTCAATCCGCTGATCATGGAGTGCGAAGACGCTGGCGGCGAGCGTCATCGGGCGGTCGCTTTCAACGAGGTCTCGCTGCTGCGCCAGATCAACCAGGCCGCCCACATTCGAATCCTGGTCAACGGGCGCGTGCGCCTGGATCGCCTGGTCGCCGATGGCATTCTCGTGGCCACCGCGGCCGGCTCGACCGCCTACAACCTGTCGGCCCATGGTCCGATCCTGCCGCTGGGCACCGAGGCGGTGGTGCTCACCCCGATCAGCCCGTTCCGTCCGCGGCGCTGGCAGGGCGCCATCCTGCCCGCCAACGCCGAGATCGAGCTGGAGGTCCTGCAGCCCGGACGCCGGCCGGTCAGCGCCACGGCCGACTACGACGAGGTCCGCGATGTCGGCCGGGTCCAGGTGCGACTGAACCGGGACATCGGCCCGCGTCTGCTGTTCGATCCGGAGCATTCGCTCGAGGAACGAATCCTGCAGGAGCAGTTCCTGGTCCCCGATGCCTGATCGGGATGCCCGGCTGACAGGAGGATAGAAGCGCACGTCGGAAAACCCGGACCCACCCGCTGTGCTATCTTCGCGCCTCTATGTCGCAGTCTTCCGACCATCCCACGGAACCCGGCCCGCTGATGGTGGGCATTTCCTCGCGCGCCCTGTTCGACCTGGATGCCAGCCATCGCGTGTTCGAAGACGGCGGGCTGGAAGCCTACATGGACTACCAGCGCGAGCGCGAGGACGAGGTGCTCCGCCCCGGGGTCGCGTTCAGCCTGGTCAAGAAACTGCTGGCGCTCAACGAGGACGGCATGGACCATCCGGGCGTGGAGGTCATCCTGCTGTCGCGCAACAGTGCCGACACCGGCCTGCGCATCTTCAACTCCATCGAGCACCACGACCTGAGCATCCAGAGGGCGGTGTTCACCAACGGCGCCTCCCCCTCGCTCTACATCGAACCGTCCGGCGCCCAGCTGTTCTTGTCGTCGAACGACGACGACGTGCGGCGCGTGCTCATGGCCGGCTACGCGGCCGCGACCATTCTGCCGTCGGCCACGCGCGAGAACCGGTCCAGCCAGCTGCGCCTGGCCTTCGACGGGGACGCGGTGATCTTTTCCGACGAGGCCGAGCGCGTCTACAAGGAACAGGGCCTGGAGGCGTTTTCCGACAGCGAGCGCCGGTCCGCCGCCAACCCGCTGGCGGCCGGGCCGTTCAAGCGCGTCCTCGAGGGCATCCACCGCATCCAGTCGGCCTATCCGGTCGAAGAGAATCCGATTCGGACCGCGCTGGTCACGGCGCGCTCCGCGCCGGCCCACAAGCGCGTCATCCTGACCCTCCGGGCCTGGGGCATCCGGATCGACGAGGCGATGTTTCTCGGCGGCCGGCCCAAGGCGCCGTTCCTGCGCGCCTTCGGCGCCGACATCTTTTTCGACGACCAGCAGATGCACTGTTCCACCGCCAGCCAGGAAGTGGCCACCGGCCACGTGCCCCACGGCGTGGCCAACGAATTGAAATCCAACCAAACCTGAACACTGGAACCAACCCATGCGATTGATGAAGATTTTCGGGCTGCTGCCGATGCTGGCGGCGATGAGCGTTACGGCCGATGAGAACGGGACTGCCGATTCGGCCTGGTCGGTGACCGAGCCGCCGGGCGAGTGGCAGACGATCACGATCGATACCCGCGAGGTGACCTGGTCGGACGTCGACGTCAGTCCCGACGGCAACCATCTGGTATTCCACATGCTCGGCGATCTCTACCGGGTCGGCATCGACGGCGGCCAGGCCGAGGCGCTGACCGACGACATCGCCTGGAACTTCCAGCCGCGCTACAGCCCGGACGGGCGCCACATCGCCTTCATCTCCGACCGCGACGGGGCCGAGAACATCTGGATCATGAACGCCGACGGGTCCAACCTGGTCCAGGTCAGCTCCGAGCGCGATCATCTGCTGCACAACCCGGCCTGGTCGCCCGACGGCGATTACATCGCCGCGCGCAAGGGCTACGTCTCGCAGCGCTCGATTCCCGCCGGCGCCATCTGGATGTACCACCGCGGCGGCGGTGGCGGGGTCGAGCTGGTCGAGCGCCTGCACGGCCAGCAGTCGCAGAAAAACATCGCCGAGCCGTTTTTCTCGCCCGACGGCAAGCATCTGTATTTCAGCCAGGACATCACCCCGGGCCGGGTCTGGGAATACAACCGCGATGCCATCAAGGGCATCTTTGCCGTGCGCCGGCTCGACCTGGAATCCGGCGAGGTCGAGACCGTGGTCGGCGGACCCGGCGGGGCCGTGCGTCCGGTGCTCTCGCCCAACGGCCAGCAGCTGGCCTTCGTGCGCCGCAACCCGCAGACCCTCTCGTCGCGCCTGATGGTGCGCGATCTGGCCTCCGGCATCGAGCGCACCCTGTTCGACCGCCTGGATCGCGACAAGCAGGAGACCTCCGGCGACATGGGCAATTTCCCGGCCTTTGCCTGGCATCCGGACGGTGCTTCGCTGGTCATCTGGAGCGCCGGCACCTTCCACCGCGTCGGCCTGGATGGCACGCACCGCGAGATCGAGATTCACGTACAGGCCGACAAGCAGATCCACCCGGCCCTGCAGCGCACCGTCGAGGTCTCGCCCGATACCTTCCCGATCCGCATGGCGCGCTGGACTCAGCGCAGCCCGGACGGTCGCCACGCCATTTTCCAGGCCCTGGGCTACCTGTGGCTGCATGATCTCGAACGGGACAGCCACCGCCGCCTGACCAGTCAGAACGAGCACTGGGAATTCTATCCGCGCTTCTCGCCGGACGGGCGCCAGGTGGTCTACGTGACCTGGGACGACGAGGCCCTGGGCAGCGTGCGCGTTCACCCGGTCGGCCGCGGCCGCGGCCGAACCCTGACCGACGAGCCGGGGCACTACGTCGAGCCGGCGTTTTCGCCCGACGCCAGCCAGGTGGTCTACCGCAAGACCACCGGCGGCTTCCTGACCTCCCCGACCTGGTCGGAGCGCCCCGGACTGTATCGCGTGGCCGTTGCCGGTGGGGAGCCGGTGCGCGTGCTCGACCGCGGCGCCAATCCCCAGTTCGCGGCCGACGGCCGGCGCGTCCTGTTTTCCCAGCGCGGCGAGGGCAATGCCCTGCTGCTCAACAGCGTCAACCTGGACGGCTTTGATGAACGCGAGCACCTGCGCGGCGACTGGATCACCGAGTACCGCGTCTCGCCGGACGGGCGCTGGGTGGCCTTTGCCGAACACTACAACGCCTACCTGGCCCCGTTTTTCGCCGCCGGCCAGCCGGTCAACCTGAGCGCCGAGACCGGCGCGTTCCCGGTGCGCCAGGTCTCGGCCCGGGGCGGCGAGCATCTGCATTTCTCGGCCGACAGCACGACCCTGGCCTGGTCGCACGGGGCCACGCTGTACCAGCGTCCCTTGCGCGATGCCTTCGCTTTTCTCGAGGGCGCGCCCGAAGCGCTGCCGGAGCCGGAAACCCGCGGCCGCAACCTCTCGTTCGAGGTCGAAAGCGATCGCCACGACGGCCGCGTGGCCCTGGTCGGGGCGCGCGTGGTGACCATGCGCAACGCCCGGGACGAGCAGGAGATCATCGAAGACGGCGTGATCCTGGTCGAAGGCCACCGCATCCGCGCCGTCGGCAGCCGCGACGAGCTTGAAATTCCGGCCGATTTCCAGGTCTTCGATCTGGACGGCAAGACCGTGCTGCCGGGCCTGGTCGACGCCCACGCCCACGGGCCGATGAGCAACCAGCAGCTGACCCCGCAGCAGAACTGGGCCCAGATCGCCAACGTGGCCTTCGGCGTCACCACCACCCACGACCCGTCCAACGACAACAACGGCATTTTCTCCATGGCCGAGCTGCAGCGCGCCGGCGATGTCATCGCGCCGCGCCTGTATTCGACCGGTCGCATCCTGTACGGGGCCATCGCCCCCGGCGCCACCGCGCGCATCAACAGCTACGAAGACGCCGAGTTTCACGTGCGCCGTCACCAGGAGCTGGGCGCGATCTCGGTCAAGAGCTACAACTACAACCGCCGCGACCAGCGCCAGCAGGTGCTCAAGGCCGGCCGTGAGCTCGACATCATGGTCGTGCCCGAAGGCGGCATGCGCCTGGAGCAGAACCTCAACCAGATCGCCGACGGCCACACCGGGCTGGAGCACGCGCTGTCGGTCCACACGATCTACGACGATCTGCGCCAGTTCTGGAGCCAGACCGACGTGGTCTACTCGCCCACCTTCGGCGTCGCCTACGGCGGGCTGATGGGCGAGGAATACTGGTACGACCGCACCGAAGTCTGGCGCAACGAGCGCCTGCTGGAATTCGTGCCGAAGTTCGTCGTCTACCCGCGCTCGATCCGGCGTCCGACCGCACCCGACGAGCACTACAACCACATTGCCGTGGCCCAGGGGGCGAAGCAGCTCAACGAACTGGGCGTGCCGGTGGTCATCGGCGCCCACGGCCAGCTGGCCGGGCTGGCCGCGCACTGGGAGATGTGGATGATGGAGCAGGGCGGGTTCACCCCCTGGGAAGCGCTGCGCGGGGCGACCATCGACGGGGCGCGCTACTTCGGCATGGACGCCGATATCGGTTCGATCGAGGCCGGCAAGCTGGCCGACCTGTTCGTCGTCGACGGCGACGTGCTGGCCGACATCCGGGCCAGCGAGAACGTCGTCTACACCATGCTCAACGGGCGTTTGTACGAATCGGCCAGCATGAACCAGCTCGCGCCCGAGCCGGTCGAGCGCGCAGCGCTGTTCTTCCAGCGCGAGGGCGGCGATGCCTGGGTGCCGGAGACCATGGAGCGCATTCACCAGATGGGCGTGATGCACGGCTGGCAGTGTCGACACTGATGGAGTTTGTTCGGCTGCGCCGACGGTGGCAGAACCGGCACCGGCAGAGCGCGCAGTCAGGCCCTCGCACCAGGTCTTCGAGAAACAAAAAACCCGCCGATTGGCGGGTTTTTTGTTTGCGCAATGGTGGCAAACTCAGCGGCGGCGTTCGGCCTGGAGACGGCGGGCGTGTTCGATGATTTCCTCGCCGGTCATGTTGTCCAGGCTCTGGTAGAGACCGGGCAGGCCGCTCCAGGCGGCCGAGGAATACATGCGCAGGTAGCGCAAGGCCGAATCCAGTTCCGAGTACTGCTCGGGCGAAGTCTCGGAGGCGATCATTTCCAGGCTCTCGGCGAAAGCCTGCGGGCTGCTGCCGTCGACCAGGTTGGCCAGGCCCATCCCGGGTTCGCGAAACTGGCCCTGCAGGCGCGGTAGTTCGCGTTCCGGATCGACCTGTGATCGGGCGCCTTCCGGCGGCGCATCGGCCGGTGCCGAACGTTGCCGGGTCACCCGCTCGCTGACAACGGCGGTCTCGGCTTCGTTGGTTTCGGTCGCGACCGGGTCGGCCTCGTCGGACTGGCACCCGGCGAGCATGACCGCGGCGGCGATGGTCAGTACGGTTTTTCTCACTGCAGACTCCGCTTGATCCAGTTAGGTTGAAATACGTACGCGGTTAGAGGGGACCATGGCCGGACAGTTCCTTCTTTCGCACGGGCGTTGCAAACAAATCGTGTTGGTCGGCACCGTGGATATGGACTTCGATTCGATCCCCGGGCTGCCGGTCCGTGCAGCCGTCGATAATGACCAGGCCGTCGATTTCCGGGGCATCGGACCGGCTCCGGGCCACGGCATGGTCTGATTCTACCTCGTCGATCAGCACGGTCTCGGTGTTGCCGACGCGCTGCTGCAGACGCCGGGCGCTGATTTCGGCCTGAACCGCCATGAAGCGCTCCTGGCGCTCCTGCTTGAGTTGTTCGGGTACCGGGTCCTCCAGGCGGTTGGCGCGGGCACCCTCGACCGGCGAATAGGTAAAACACCCGACTCGATCCAGCTGGGCCGCTTCCAGCCAGTCCAGCAACTCGCGGAAGTCGGCCTCGGTCTCGCCCGGAAACCCGACGATGAAGGTCGAGCGCAGGGTCAGCTGCGGGCATTCATCGCGCCAGCGTTCGATGCGCCGAAGGGTGTTCTCGGCCGCCGCCGGGCGGCGCATGGCTTTCAGGATGCGCTGACTGGCGTGCTGAAACGGAATGTCCAGGTAGGGCAGGATGGTGCCCGCCTGCATCAGGCCGATCACCCGGTCCACGTGCGGATACGGATAGACATAGTGCAGCCGTACCCAGGCCCCGAGTTCGCCCAGCGCGGCGGCCAGGTCGACCATGCGGGTCTCGACTTCCCGGCCGCGCCAGTAGTCGGCCTGGTAGCCCAGATCAACGCCGTAGGCGCTGGTGTCCTGGGAAATGACCAGCAATTCCCGGACCCCCCGTTCGACCAGTTGTTCGGCTTCGCGCAACACCATGCCGAGCGGGCGACTGCGCAGTTTTCCGCGCATGTCCGGGATGATGCAAAAGCTGCATTTGTGGTTGCAACCTTCCGAAATCTTGAGGTAGGCGTAGTGCCGAGGAGTCAGCTTCAGGCCGCCCGGCGGCACCAGGTCCAGCCTGGGGTCGTGCGGCCGCGGCAGGTGTTGATGGACCGAGGACAGCACCGCGTCGGCCTGGTGAGGGCCGCTTACCCCCAGCACTTTGGGATGGATGGACGTGATGTCTTCCGGCTTGGCGCCCATGCAGCCGGTGACCAGCACCTTGCCGTTTTCGGCCAGCGCCTCGCCGATGGTTTCCAGGGACTCGGCCTTGGCTGCATCGATGAAGCCGCAGGTATTGACCACGACCAGATCGGCCTGATCGTAGCTCGAAACCAGCCGATAACCCTCCGCCCGCAGGCGCGAGACGATGTCCTCGGAATCGACCAGCGCCTTAGGGCAACCCAGCGAGACGAGGCCGACGGTGGGAGACGCTGCGGACGTTGTCTTGGCCTGATCCATGAACGGAGCGGTGCGCAAAAGACGACAGTGTAAAGCCTTCGACGCCCCGCAGGTTCACCAGGCGAGGCAGAGCCGGATCAAACCCTTATTTCGAGGGTTCAGGGTTCAGGAAAACCCTGCAACGGCCCGTGCCGTAGGTCGGCCCTACGCGGCCGACGGGCAGAGCCGGATCAAACCCTTATTTCGAGGGTTCAGGGTTCAGGGTTCAGGAAAACCCTGCAACGGCCCGTGCCGCAGGGGCCATCCCTCAGCAAGCCCCGGCAATCGCAAGACGCAGCCGCTCGATGCCTTCAATCAGCCGCGGTCCCGGTCTGCCCAGCCAGGCTTCGCTGATCGGCACGATGCGGTCATGGCGAATGGCCGGGATGTTCTGCCAGCCTTCGCGGCGGCGGACGATGTGGGGGCGGTACTTGTCCTCCTCCACCCCGCACCAGCTCATCACGACCAGTTCCGGCGCGGCGGCGACGGCCATGTCGGTATTGATTTCCAGGCTCTCCCGATCCTCCTGGCCCCAGGGATTGAATCCGCCGGCCAGGCGAAGCATTTCGTTGACCCAGGATTTCGCTCCCGGCGCGATCACCGGTTTGGGCCACCACTCGATGAGCACCGGCACGGGCCGGGCATTCTCGGGCGGACGGCGCAGGCAGGCATCGAAATCGGAGGCCAGCGCCTCGGCTCGGTCCATGGCGTCCAGGGCCCGTCCGATGCGGCGGATGTCGGCGGCGACGTCGGCCAGGCTGTGCGGGCGGGTCACCAGGCAGTCCAGGCCGGCAGCCTCCAGCCGGGCCAGGCAGCGCTCGTGTCCCGGCACGGTCAGCGAAGTGATGACCAGGTCGGGTTCGAGGCGCCGGATGCGATCGACGTCGATGTCGAGGTCGGGGCCGACTTTGTCCTTTGTTTCAACGATATGCGGCGGATAGTCAGAATGATCATCCACTCCGACCAGCCAGTCGGCCCGGCCCAGGGCGCAGACGATTTCGGTATTGGAACAGGTATGGCTGACGATCCGCATCGCTACACCCTGCCACTGCTGCGCCCTTCGCGCCAGCGATCGGCCATGTCCGCGCCGCGCTGCTCATCGACGCTCAGCACCGTCACGATGGCGACGGCGAACAGGAACAGGCAGAACACGATCGCCGTGGCCAGGCCGAAGGCCGCCTGCAGCAGTCCCAGGCCAAGGATACCGAACACCGCGGCCAGCTTCGACGCCGTGCCCCAGAAGCCGAAGAACTCGGCCGCCTTGCCGTTGGGCGTGAGCATGCCGACCATGGCCCGCCCGGCCGACTGCGACGACCCGAGACTCAGGCCGGACAGGACGCCGGCAAACAGGAAGACGTACTGCGCTTCCCATTCCACACCAAAGGCGCTGCCGGCCAGCTCGGTCAGCAGCGGGGTCTGCCAGATGGCCAGGATGGCCGCCAGCCACAGGCTCAGCGTCATCAGGTAGGTTCGCCGCGCCCCGATGCGGCCCTGGAACAAGCCAAAGCCCAGGGCTCCGATCGCGGCCGTGATCTGGACCGTCACGAACATCAGGATGCGCACGTCCTCGTCCCAGCCGATGACCTGGCTGCCGTAGATGAATGAAAAACTGATGATGATGTAGATGCCCGCCATCAGGAAGAAAATCGACACAAGAAGGTTGCGCAAGTCCCTGAAATGCCGCACATGTTTCCCGGTTTCCAGAATTCGCTTGAAGCCGGTGACGATCAGGCTCTGGCCGGGATCGGGCGGCCGCCGGCGGCCGCGTTCGCGCACGAACACAAAGGTCGGAATCGCCGCGAGCAGAAAGAACACGGCCGCAAACGGTCCGACGAAGCGGATGCGGTCGTAGTTCTCGGCGCTGACTTCGCCGAGAAAGGCCAGGGCGAAGATGGTCGAAACCAGGCCGCCGATGTAGCCCAGGCCCCATCCGAGGCCGGAAATCCAGCCCAGGTCGCGGCGCGGTCCCAGCCCGGGCAGGAAGCTGGCGATGAAGGCCTCGCCGATGGCATAGGAGAAGTTCGACAGGATGATCAGGATCATCGCCAGCACCACCCATCCCGGTTCGACGAACCAGAGCAAGGCCGTGGTGATCACGGTGGCCAGGTAGCTGATGAACAGGAAGCGCTTGCGCAGGCGGGAGTGGTCCATGACCGCCCCGCACACCGGATTGGCCACGACCACCATCAGGTAGCTCGTCGCCAGGGCGATGCTCCAGAGCAGGTTGCCGAGGCGATAGTCCGGTCCGTCGCCGACGATGACCCGGGTGAACAGGTCGCCGAAGACGACGGTGATGATGAGCAGGGTATAGGCCTGGTTGGCGAAGTCGAACATCGCCCAGCCAAAGATCTCGCGCGCCGGGGCGCGCTTGCGGCTGACCATCAGCGGCCTCGTTCCCGATTCTCGGCGCAGCCCAGGCACAGCGTGCTCGCCGGGTCGGCCGCCAGGCGCGCTTCGGCAATGGTCTCGCCGCAGTCCAGGCACTCCCCGAAATCGCCCTGGTCCAGGCGCCGGAGCGCGGCCTTCAGGCGCTGCACCGACTGGCTGCGGCGCTGCTCGGCAGCCTTGGCCATCTCCTGGCCCTGGAGCGCGTCGATGCGGCTCAGGCGACCCTGGCGCGTCTGATCCAGCTCCACGGTCGCGGTGGCTGCCTGCGATGATTCGGCCATGTCTTCGAGCTTGCGCAGGCGGTCTTCGATCAGGCGCCGGAAATCGGTCATGGCTTGGATTCCTGAGAATACCCGGCCATGATACGGCAGGGTGTTGTGATCATTGGATGGGGAGGTCTCGGGGATGGGGGCGGGTCTGCAATTGCCTTTTGAAGCATGGGGGTGGATTTTGGGTCTGCCTGCAATTGCCTTTTTGAGCATAGGGGTGGATTTTGGGTCTGCCCGTCGGGGGTGTAACCCCGACCTACGGGGGGTTGCTCCACGCTACAATTCCCCCTCTTTGCTGCCGGCCTGATTGAACATGAGCTTTCGCGTTCCCAATACCCTGGCCCTGCTGTTTTTCCTGATGGTCGCGGCCCTGATCGCAACCTGGGTCATCCCGCAGGGATCCTTCCAGACCGAGCTGAACGCGCAGGGTCGGGCGATGGTCGTGCCGGGCTCGTTCGAGGTGGCCGAGGATCGCGAGCTGATGAGTCCGCTGGAGCTGTTCACCGCCGTCCCGCGGGCGTTCGCTGCGGCCAGCGACATCATCTTCTTTTTGTTCATCATCGGCGGCGTGCTGGCCATCATCCGGGCCACCGGCACCATCGACGCGCTGCTCGGGCGCCTGCTCGAGCGTTTCGGCACGCGCCCGGCCCTGCTGATCACGGCGGTGATTTTCGCCTTCGCCCTGGCCTCGAGTGCGGTGGGGTCGTCGGGCGAGTACATCCCCTTCGTGCTCATCCTGGTCGCCCTGTGCCGGGCCATGCGCATGGATCCGATGACCGCGGTGGCGATGATCATCTGCGGGTACGGCGTCGGCTACGGCGTGGCCGCGTTCAACCCGTACACGGTGGTCGTGGCCCAGGGCGTGGCCGAGTTGCCGACCTACTCGGGTTGGCCGGTGCGCCTGGCGCTGCTGGTGCCGTTCGTGCTGATTGCCGTGCATCACGTCTGGTCGTATGCCGAGCGGGTCCGGCGCGATCCCAGCGCCAGCGTGGTCTACGAAGACAGCCCGGTTGAACCGGCCCAGCCCCCGACCGACTACCCGAGCATGAACGCCGGCCACGTGGCCATCATCGTCGGCTTCTTCTCGGCCCTGGGCGTCGCCGTCTGGGGCATCGCCACGCGCGGCTGGTACTTGAACGAGCTGGGTGCGGCGTTTCTGATTCTGGGGCTGGTCGCGGCCGCGATCGGGCGCCTGGGCCCCAGCCATACCGCCGAGAAATTCATCCTGGGTGCACGCGAATTGACCGAGACCGCCCTGCTGGTCGGCGTGGCTCGCGGCATCGCCCTGATCATGGAAGACGGGCAGATCCTGCACACCATCGTTCACTACCTGTCGCTGCCGCTGTCGCTGGTCGGGGCCGAGCTGTCGGCGGTGGGCATGCTGGCCATTCAGGCGGTACTCAATTTCTTCATCCCGTCGGGCTCGGGCCAGGCCTTCGTGACCATGCCGCTGATGGCGCCGCTGGGCGACCTGGTCGGCGTGTCGCGCCAGGTTTCCGTGCTCGCCTACCAGCTCGGCGACGGCTTTACCAACATGATCATCCCGACCAACGCCATCCTGATGGGCATCCTGGGCATGGCCGGCATCTCCTACGCCAAGTGGCTGAAGTTCGCCTGGCCGCTGATGCTCAAGCTGTTTGCCGCCGCGGCCCTGGTGCTGATTGGCGCAGTCTGGCTGGGCTTCGAGTAACGACACGACAACCAAACGGGCACGACATGAGCGAAACGCAAAGCGAACACTGGACGGTGCTGGTCACCGGCGGCGGGGCCGGCCTGGGCGAGGCCATGGCGCGGCGCTTCGCCGCCGACGGCTGGACGCCGATCGTGGCGGACCTGGACGAGGATCGGGCGCGGGCGGTGGCCGAGGACATCGGCGGCGACGCCGTGGCGCTGGCCATGGACGTGACCCGGGAAGCGGACTGGCAGCGCGTCTCCGAAGAGATTCTGGAGCGCTTCGGATCGCTCGACGTGCTCATCAACAACGCCGGTGTGGCCGTGGGCGGCACCCTGGAGGAAACCTCGGTCGAGGACTGGCGCTGGGTGCTGGAGATCGACCTGCTGGGCGTGGTCATCGGCTGCAAGACCTTCGCTCCCCTGATGCGCGAGGCCGGTTCGGGCCACATCATCAACGTGGCCTCGTTCGCCGGTTTTGCCGCTGCGCCCGGGATCAATGCCTACGGCACGGCCAAGGCCGGGGTGATCGCGATGTCGGAGATGCTCCGGGCCGAGCTGGCCGATACGGGGGTGGAGGTTTCGGTGCTGTGCCCGGCCTTCGTCAAGACCCGCCTGACCGAGACCATGCGCGCGCCCGACGACAGCTATCAGAAGCGGGTCGAGCGCTGGATGGCCAACTCCGGCGTGACCGCCGACGACGTGGCCGAGGTGGTCGCGCGCGCGGTCGAAAAGCCGGAGTTCCTGCTCCTGACCCACGGCAATACGCGCTGGATGCACCGGATGCGGCGCTGGCTGCCGGAAACGTACTTCGGCCTGGTGGTCCGCGGCGCCCGCCGGGCCGCCGCTAGAAAACCCGGCAACCCCGAGACCTGAAGGTTATGGCCGTGGGGGTGTAACCCCGGGCGGGGGGTTGGTGGCATTGGATGGTTCTGGCCGTCGGGGGTGTAACCCCGACCTACGGTCCGGCACCCGTAGGTCGGGGTTACATGGCCGGCGTGCGGCTCACCAGATGGTTACCCGTTCGTCGGCCGGCACGTACAGCTCATGCTCCGGCCCGACCTCGAAGGCTTCGTACCAGGCGTCGATGTTGCGGACCACGCCGTTGACCCGGTAGGTGGCCGGGCTGTGCGGGCCGCGGATCAGACGCGCGCGCAGCGACTCTTCGGTTTCGATGGTGCGCCAGACCTGGGCCCAGGCCATGAAGAAGCGCTGGTCGCCGCTCAGTCCGTCGAGCACCGGCGCTTCGCCGCCGTGGTGGTCGTCCAGGTAGAGCTGGTAGGCGTGGTGGGCGATGGACAGACCGCCCAGGTCGCCGATGTTTTCGCCCAGCGACAGCCGCCCGTTGACGTGCATGCCCGGCAGCGGGGCGAAGCCGTCGTACTGGGCGACCAGGCGCGAGGTGCGCTGCTCGAACTGCTCGCGCGAGGTATCGGTCCACCAGTTGCGCAACACGCCCTGGCTGTCGGAGCGCGATCCCTGGTCGTCGAAGCCGTGGCCCATCTCGTGGCCGATGACCCCGCCGATGGCGCCGAAGTTGACCGCGGCGTCGGCGTGCGGGTCGAAAAACGGCGGCTGCAGGATGGCGGCCGGGAAGACGATCTCGTTGCGGGTCGAGGAATAGTACGCGTTGACCGTCTGCGGGCTCATGAACCATTCCCAGTCGCGCACCGGCTCGTCCAGGCGGGCCAGCGAGTCGGCCCAGGACCATTCGCCCAGACGGCGGAAATTGCCGATCAGATCATCGGCCTCGATCTGCACCGTGGA
>PWJA01000106.1 GCA_003560975.1 Gammaproteobacteria bacterium
CTTTTCCGGCCGGCCAGGCGCTGGTGGCGTCGGGCGCCCAATCGCGGGCCACGGCCGGGTCGGTCAGGCCAAGACAGAGCAGGGCGGGCAGCAGGAAGCGGTACATGGTTCGAGGGGGGAAATCCGGACGGCTGCGATTTTCGCGATGATACTATAGCGCTGGTGTCAGCCTCGACTCTCCACCCCCCCGATCGCTCGGGCCCGCCCGATCCTGCGCTGAGCAGGATGGCCTGCTGCGCGGTGCTGACTCTGGCCCTTGCCCTGGCTCACCCTTCTGTCCGGGCCCAGGATCCGAGTGGCTGCGAGGATCTCAGCGCCATTCCCGAGACCCCCGGACGGGTGTTCGAACGCGATATCCAGCCCTTGCTGGACAACTGCCTGGGCTGTCACGGAGGACAGGGTGGACTTTCCCTGGCTCCGGATCAGGCCTACGAGGCGCTGGTGGGGGTCGCTTCAAATGCTCGCCCCGATCTGCTGCGAGTCGATCCCGGCGATCCGGCGCAGAGCGTGTTGTTTCGGGCGATCAACTGCAACGTGCCCGAGGGGCCTTCTTTTCGGATGCCTGGCCTTTCGGGTCCTGACGAGCAGGCGCTGATCCGCGACTGGATTCGGCAGGGCGCCGGTGATTTCATCCAGCGGGATCGTTTCGAGCAGCCGTAGCGCCCGGCCGACTCGCCCGGACGCGGTCGCGGCCGTTTTCCTTGCACCAGTACATGTTCTGATCGGCCTGCCGCAGCAGGGAATCGAAGCTTTGCTCGGCCGAGGTCATCTCGGTCACGCCGATGCTGGTCGTCAACTGAACCGGCTGATCGTGCGCCTCCAGGCGCAGCGCGCCGATGCGCCGGCGCAGATCCTCGGCCAGGGCGGCGGCCTGGTCGAGGTCGGTGTCGGGCATCAGGATCAAAAACTCCTCGCCGCCCATGCGGGTGACGAGGTCCGCTCGGCGCAGCCGGGCCCTCAATAGTTCGGCAACCTGGAACAACACGCGATCGCCGACGTCGTGGCCGTGCTCGTCGTTGATCTCCTTGAACCGGTCCAGGTCCATCAGCATCAGGCTCAGGGGTGTTTTCTGGCGTACCGCCAGCGCTTTGGCGCGGGCAAAGCTTTCGTACAGCAGGGTTCGGTTGGGCAGGCCGGTCAGGGCATCGGTCATGGCCAGATGGCGCAGATTCTGCTCGGCTTTTTCACGCGATCGTTCGTAGACGTAGGACAGCGCGACGATGGCCAGTCCGGCGATGACGAGGTTGGCGGTATAGGCAATCTGGTCAGCATCCTGCGGCAGCCCGAAACGGTATAACGCGATCAACAACGCGCCGGCCAGGGAAACCAGCGACAGCCACAGCCCCGGCCGCCGGCCCAGCAGCAGCATCAGCAGGATCGGCAGAACCAGGGCCCAGATGAAAACCGACTCGGCGGCAGCGGGCATGGAAACGATCAGCCATACGGCCAGGATCCACGGGATGGTCACGGCCAGCGACCAGCGATACAGCCGGCGGGAAGTCCGAACGAACCAGAACGCGCCCAGGCAGAACAGGGCGAAGCCGAACTCGATCAAGGCCGCGGCGGTGATGCCCCGAATCCAGTTCAGCGTGCCGAAAAACAGGCCGCCGAAAAAGGTGATCACGATCAGGGTCAGCAGGACCTGGCGTCGCTGCTGATCTCCCTGGTTGAGTTTCGGCAACGTGATGCATCCTGAAAGCTTCAATCGCCAAGTGTTGGCGAGAAGTTCGCTCGGGTCAAGTCAGGGAAGTGCAGGAGCTGATGTTTTTTCGGCGCGAGCGCGGCCTGAGTTCTACAGCCAGTATTCGTCGATCAACTCCATGAGTTCATCGCGCGAGATGGCGTTGTCGTGGTTGCTGTCGAACTGATCGAAAATGCGCGAGCTGATCCGGATGCCGTGTTCGCCGATCAGATACTTGACCAGATCGCGGAATTCGCCGCGTGACAGGACGCCGTCGCCCTTGCGGTCAAACTCCTTGATCAGGGTGTCCACGAGCTCTTCGCGTTTCATTTTCAACCTTGCTGATGTTGTCCCGCCAGATCGTGCGCTCCGCATTCGCTGCCCGATTATAGAGCCTTGCTGCCAAAGCGACCCGTTTGGGGCGAAAACCGGGGCGGCTCCAGTGAGGCCACCATGCGAGTTCTTGATTGCCCGCCGAAGGGCCCCAACAACTGGATACTGTAGCCGGCATCGGTTCCGGCCCATCGGCGCACATCCTACCGGATATTGGAAACCAGTCCCATGATCCACGACGATATTCTCCAGACCATCGGCAATACGCCGGTAATCCGCATCAACCGGCTCGCGCCTGATCACGTCGACCTGTACGTCAAGGCCGAGTTCTTCAACCCGATGGCTTCGGTCAAGGATCGCCTGGCCATCGCCATCGTCGACGACGCCACCCGGCGTGGCGACCTCAAGCCGGGTCAGACCGTCATCGAGGCCACCTCGGGCAATACCGGCATCGCCCTGGCCATGGTCTGCGCCGCCCGCGGCCATCCCTTCGTGGCGGTCATGGTCGAGACCTTCTCGATCGAGCGGCGCAAGCTGATGCGCGCGCTGGGCGCGAAGGTGATCCTGACGCCTGCGGCCGAGCGCGGCTCGGGCATGGTGCGCAGGGCGAAAGAGCTGGCCGAACGCCACGGCTGGTTTCTGGCCCGCCAGTTCGAGAATCCGGCCAACCCGGCCTACCATCGCAACACCACGGGTCCGGAGATTCTGAGCGCGTTCGCCAACCGCAGACTGGACTACTTCGTGACCGGCTGGGGCACCGGCGGTACGTTGACCGGGGCCGGGCAGATGCTCAAACTCGCCCGCCCCGAGCTCAAGGTGGTGGCCACCGAGCCGGCCGGTGCTTCGTTGCTGGCCGGCCAGGACTGGAGCCCGCACAAGATCCAGGGCTGGACACCGGATTTCGTGCCGCAGGTGCTCGATCGCGAGGTTGCCGACCAGATCGTGCCGGTCACCGACGAGGAGGCGCGCGATACCGCCCTGGCCCTGGCCGCCCAGGAAGGCATTTGTACCGGAATTTCCGGTGGCGGCGCCGTGGCGGCGGCACTGAAAGTGGCCGAATCGGCCGCGCGCGGCTCGACCATCCTCGCCATGCTGGCCGATACCGGCGAGCGCTACATTTCCACGTTCCTGTTCGAAAACATTGCCGAAGGCTCGGACGACGCTTGGCTGGCTGCACAAGAATCCCTTTCCGACGGTTCGGAGGGTCAGCCGCAATAAGGCTGCGGCGCCAGTCCGCTGGACCAGGTTTCCCCGCGCAGGCCCTGTAGTGCCACGATCGCCTGGTCACACTGCTCCGCGCTGCGGGCCTGAAGATACAAGGCTCGGGCGGCCGGGAAATAGTGGCTGCGCCAGGGCTCGATGGACGTCAGCAACTCACGGCTGAGCGGGTGATCGAGACCCACGTTGTGCAGGATCTCGACGATTTCGACGCTGAGCTGGGCCGTTTCCAGTGAGCGCGCGTCGAGGCCTTCAAGCAGGTTTCGCACCGGGCCTTCGAGTCTGAAGGTTTGGTCTTTCATCACCTCCAGCCGAAAACCCAGCACCTCGCCCGTGCGCTTCAGGCGCGGGTCGGCGATTCGATCTGCCGAGTCCGTAAAACGGCGAAGATAGGCTTCGGCCGCGTCGAACTCACCCAGCAGCGCCGACTGGCGCACCAGCTCGGCCAGTGCGGCGGCCTGGCCGCGCTCGATGCCGATTTCCTCGTAGACGGCAAGGGCTTCGCGGAAATATTGCTGGGCCAGGCTTGGGCTGGCAAGCTCACGCTCCAGACGTCCGAGCGTGAGCGCCGTCGCGGCAATGCCGGCCGGTTCGCTGCGCAGACGGGCCTGGGCCATGGATTCCAGCGCGTGTTCCCGGGCCAGGTCGAAGCGGCCTTTCCGGCTGTAGGCTTCGGCCAGATCCGCCAGAACGACGCCCTGCCCGCGCCGATTTTCCACTGCGACGAACTGGTCCAGGGCCTCGTGCAGAAGCCGGATACCGTCATCCAGCTGCCCGGCCTGGACCAGCACCTCGCCAATGGCCGACAGCGTATTGGCGGCCGGAGTAGTCAGCCCCAGGTCGCGGCGCAAGCCATAGGCCTGGCGCAGCAAGTCCAGGGCGCTATCGAGCTGTCCTTCCTCCTTGTAGGAATAACCGAGGTTATGCAGCAGTCGCGCTTCGTTGATGCGGTTGCCCTGGGCGCGGTAGATTTCCATGGCCTGTTGGGTGAGCGCCCGTCCGCGCTCGAACTCGCCGACGGTGTGGGCCACCATTCCCAGATTGCCCAGCGTGGCCGCTACGCCGCCGGTCAGGCCGGCGTCCTGAAAGCGATCCAGCGCCTGCTGGTACCGCTCGCGGGCGCCGGGATAATCCCCGCGATACCAGCTCAGATTGCCCAGGGTGGTACGCACAGCCGCCGCCAGCCAGACGTCGTCGTCGATCTCGTCGAGCAGGGGCTCGAGCAGGTTCTGGGCCTGATCGAACTCGCCGTCGCGCTGGTATCCGATCGCCAGCTGATAGGTGCCCCAGGCAAAGCCCGGTTCTTCCCTGAGGATGTATTCGTAGAGCTCCTTGGCAGCCTGCAGCTCGCCGCGCTGCTGATGATGAAAGGCGCGCGCATAGGCCTCGTTGAGGAAGGGGTTCGGCAATCGACCGGCACCGCCGGGGCTGGGCAAGGGTGCCTTGATTTCTTCGGCAACCAGGCTGGCCATGGCCAGAGACAGGGTGGCCGGATCCGCACCGGCCAGCGACAGGCGTTCGGGCCCGCGTCCGGCGAGCAGGACCAGCTCAAGGCGAAAGCCTTCGTCAGCGGGCAATAATCGGGGCGCGAACACGTAGTCGACTCCGGACAGGCGAGCGATGAGTTCGGCCGGTGCGGTTTCCTCTGGATGGCTGCTGAGCAGCTGCTCCAGCGGTCGACCCGACAGGACTTCGACGCCGCGTCGCAGCAGGTTCTCTCCCATCACGCCGGTAGCGCCGGCGCCAACCCACTCCAGACCGCTGTCGCCGGTTGCGTTTTCCATCGCCAGCAGGGCGATGCGGGGCGATGCAGGCGAGGGTGCTTCGCGCTGCCACGACAGGGCGGCAATGAGCAGCACCAGCAGCAGGCCCAGGACGACCGCAGGACAGGGCCCCCGCAGTGCGGCAGGCCGTGCGGCCTGCGTTGGCAGGGTCAGCGCTTCCGGGCTGGCGTCGAGGCGATAGCCGACGCCGCGGACGGTGGAAATCGGATCGATCAGATCGGCCTGTTCGCTGAGCAGTGCGCGCAGCTTGCTGATCGCCTGGGCCACCACGGTATCGCTGGCGATCGACCGTGACCAGACCGCGGCCAGCAGCTCGTCTCGCGGAATCGCCTGCCCGGGTCTGGAACACAAGTACACGAGCAAATCGAAAACCTTTCGCTCAACGTGCACCTCCTGTCCGTCCCGAGTCAGCCGGCGGGC
>PWJA01000074.1 GCA_003560975.1 Gammaproteobacteria bacterium
ATGGGCATCCTGCTGTCCTCGGCCGAGGGCCAGCCGACCCTGGCCGAAGTGCCGAATCGAGCCTTTGTGCTCAGCACGGTGGTGCTGGGCTTCTTCGCCGTCGTGCTGGCCAAGGACCTGGGCGCACGACGGCGCAAATGGCCGTATCTGGCGACCTCGGCAATGCTTGCCCTGATCGGGTTTGCGCATTTTTATCTGGGCCGAGCCAACGCCATGGGCCTGCTCGCCGCCTTTGCCCTAGGTCTGGGCTGGCTGGCCCTGGTCGGCATCGGCTACCGGCGAAGGGCGCAGCCTCGGAGCGGTCCGGCCTGGCTGGCAGTGGTGTTCTACGGCAGCTACCTGGCCATCGCCGGATTCGAGATTCACGGCGAATCCGAGCGTCTGCTGGCCGCGACCCGTCTCAGTCAGCCCGAGCGACGCGTCGAACAGGCCGAATGGCTGGACGGTGGCTGGGCCACCCTGGCCCAGCGTCGTTCCCGCCTGGGCGCTCGCGAACAGCAGCGTTTCGACGTCCAGATCGTCGCAGAACTTGACGCCCTCCGAGAGACCTTGTCCGGTGCCGGCTGGGTCGCGGTGCCGGCGGTCTCCCCGGGCGATCTCCTGCGCGCCTGGGTCGCCGGTGCGCAGCACGGCGTGCCGCCCCACCTGCCCCGCGATTTCGCCGGCCGGCCGGAAGATCTGCTGATGGTTCTGGCGCCGGACAATGACCAGCGCGTCCTGCTGCGCCTGTGGAATTCCGGGATGCGGCTGGAGCCGAATGGAGAACCGCTCTGGCTGGGTCAGGTGCGTTTGATGCGGCTGGACTCGGGCCTGACGGGCATGCAGCGTTGGCGCGAAACGCCCGGCCAGCGCGCTCCGGCGCTGGCCCGGCTGCTGGCCTCGCTGCCCGACGCGCAGGTGTACGTGGTCGACAGCGAGCTGGTTTTGCTGAGGTTGCTCAGTCGTTTTCGGAGCGAACCGCAGCCTGCTCGACCAGCGGCATCAGCGCGTCGAGACGTTCCGCCGGATCCCTGATTTCGAGCAGCTGCTGGGCCTGGCCCAGGTCCAGCGGCAGGATCGAGGCCAGGGCGAAGCCCAGGCTGGTCGCGTTGTCGGGGTCGACCTGCAGCTGGGCGGCCAGTTCCTGATGCCGCAACAGTTCGTGCATCAGGGTTTGCAGGGCACCGTGCCGGGCCGCGATCGGACGCGCCGGCTCCGGCGCCAGCCATTCGATTTCGCCCACCAGCAGACCGTCTTCGCGGGCCCGGGTCGCCTCGAGGACAAAGCGGCGCTGGCCGCGGGTCTGCAGGCCGAGCAGGCCGTCGTCCAGGGTGTTGAAGTCGGTGATCACCGCCTCGGTGCCGATTCGTGCGTGCCAGGGCGCGGCTCCCTCGTCCCCGGAAAAGCGCGCGACGACGCCAAACCCGTGGCCGGCGCGCATGCACTCGCGAACCATGTCGATGTAGCGCGATTCGAAGATTCGCAGCGGCAGGACGGCATCGGGAAACAGCACCGTTTGCAGCGGGAACAGGGGCAGGGACTCGCTCATTCCTCTCCTCGCACAAAGCGCTGGGGCGCGTTGCCAAAACCCTGGTTGCTCATGAACACGACGTGATCGCCGGGCCGGACGGCCTCGCGCAGATCCTTGAGCAGATTGCTGATCTGGCGGCGGGGACGACCCTGGCCTTCGAGCCGGGCCAGGATCTCGGCCGGATCCCAGTCCATGGCCTCGCTGGTCTTGAACCAGACGTGATCGGCCGCGGCCAGGGCCGGGGCCAGTTCGTTGCGATGGTGACCGCCGCGCATGGTGTTGCTGGCCGGCTCCAGCGCGACCAGGATGCGGGCGCCGCCGATGCTTCGGCGCAGGCCTTCCAGGGTCAGGCGGATGGCGGTGGGGTGGTGGGCGAAATCATCGTAGACGCGCGCACCGTTGACCTCGCCAAGGTACTCCAGGCGCCGCTTGACGCCCTGGAACTCGGCCAGCGCGGCCGCGGCCTGGGCGGGCGCAACCCCGGCGGCTTCGGCCGCGGCCAGGGCGGCCAGCGCGTTCATTGCGTTGTGGCGGCCGGTCAGTTTCCATGCCAGGTCGGCAACCGGCTCACCGGCGCGCAGGAACGTCAGTTCGCGACCCGCCGGCTCGTTCATCCGGACCTGCCAGTCGGCCTCGGCGCCCATCGCGAACCGGGTCAGCTGACTCCAGCAGCCGCGCTCGATCACCCCCTTCAGCGCCGCGTCGTCGGCATTGACCAGAATGGTGGCCTTGCCGGCAATGGTGCGCACGAAGTGGTGAAACTGCTGCTGGATTGCGTTGAGGTCGGCGTAAATGTCGGCGTGGTCGAACTCGAGGTTGTTGAGGACGGTGATTTCGGGCCGGTAGTGGACGAACTTGGCCCGCTTGTCGAAAAAGGCGGTGTCGTATTCGTCGGCCTCGACCACGAACCAATCGTCTCCGCTGCGCGCGGAAACCCCGAAGTTGGTCGGCAGGCCGCCGATCAGGAAACCGGGCCGATGACCGGCCTGTTCCAGGATCCAGGCCAGCATGCTCGCCGTGGTGGTCTTGCCGTGGGTTCCGGCCACGGCCAGCACGCGCCGCCCCGACAGATAATTCTCGCCCAGCCAGCTCGGGCCCGAGGCGAACGGGAGGCGCTCGTTGAGCACATGCTCCACGCACGGATTCCCGCGGCTCAGGGCGTTGCCGATCAGGACCAGGTCGGGCGCCGGATCCAGCACTGCCGGATCGTACCCCTCGGTCAACTCGATGCCCAGTGCCTCGAGCTGGTTGCTCATCGGCGGATAGACGTTTTCGTCCGAGCCGCTGACCTCGTGGCCGTCGGCGCGGGCCAGCGCGGCCAGCCCCCCCATGAAGGTGCCGCAGATCCCCAGAATATGAATTCTCACAACGGTCCCGCTACGCTGCTGATGATGCCAAAGGTGAAAACGAACAGTAGCATGGCCACCGCCAGTCCGGCGGCAAAACTGGTCTCCAGCGCGTTGCGCCAGATGTGGGCGTCGACGGCGAACGACCACAGGAAAATCAGCAGGCTGATCAGCACCACCGGCGCGGCCGGCTCCGGGGACGCATCGAAGTTCAATGGTAGAGTGACCAGCGAGAGCAGGGCGCTGGTGCCGTAGAGGGCACTCAAGGTCTGCTCCCAGCGGCTGACCAGGGATTTCACCTTCAGTACGATCCAGACCAGAATCAGGGGCAGGCCGGCGGCCAGCACCAGCACCGCGGTCGGTTGCTCCGGCGTTCGTCCGGTGTTGAGGCTGACGGCGGCAACGAGCACGTACAAGGCCAGGCTGGCCAGCAGCACGGTGCGCCCGGCCGGCAGGTCTTGCGGGCCCTGGCGCAGCAGGATGATCTGAATCAGGCGCGTAAGCAGCGTGGTCATCGGTGGCTTGAGTCGAAGGAGCGATAGTGGATGCAGGGACAGGATCGAAGCGAACCCGGGGCGGACGAGCGGCTGGACGTTCGCGGCAAGTCCTGCCCCGAACCGGCGCTGGAAGCGCGCCGGCAGCTGGACCTCATGGCCGCCGGCCAGGTCCTGAAGGTCATGGCCAGCGATCCCCTGGCTGCCGTCGATCTGCAGATTCTATGCGATCGACTCGGGCATCGCCTGCTGGAAAGCCGTGCGGTCGGGGATGAATTGAACGTGTGGATCCTGGTCAGCGCAGGGCGTCCACCAGGCGCTGGTTGATCTCCTCGATGCTGCCCATCCCGTCGACCCGGATCAGCAGGTTCCGATCCGCGTAATAGCCGGTCACCGGCGCGGTCTGCTGGTGGTAGACCGACAGCCGATTGCGAACCACTTCTTCGGTGTCGTCGGAACGGCCCTCTTCGGCTGCGCGCTTGGCCAGCCGCCGAACGATCTGTTCCTCGTCAACGGTCAACTCCAGCGCTTTTTCGACCGGCTGACCGAGCCGGTCCAGCAAGGTGTCCAGCGCCTCGGCCTGAACCAGGTTGCGCGGAAAGCCGTCGAGGATATAGCCGCCGCCGATATCGGCCTGGCCCAGCCGTTCCTCGATCAGCCCGAGCACCAGTTCGTCGGAAACCAGTTCGCCGGCGTCCATGGCCGCCTTGGCCTTGAGCCCCAGCGGCGTGCCCGCCTTGACCGCGGCGCGCAGCAGATCGCCGGTGGAAATATGCGGCACCGACAGGCGCTCTTTGAGAAGAGCGGCCTGGGTGCCTTTACCGGAGCCGGGAGGCCCGAGAAGTATGATTCGCATGACAGACGAGTACCGAAAGGACGTTAGCAGTGACAGCCGCTAAAGCTACCCGCAGTACGCCGGGGTGTCAAATGGTCGCTTCGGCCACCGGGTAACGTAGACTGTTGGCTGGCCCGGGCCGGTCATGGTCGTGGGATCGCACACGGAATCGGATCAGGGAAAATGAAGGCCAGGAACATCCTCTACGCCCAGTCCGGCGGCGTCACGCCGGTCATCAACGCCAGCGCCGCCGGGGTGATCGAAGCGGCCCGTCGCCAGGGCCCGCGCGTCGGGCGCGTGCTCGCCGCCCGTGACGGCATCATCGGCGCCCTGACCGAGGATCTGGTCGATACCGACCAGTTCAGCAACCGGGATCTGGCGGCCCTCGCCCAGACCCCGGGAGGGATCTTCGGTTCGTGTCGCTACAAGCTCAAGAGCCTGGAAGACAACCGGCGCGAATACCAGCGCCTGGTCGAGGTGTTTCGCGCCCACGACATCGACGTCTTTTTGTACAACGGCGGCAACGATTCGGCCGATACCGCGCTCAAGGTCTCCGAGATGGGCCGCGCTATGGGGGTCGAGATACAGTGCATCCACATCCCCAAGACCATCGACAACGACCTCGAAGGCACCGACAATTCGCCCGGATTCGGCTCCGTGGCCAAGTACGTGGCGGTGTCGGTTCTGGAAGCCAGCCTTGACGTCAAGTCGATGGCCTCGACTTCGACCAAGGTCTTCGTGCTGGAGGTCATGGGCCGCCACGCCGGCTGGATCGCGGCGGCCGGAGGTCTGGTCCGCCGCCAGGATTCCGATCCCCCGCACATCATCCTGTTTCCCGAAATCCCGTTCGACGAGCAGCGTTTTCTCGACGCGGTGGGTGAGGCCGTGAATCGATGCGGCTACTGCTCGATCGTCGTCTCCGAAGGCTTGCGCGACGCCGACGGCAATTTCCTCACCGACGCCGGCACCTCCGACGCCTTCGGCCATCGCCAGCTTGGCGGTGTGGCGCCCATGGTGGCAGGTCTGATCAAGGATCGCCTGGGCTACAAGTACCACTGGGCGGTCAGCGACTATCTGCAGCGCTCGGCCCGCCACATTGCCTCTCAGACCGATCTCGACCAGGCGCGCGCCGTGGGCGAGGCCGCGGTGGATCTGGCCCTGGACGGTCAGAACGGGGTGCTTGCCGGGATCGTCCGCGAGGCCGATGATCCGTATCGCTGGAGCGTGCGGCCGGTGCCG
>PWJA01000148.1 GCA_003560975.1 Gammaproteobacteria bacterium
CATCACCTTTCACCAAAGCTCGGCGGTCGTAGCTGATCCAGCGGCCAGCGCGGCTTGACGGCGATCCGGCCGTCCGTTCGGCCCTCGCCGCGTCGGTGCCAGCCGGCGTGGGCGATCATGGCGCCATTATCGGTGCACAGACGAGCGGGAGGATAGTACACGCGATTCGGCAAGGCCGCGTCGAGAGCGGAGCGCAGTCGCCGATTGGCGCTGACCCCCCCGGCAATCACCAGGCGCTCGAGCCGGGTCTGTTTCAGCGCTCTACGGCACTTGATCACCAGCGTTTCGACCACGGCCCGCTCGAAGCCGGCCGCCACATCGGCATAGTCTTCGGGGCCGACCCGTCCAACCAGCAGCCGAGTGTGGGTCTTCAGGCCGGAGAAGCTGAAATCCAGGCCGGGCCGATTGACCATGGGGCGGGGAAAATCGAAGCGGTCGTCATCGCCCTGTGCGGCCAGGCGCGCAATCTCCGGCCCGCCCGGAAAACCCAGACCCAGCAGGCGCGCGGTCTTGTCAAAAGCCTCGCCTGCCGCATCGTCCACGGTCTCGCCCAGCAGCCGATAATCGCCGACGGCGCGCACTTCAACCAGCATGGAGTGGCCGCCGGAGACCAGCAATGCCACGAAAGGAAAATCGAGACCTGCCTCCGCGTCGAGCAGCGGCGACAGCAGGTGACCTTCCATGTGATGAACCGCGATCGCCGGACGATCCAGGGCGCTGGCGAACGCCACGGCGGTTGCGGCCCCGACCAGCAGGGCCCCGGCCAGGCCCGGCCCGGCCGTGTACGCCACCGCAGCGAGATCGCGCGGGCGCAGCGCGGCCTGATCCAGGGTCTCGCGAATCATCCCCGGCAGCTTGCGCACGTGGTCCCGCGAGGCCAGCTCGGGCACCACGCCACCGTAGGCGGCGTGGTCGGCCTGGGTGTAGACCAGCTCTGCGACAATGCCGTCGCCGGGCCGGTAGATGGCCACCCCGGTCTCGTCGCAGGAGGTTTCAATGCCCAGAATGCTTTGCATATGCTCAAACGTGTGATTTATAATGGGGAACTTTCCACCCTGAAAATTGGACCGATTTTTAATGCCCAGCGTCAAAGTCAAAGAAAACGAGCCGTTTGAATACGCCCTGCGGCGCTTCAAGCGTTCCTGCGAAAAGGCCGGAGTGGTCGCCGAAGCGCGTCGCCGCGAATTCTTCGAGAAACCGACCCAGGAACGCAAGCGCAAGAAAGCCGCAGCCGTCAAACGGCACCTGCGCAAACTGTCGCGCGAGCGCGTCAACCGCCGCAGATTGTACTAGGAAGCTGCCCGGTGTCCGGCCGGGTTCTACCCCGGCAACCGGCATCGCGACCGATCATGTCCCTGAAAGACAGGCTCCTCGAAGACATCAAACAGGCCATGCGCGCAGGCGACAAGGCGCGCCTGGGCACGCTGCGCATGGCCAGTGCCGCGGTCAAGCAGCGCGAAGTCGATGAGCGCATCGAGGCCGACGACAGCGTGGTTCTGGCCACGCTGGAGAAAATGATCAAACAGCGTCGCGAGTCGGCCGAGCAGTATCGCGCCGGCAATCGGCCGGACCTGGCCGAAGTCGAAGAAGCCGAGATCGAAATCCTCCAGCCCTACCTGCCCGAACCCCTGTCCGAAGACGCACTGGCCGAACTGATCGACCAGGTCATCGCCGGGACCGGCGCTTCGTCCATGGCCGACATGGGCAAGGTCATGGGCCAGGTCAAGGCCCGCGCCCAGGGGCGGGCCGACATGGGCCAGGTGTCCAGCCTCGTTCGGGCCCGACTGGCCGGCTGATCGCCGGCCACCGGTGGTTGACCGGTGCCCGGTCGCATTCCCGACGATTTCATCGAATCGCTGCTCGAACGGGTCGACATTGTCGACATCGTCGGCGCGCGCGTTGCCCTGAAGTCGGCCGGCCGCGGCGAGCACAAGGGCCTGTGCCCGTTCCACGACGAAAAGACACCCTCCTTCACGGTCAGCAGCTCCAAGCAGTTCTACCACTGCTTCGGCTGCGGCGCGCACGGCACCGCCGTCGGCTTTCTGATGGCCTACGACGGCCTGGAATTCCCGGCCGCGATCGAGGAACTGGCCCATACGGCAGGACTCGAGGTTCCGCGCGAAGCCGGCTTCGAACCGCGCCAGCGTCACGACCGAATCTACGAGGCGCTGGCGGCAGCGCAGCGCTGGTTTCGGCGCCAGCTCGGCCAGAGCGAAGCGGCCCGCAACTATCTGAAGGCGCGCGGATTCGACAAGTCCACGGTGGATGAATTCGAGATCGGCTACGCGCCCGATCAATGGCAGGGGCTGAGCAAGGAGCTCGGCCGGGACGGGTTCACCCCTGCCGAACTGGAGCGCGCCGGCCTGGTCAGCAACGCGCAGGGCCGCATGACCGACAAGTTTCGCGAACGGGTCATGTTTCCGATTCATGATCGTCGGGGCCGGGTCATTGCGTTCGGCGGCCGCGCCCTGGGCGAGCGCGGGCCAAAATACATGAACTCGCCGGAAACGCCGGTCTTTCACAAGGGCCGAGAGCTCTACCGGCTCTACCAGGTTCGCCGCCAGGGGCTTCCGGCACGCATTCTCGTCGTCGAGGGCTACATGGACGCCGCCGCACTGCACCAGTTCGGCTTCGGCGACAGCGTGGCAACCCTGGGCACCGCGGTGACGCCCGAGCACCTGGATCTGCTGTTCAAGGCCACGCCGGTGGTGGTGTTCTGCTTCGACGGCGACCGCGCCGGACGGCAGGCCGCCTGGCGCGGCCTGGAAACCGCCCTGCCGCTGATCCGCGACAACCGCGAAGTGCGCTTTTTCTTCCTTCCCGAGGGCGAGGACCCCGACAGCCTGGTGCGCGGCCAGGGAAAAGCGGCCTTTACCCGCCAGCTTGACCAGGCCCGATCCCTTTCGCAGGTCTTTTTCGATGAGCTTTGCGGGCGGGTCGACATGAAAACCCTGGACGGGAGAGCACGCCTGGCAGCGCTGGCCCGGCCCTATCTGGAAAAGCTGCCCGAAGGCCCGTTCGCCGAGTTGATGGGGGCCGAGCTCCGGCGTCTGACCGGACACCGGGGGGTCGCCGGCGCATCCGGGAGTGCGCCGCCACGGCAGCCGCGCAGCGAGCCGATCGGCGACCGTCCCCTGACCCCGGTCTAGTACGGCGTGGCCCTGCTGGTCCAGCGTCCGGAACTTGCCCAGGCCGAACAGGTCTTTCTACTGGACATCTCCGCGCCGGTCAAAGGACTGGATTTCTTGCGCGAACTGGTTGACTTTTGCGCACAAAAGCCCCACCTTTCCACGGCTAAGCTTCTTGAACTGTGGCGCGAGCGGCCGGAAGGGCCCTGGCTGGCCCATATGGCAGCCCATACGCTCTGCCCCGAAGACGACATGCCGGCAGCGCTGTCGGAAACCATGGCCCGAATCCGTCTAAGACAGGTACAGGCCCGCGTCCGCGAACTGCAGCAGGCCCAGCTGGTGGAAGGGGGGCTGGATGACATCAGGACCGCTGAACTGCGCGAGCTGCTGAGCTTGCGTTTCGATAACCGTCAGGATTGACCAAGTACATTCTATGGAAAACGCACCGCGACCCTCTCAGCTCAAGCAACTGATCGAAAAAGGCCGGGAACAAGGCCAATGGCTGACCTATGCCCAGGTCAACGATCATCTCCCCGACGACATCGTCGATCCGGAGCAGATCGAAGACATCATCAACATGATCAACGACATGGGCATCAAGGTATTCGAAGAGGCGCCGGAAGACGCCGATGCCTTGATCCTCAACGATGCCGCCAGCGCCGACACCGATGACGAAACCGCCCAGCAGGAGGCCGAAGCTGCCCTGGCCGCGGTGGAGACCGAGCTGGGGCGCACCACCGATCCGGTGCGCATGTACATGCGCGAGATGGGCTCGGTCGACCTGCTCACCCGCGAGGGCGAGATTTCCATCGCCAAACGCATCGAGGACGGTCTCAACCAGGTCAATATCGCCCTGGCCCGCTTCCCCGGCACGGTCACCAGCCTGCTCGAGGAAGTCGAGTCCTGGAAAGCCGGCAACCTGCGCCTCAACGAGCTGGTCAGCGGGTTCATCGACCCCACGCTCCTGGCCGAAATGGACCTGATTTCGGAAGACACCATGGAAGCGGCCGTGGCCGAGGAAGCGGTGTTCGCCGACGACGAGATCGAAGACGAGGAAGACGACAAGCCGGCCCCGACGGTCAACACCGGGCCGGACCCGGAACAGGTCGTGCAGTACTTCGACGAACTGGACCGCCTGCAGGATCATTTTCTCAAGCTGTACGACCGCTACGGCCCGAACGGCAAAAAGACCAACGAACTCAAGGACCAGATTTCCGAGCAGTTCATGCGCCTGAAACTGCCGCCGCGGATGTTCGATCACCTGATCGACCGCATGCGTTTCCACGTCGCCATCGTTCGCGGCATCGAGCGCAAGATCATGGAGCTGTGCGTGGAACGTTCCGGCATGCCGCGCAAGGACTTCATCCAGAGCTTCCAGGACAACGAATCGGATCCGCAGTGGCTGGCCGGGCTGGTCAAGCGCCAGACCCGCTGGGCCAAGGCGCTCAAGGAACACGAGCAGGACATCGCCGCACTGCAGGAGCGGCTGGCCAAGTTCGAGAAGGCCCAGCGCGTCTCGATTTCCGAGCTGCGGGAACTGAATCGGTCGATGTCAATCGGCGAGGCCATGGCCCGCCGGGCCAAGAAGGAAATGGTCGAGGCCAACCTGCGCCTGGTGATCTCGATCGCCAAGAAATACACCAATCGCGGCCTGCAGTTCCTGGATCTGATCCAGGAGGGCAACATCGGCCTGATGAAGGCCGTGGACAAATTCGAATATCGCCGCGGCTACAAGTTTTCGACCTACGCCACCTGGTGGATTCGTCAGGCCATTACCCGCTCGATCGCCGACCAGGCCCGCACCATCCGCATCCCCGTTCACATGATCGAAACGATCAACAAGCTGAACCGGGTCTCGCGCCAGATGCTGCAGGAAATGGGCCGCGAGGCCACGCCGGACGAGCTGGCGGTGAAGATGGAAATGCCCGAAGACAAGGTGCGCAAGGTTCTCAAGATCGCCAAGGAACCCATCTCCATGGAGACCCCGATCGGCGACGACGAAGACTCGCACCTGGGCGATTTCATCGAGGACATCAACATTCTCTCGCCGGTCGATACGGCCACGACCACCGGCCTGACCGACACGGTCCAGAAGGTGCTGGGGGGCTTGACCCCGCGCGAGGCCAAGGTACTGCGCATGCGTTTCGGCATCGACATGAACACCGACCACACCCTCGAGGAAGTCGGCAAGCAGTTCGACGTCACCCGCGAGCGCATCCGCCAGATCGAGGCCAAGGCGCTGCGCAAACTGCGCCACCCAACCCGATCCGAACAACTCCGCAGCTTCCTCGA
>PWJA01000143.1 GCA_003560975.1 Gammaproteobacteria bacterium
TACTCCATCCTGCTGCCGCCGCCCAACGTCACCGGCACCCTGCACATGGGTCATGCCTTCCAGCACACGCTGATGGATGCGCTGATTCGCTACATGCGCCTGCGCGGTCGCGACACCTTGTGGCAGGTCGGCGTGGATCATGCCGGGATTGCGACCGAAATGGTGGTTACGCGCCAGATCGAAGCCGAGGGCGGCAAGCGCGACGACTACTCGCGCGCCGATTTCGTCGATCGCGTGTGGCAGTGGAAGCACGAGTCCGGGTCGACCATCACCGGTCAGATGCGCCGCCTCGGCGCCTCGGCCGACTGGTCGCGCGAGCGCTTCACCATGGACCCGGACCTGTCCGAGGCGGTCACCGAAACCTTCGTGCGCCTGCATGAAGAGGGCCTGATCTACCGCGGTCCGCGTCTGGTCAACTGGGATCCGGTCCTGCAAACGGCGATTTCCGACCTCGAGGTGGTCAACAGCGACGAGCAGGGCAAGATCTGGTCGATCCGCTATCCCCGGACCGACGGCCGCGGCGATGTGGTCGTGGCCACGACCCGGCCGGAAACCCTGCTCGGGGATGTCTGCGTGGCCGTGCATCCGGACGACGCCCGCTATCGAAGCCTGGTCGGCCAGACCGTGGAGCTGCCGCTGACCGGACGCCGCATCCCGGTGGTCGCCGATACCTACGTCGATCCGGAGTTCGGCACCGGATGCGTCAAGATCACCCCCGCGCACGACTTCAACGACTGGGAAGTCGGCGCGCGCCACGGTTTCGAACCGATCAACATCTTCACCCCCACCGCCAGGATCAACGAGCAGGCACCGGCCCGTTACCAGGGCCTGGACCGCTTCGAGGCCCGCGCACGCATCATCGAAGACCTCAAGATCGAAGGCCTGCTGATCGAAGAAAAGCCGCACGCCATGGTGGTGCCGCGCGGTGACCGCTCCGGTCAGATCGTCGAGCCCTACCTGACCGACCAGTGGTTCGTGAAGATGGACCGACTCGGCGATCTGGGCCTGGAACTGGTCGAATCCGGCCAGGTCGAGTTCGTGCCCGGCAACTGGATCAACACCTACCGCCACTGGATGGAGAATCTGCAGGACTGGTGCATCAGCCGGCAGCTGTGGTGGGGCCACCGGATTCCGGCCTGGTACGACGACCAGGGTCGGATCCTGGTCGGCCGCTCGGAGGCCGAGGTTCGCGCGAAGCACGGGCTGTCGCCGGATCAGACCCTGCAGCGCGACGAAGACGTCCTCGAAACCTGGTTCTCTTCGGCGTTGTGGGCTCATTCCACCCTGGGATGGCCCGACCCCGAGCGCATGGCAGCGGAGGGGTTCGAGCGCTACCTGCCGACCTCGGTCCTGATCACCGGCTTCGACATCATCTTCTTCTGGGTCGCGCGCATGATCATGATGACCGGTCACTTCACCGGCAAAGTGCCGTTCGAGCAGGTCTACATCACCGGCCTGATCCGCGATCGCGACGGCCAGAAAATGTCGAAATCCAAGGGCAACATTCTCGACCCACTGGACCTGATCGACGGTATCGACCTCGAGCACCTGGTCGCCAAACGCACCAGCGCGATGATGCAGCCCCACCTGGCCAAGCGCATCGAAAAAGCCACCAGAGAAGAATTTCCCGACGGCATTCCGGCCTTCGGCGCCGATGCGCTGCGCATCACGTTCACCTCCCTGGCCGGGCACGGCCGCGACATCAAGTTCGACCTGGCTCGCTGCGAGGGCTACCGGAACTTTCTGAACAAGCTCTGGAACGCGGCCCGCTTCACCCTGATGAACGTCGGCGAGGAGCGCCTGCCCACGCCGACCGATGAGGAACTGGACACGCTGTCGCGCTGGATCGTCTCGCGCCTGAACCGCACCATCGCCGAAGTCGACCAGGCCCTGGCCGACTATCGCTTCGACCTGGCCACGCGCGCTCTGTACGAATTCGTCTGGAATGAATTCTGCGACTGGTATCTGGAACTATCCAAGCCGGCCCTGTACGAGGAAGCCGATCCGGCTACGGCGCGCGCTACTCGCCATACCCTGGCCCACGTGCTGGAAACCACGCTCCGACTGCTGCATCCTTTCGTGCCCTTCGTCACCGAGGAGATCTGGCAGCGGGTGCGCGTTCCGGCCGGTCTGGAGGGCGACAGCATCAGCCGCACGGCCTGGCCCGAGCCCGGCCCGGTCGACGACGCGGCCGAAGCGGACGCCGAGTGGCTCAAGCGCGTGATCTCGGCAATCCGGTCGGCCCGGACCGAGCTGAACCTGGCCCCCGGCAAGCCCATGCCCCTGCTCATCCAGGAAGGCAGCGCCGGCGATCACGAGCGCCTCGACCGGTTCACCGACCTGATTCGCAAGCTGGCGCGCCTGGAACGCATCGATCCAGTCGGACCCGATCACGACAGCGAAGCCTGCGCCACCGCCCTGGCCGGCGACATGCGCCTGCTGATTCCGCTGGCCGGCCTGGTCGATGTGGCCGAGGAACTGGCGCGCCTGACCAAGCAGCTGGAGCGGGAGAAAAAGGGCCTCGAGATCGTCGAGAAGAAGCTGGCCAACGAACGGTTCGTCAGCAATGCCCCGGCCGAGGTGGTGGAAAAAGAGCGCGGACGACAGGCCGACCACCAGGCCACGGTCGTCGACCTGGAACGCCAGATCGGACGCCTCGAACGGCTTCGCGGAGAGGCAGGGCACGTCTGACCGGGGCAAGGGGGCCGGACGCAACGATGACGCTATAAGCCCCCCCGGGCCTGCTGGCGCGGCCGTGTATTGGATCTTGATGCCGGCTGTGGTATTTTCCGGAATCTTAACAAAACTGTAACCTGTCACCCCAAGAGGAATTCGTTATGCGCCAGGATGTTCGCAGGTCGTCTCCGTTCGAATCGCCCGCCCCTCGTCGTCGGGCGCTATCGCTCGCCGTCCACGCCGCCTTGATCGCCGGCACGTTCTGCCTGGCGTCGACCACCGCTCTCGCGCAGTCCGAAGAGGCCGTAGCTCAACCCGCAGCGACCGAAATCGACCGGATTGCCGTGACCGGCACGCGTCGCCGAGATCGCTCCGTTGCCGACAGCGCGGTGCCCATCGACATCATCAGCTCGGAAACGCTGGAACAAACCGGCCTGACCGAAACCAGCGCCATCCTGGCGCGGGTCCTGCCCAGCTTCAACTTCCCCCGGCCTTCCATTACCGACGGCACCGACCAGATTCGCCCGGCGCAGCTGCGCGGGCTGGCCCCGGACCAGACCCTGGTCCTGATCAACGGCAAGCGCCGCCACACCTCGGCGTTGCTGAACCTGAACGGCTCGGTCGGCCGCGGCTCGGCCGCCGTGGATCTGAACCTGATTCCGCCCAATGCGATCGAGCGCATCGAAGTGCTGCGCGACGGTGCCGCGGCGCAGTACGGTTCGGATGCCATCGCCGGGGTCATCAACATCGTCCTGAAAGAAGGCGTGGAGCGGTTCAACGCATCGGCCGTTCTCGGCCGCCACCAGACCAGCCTGGACGGGGTACCGCGATCCGGCCCGGTGGCCGACGACGGCTCTCTGGTTGTCGCCGAAGGCGCCGATCGCCGGGCCCGCGACGGCAAGACCGTGACGGCCCGAGTCGGCGGCGGTTTCGAAATCGGGGAGGAAGGCTATTTCAACATTGCCGCCCAGTTCCGCGACAGCAACAACACGAACCGCTCGGGTTTCGACCCTCGGCAAAACTATCCGCTGCTGGAAGACGGCAGTTTCGATCCGCGCGAGTTTCGTTTCGACCGCATCAACCACCGCTACGGCGATCCGAACGTGGAAGAAATCTCGGCGTTCTTCAACGCCGCCCTGCCGTTGGGCGCAATGGAGCTGTACGCGTTTGGCAACTACGCCACCCGCGACGGGGATGCCGGCGGCTTTTACCGCCGGGCGCTCGACGCGCGCAACGTGCTCGAAATCTACCCGGACGGCTTTCTGCCCCTGATCACCACCGACACCGAGGATTCCAGCCTCGCGGCCGGCGTGCGCGGCGAGATCGGCGAGTGGTTCCTGGATGCCTCGTTCGTCTACGGCACCAACGAACTGGACTTCGGTGTCATCAGCAGCCTGAACCGCTCGCTGGGGCCGACCAGCCAGACCGAGTTCGAGGCCGGCAGCCTGCGCAATCACCACATGGTGTACAACGTCGATGCCAGCAGGCTGTTCATGATCGGCGACGTCGCCACCAACCTGGCTTTCGGCGCGGAGTTCCGCGACGAGGAGTACAAGCTGGGCGCGGGCGAACCGAACAGCTACGTCGACGGTCCCTTCGGCGGCGCGGCCGGAAGCCAGGTGTTTCCGGGCTTCACGCCGGAATCCGAGATCACCGGCACACGCGACAACACCAGCTTGTACGCGGAAATCGATGCCGATCTGACCGCGCGCCTGAACGCCTCGGCCGCCCTGCGCTACGAGGATTATTCGGACTTCGGTTCGACCCTGAACTGGAAGCTGGCCGGACGCTTTGCCGCGACCGATACCTTCGGCTTGCGCGGCTCGATTGCGACCGGTTTCCGGGCTCCCTCGCTGGCCCAGCAGTCGTTCACTTCGATCGCCACCGTCTTTGTCGACGGAGTTCCGACCGAGACCGGTACGTTCCGCCCGGACAGCGATGTCGCTCAGGCCCTGGGCTCGCCGGGGCTGGAAGAAGAAACCAGCTTTTCCTACTCCGTCGGTTTCGTCTGGCAGCCCATCGATCGTCTCAACATCACGGCCGACTTCTTCCGGATCGATATCGACGACCGCATCGTGCTGTCGGAGAACCTCTCCGGCCCCGGCATTGAACAGCTGCTCGCCGGCACCGGGGCCAACCGTGCCCGTTTCTTCCTCAACGGCATCGACAGCGAAACCCAGGGCCTGGATCTGGTCAGCACCTACAGCATGGTGCTGGCAGAGCGCGGCACCCTGGACTTCAACGCCGGCTTCAACTACACCGACAACAAGGTCACGCGGGTATTGCCGCCACCGGATGAACTGGCCGAGGTCGGCGTGACCGAGGACAACCTGTTCTCCAGCCGCGAACAGCGTCGTTTCGAGATCGGGTCACCGAAATCCAGCTTCAACTTCGGCACCACCTGGCGCTACGGCAACTGGCGGGTGACCGGTCTGACCACGCGCTTCGGGCGCACGGTGGATCCCCAGACCAACCCGGCGGCCGATCAGAAAATGACGCCGAAGTGGGTTACCGATCTGGAAGTCGGTTATCGCCCGAACGAGAACTGGTCGATTTCGGTGGGCGCCAACAACATTCTGGACGTCTACCCCGACACCCGCGAGCAGATGAATGATCGGGCCGGGGTCGACACGACGATCTTCAATCGGATCTTCCCCTATTCGTCGTTCTCGCCCTTTGGCTTCAACGGACGCTTCGTCTATACCCGGGTCAGCTTCGAGTTCTGA
>PWJA01000015.1 GCA_003560975.1 Gammaproteobacteria bacterium
GCAACCTGAAGGACCAGCGCCTGCTGGTGACCTGGACCGAGCCGGGCGCTGACGGTACGCAGGGGCGGGTGGCCGAGGTCATGGTTCAGCCATAGCCCGCAGCGGGCCGAATTGCGTGTGAGTAATCGCTCAGGCGGCGGGCTGATCCTGCAGACGCAGCAACTTGCGTTCATGGGCAAGGCCCTTCCACAGGCTCACGCAGATCAGCAGCAGCAAAATGGTGAACGGCAGGCCGGAACTGACCGCCCCGGCCTGCAATGCGCTTAACGAAGCTGCGCCACCAAGGCTCAGCAGCACGGCCGCGAGCACACCCTCGATGATCACCCAGAACAAACGCTGACTGGTGGGCGCATCGGTCTTGCCGCCGGAGGTGATCGAATCGATCACCAGCGAGCCGGAATCCGAGGACGTGATGAAGAAGATCAGCACCAGGGCAATGGCAATCACGGACGTCACGCTGGTGAACGGCATGTTTTCAAGCATCTGAAACAGTGCCAGCGACGAGTCGCCGATACCGTCGGCCAGGCCGCCGACCTGGTCGACCACCTGACCGATCCCCCCGCCTCCGAAAGCGGTCATCCAGACCGTCGTTACCATCACCGGCACGATGAGTACCGCGGTCAGAAATTCCCGAACCGTTCGGCCGCACGAGACCCGACCGATGAACATGCCGACGAACGGCGACCACGAGATCCACCAGGCCCAGAAGAAAATGGTCCAGGAGTGATAGAAGGTCTCGTCCTCGCGCCCGACCGGATTGCTCAGCGGCAGGATGTACTCGGCGTAGCCCGCCACGGTGGTACCGAAATTGGCCAGGAACGCCATCAGACCGCCGGCAATGATCACGAACAGCAACAGGAGACCGGCCAAAACCAGGTTGACGTTGCTCAAGACCTTGACACCGCCATCAATGCCGCGCAGAACCGAGACGAGGGCAACCGACGTCACCCCGGCGATGATGATGATCTGGGTCAGCTGACCGCCCGAAACCCCGAACAGAAAGGCCATGCCGCTGGCGGCCTGCTGAGCGCCCAGGCCAAGCGAGGTGACGAGACCGAACAGCGTCGACAGCACCGCCACGGTATCGATGACGTCACCGATCGGTCCCCAGACGCGGTCGCCCAGCAGGGGATAGAAGGTTGAGCGGATCGTCAGCGGCAGCCCCTTGTTATAGGAAAAAAACGCCAGCGCCAGGGCCACCACGCCATAGATGGCCCAGGGATGAAAGCCCCAGTGGTACATGGTTGCGCCCATCGCGGCCCGGGCGTTGCCCCCTTCAGCGTTCAGCGGCGTACCGGCCCACTCGGTGAAATACCCCACCGGCTCGGCGACGCTCCAGAACATCAGCCCAATCCCCATTCCAGCGGCAAACAGCATCGCGAACCAGGCGAAATAGGAAAACTCCGGACGGGCATCTTCACCACCGATCCGAATCTTGCCGAACGGACTGACGATCAGCACCATGCAGAACAGGACAAAGAAACTGCCGGCCGACAGAAACAGCCAGTCGAAAGTTTCGCCGATCCAGACGCGAACACTGGTGAGCCGTTCATCGGCCAGTTCAGGCGCCAGCAGTGCACCGATCACGAAGGCCAGAATGAGGACCGCACTGACGATGAACACCGGGTTGTGCAAATCCAGACCCAGCCAGTGGATATTGTCCTGACCGATCTCGTAGTCGGTCTCATAGACTTCCTCGAGCTCGTCGATTTCCGAGGAGATCGAGTCGTCGCTGCGATCGCTCATGATGCTCGCTCCTTGAACAAGGGTGGGTCCGGCTACAGCCTAAGTCGGCAGATTAAGCTCCTTGCAGTCCGCTTTCAAGGGCACCTGCAGGCGGGTTCGACGCCAAGAGGCGACCAGCGTTTGAAGTCTTCATTCACGGCCGCAGCAGGCGATGGGTTTGTTGGTCGGTTGTTGCATTGGATACGCGCCAGGGCGATTTTTTACATCAGGGTGCTGAATCGTGAATTTCCGAGCTGGAACTCTGGTATCCGCCAGACTCCCGCAGAGAAGCCGTATTCCAACGACGAGAACCTCATGCATCGCTCCTACGAGGCCGGCCTGCTGGAAGACCCGGACCTGGCTCCACCCAAAGACATGTTCAAGCTGACTCGCTCGATCGAAGACGCGCCGGATACGCCCGAACGCATCGTGATCCGCTTCAAGGATGCCATGGCCATCGAGGTCGAGCATCTGGGTGACGGCACCCGAGTCAGCGAACCCGTTGAGCTGCTCAAGTACCTGAACGATCTGGGTGGCCGGCACGGCATCGGCCGCATCGATATCGTCGAGAACCGATTTGTCGGCATCAAGTCACGCGGCGTCTATGAAACCCCCGGCGCCACCATTCTCCACGCTGCGCTGCGCGACCGGCAGCACCGGGCAGCCCTTGATGTTCCATCTTCCGGGCGGCGGCATGGCGAGAATCTGTGCCAAGCGCGACACTTGGCCTGACGGCAGCCCCTTGGTCGGTGTGGGCGTGGCGCCTGACCTCGAAGTCGCGCCCAGGGTGAGCGATATCAAAGCCGGTCGCGATCCGGTCGTGGAGGCGGCTTTGGCCTGGATTCGCGAGCGGATCAGACGCGAGTAATACCCCAGCTTTTGGTCAGCCGCTCTGGGTTCGGTCAGTGTTGGCGGTCCGGGCTACCGCTGCCGACTGAAAAACCGGATTAACGTGCGACTCTCTCAGCACCGGCTTGGCCGCCGCCGATGATTCCTGCAAGCATCGGCGGTCAGCCCTTTCCGAGTAAGGAGCGAGAGACGCAGCGGTGGTCTGGATGCGAGTTGGTTTGAACTCGGACTCGCTATGCTGCTGACACCAGATTGTCCAGAATGATTCTTGGGTGACGCGCCGCGATCTTGAGCAAGGCCAGCGCCGGTCCGTCCGGCTTGCGTCGGCCTTGCTCCCAGTTACGCAGCGTGTGCACGCTAATCTCCATGGCGCGCGCGAAGTCCGTCTGGCTTAAGCCCACGAAGTGTCTGAGAGCCGCAATATCTTCGCCTGAGGAAATCTCGCCGCGTTTGAGCCTGGCGCGAAGCCTGGCTGAAATCGCGCCGTTGAACTGCAGATCTGAAATTTCAGCAATATCGCTCATGTGTGCTGGTCCATTTGCTGGCGGTATAGTTCCTGTTCTCTTTTGGTGGCGAATCGCGCGCCAATGATGCGAATCAGATCGTCGTCGCGTTCCGTGTAGATCACGACCGCGATGCCGCGATCCAGCTGGCCGATCGCGATACATCGATCCTAGGTGTCCGAGTGAGCCGAATCAAAGATTTCAAGGTAGTCCTCGCCGCTGGTAAAGAGTAGAGAAGCTTCCGAGAACGACAAGCCGTGCTTCTTCTGATTGCTACGGTCCTTGGCAGCATCCCACTCGAGCCTCATTGGAGCAGTATAAGCCATTGGCGTAGTAAGTCAATAGCTTATGGCGGTTTCCTGCCTGGCTTCAGCCCCAATCCCCGTGCACGTGCACATGCCGATGCTGGGTGCCGTCGTCGTGGCGGTGCCGATTGGCGTGGGCCAGGTTGGCGGGCCAGCACAGTGACTCCCGAAGGGCCGCTGCACAAGCGCCGTGGACAGGGCAGGCGAAGCGGCATGGCGACTTTCGCGAAGCGAATGAAGCCTTGTAAGCGCAGCCGTCGCCCGTGTTGCACTCGCTTGAATTGGCGACGGCCAGTCCTGCACGCGCAACGGCATTCCAGCTTCGCTTCTTCGAGCAAGCCCGAAACCGCAAAGCTTCCATTGCCTGCGCTCGCGCGCCTTGCCCACAACGCTTGTGCAATGGCTGAGTGTTACCTGATTTGCCGCATGGCCCACTAGCCATGAAAAAGCCCCGATCGCAGAGCGATCGGGGCTTTGGTTTCGAGGGATGCCGGAAGACCAGGGTCTCCGGCATCTTTCCCATGCTGCCGCCTAGTCGCGAAGGTTCAGCGGTGCATAGTTCTGGAGCTGCAGACCCGGGTTTTCAGGCGGCGTGCCGCCTTCCGCATGGCAGCCCAGGCAAGTACCCGCAGACACCGGGAACGGGTGGTCGTCCGGGTTGATGCTGTGGCAGCTGGCGCAGCTAGCATCGACCTCGACCGGGTGACCGTTCGGCACGTCCTTCAACCACTGGTAGGACATGTCGCCCGGCTTGAACACCGTGGTGGTGTAGGCCGAGATACCAGTCCAGTCGGCGGTTTCGACGCTGTCGACCGCAACGGGCTCGACGTTGCCGTCCGGACCGATGCTCAGCGGGACGCTGACGTGGTGGGTAACGCGACCGAGGTTGCCGTCGTGCACTGCGGCACCGAACCAGTACATGCTGGTGGCCAGATCGGTCAGGGCGATATCGTCCGCAAAGCCGGTGTCCAGCGCGCGGATCATGGTGACCGTTACCTGGCCGTTGGAGAACTCACGGTTAGAGCGGATGTCGTGCTGACCACTGTCGCCAGTGAGATCGTCCTGCAGGAAGGGCCGGTTGATGATGGCGCCAGCCAGCGCTTCAGCCGCGATGGCGTCGATAGCGTCCTGATCCAGATCGGCGACTGCCAATGTGTTGGCCCGCGGCCCGCTGACGATCAATGCGTGTTGGCGCTCTCCAGCTTCCATGGCCTCGATCGTCTGGCTGTTGAACAGGTTGCCAATAGTGGCCTCGGTGATCAGGCGCTCGCCGTCGTTGAGGAAGTAGAATCCGCTGTTCAGTGCCGGGTCATAGACGAATTCCGGCAGGCGGACGGTCACGTTCTCACCGTTGACTGTGGCGGTGTACTCATCGCCAAAGCCCTGGTTTTCGCGCAGACGGCCGTCCGAGCCGGTTTCGTCACGCCGTCGGCCCTGCGCGCCGGTGCCGAACTCATGGGCGCGTACCCAAGTGTCTTCGGCATAGCCCATGGGGCCGCCACGCGCACCACGCCAGTGCCACATATCAGCCTGATAGGTGCCGAGCTCTTCGAGATCACCGGGAATGACATAGTGCCGCGTGTCTTCACCAATGTTCTCCGGCATTTCATTCATGTCGGCATGGCAGGACTGGAAGCACCCGAAATAGGGAGATTCCGCGGCAGTCGAGGCGCCTTCGGCTTCCCAGATGATATGAACGCGGTCTTCAAAGACTCTCGTCGGGTCATCGGGCAGCAGATTGGCTTCTGGCGCAGACCATTCACCTTCTTCATTCAGCGACCGCATGTCGTGCAGCAGGCCGAAGTAGTTCTTGTTGGTCGCCCAGGAGAACTGAATGGCTACGTTTTCATCATCGTAGGCGGCGCGGATGGCCAGCTCGATATCGGCATCGACCTGAGACAGATCAGGCTGGAACACCTGGACCAGATCTTCGCTCGGATCACAGCGGAAGCCTTCCGGGTTCAGCTGCTTTTCGGTCGGGATGATGGCGAAGGTGTTGCTCAAGC
>PWJA01000230.1 GCA_003560975.1 Gammaproteobacteria bacterium
CATCCTTGCCTGCCTGGTAGCCCACGGCCGATACGCTGGCCAGCGGATACCGTACTTCAACGGCGTCGCCAAAGCGGCTGCGCAGGGACTCGGCGAGCCCGGCGCTATCGGCCAGCTGCTCGGTGGGAATCAGGTAGCAACCCGCAGCGCGCTCGCTGAGTTCGGGCGCGAAGGAATCGTATTCGGCCATCAACTCGGCCAGCTGGTCGCGATCTGCGTCCTCAGAAAACGCCACGCTGACCAGTTCCTTGTGGGATGCAATCCCGACGATCCGGGAGCGTCCCGCTCCGCGTTCCTTGCGCACGATGGTCTGGCCGCCCTCGCCGTGCGACTTGCGCGCAAGAATGGTCACGCCGTGGGACAGGGCATAGTCGATCGCGCGCTCGTTGAGTACGCCGGCGCCGTGATGGGCCAGGGTCTTCATTTCATCCAGGCTGAGCATGCGTAGGCGGATGGCGTCTCCAACCAGCCTCGGATCGGCAGTGTAGACGCCGTCCACGTCCGAGTAGATTTCGCAGCGCGCGGCCTTGACCGCGGCCGCAATGGCCACGGCGGTCGTATCCGATCCGCCACGACCCAGCGTGGTGATGTCACCGCTCGGGCTGGACCCCTGGAAACCGGCGACCACAACAACCTTGCCCTGATCGAGTGCCTTGAGCATGCGCCCCGGTTCGACTTCCTTGATGCGTGCGTTCAGGTGCGCATCACAGGTGCGAACGCCGGCCTGCGGGCCGGTCATCGCGCAGGCGGGAACGCCGATGTCCTGCAGCACGAGGGACAGCAGAGAGGCCGAGGCCTGCTCGCCGGCCGCCAGGAGCATGTCGAGCTCGCGGTGATCCGGTTTGGTGTTGAACCGTCCGGCGCTCGCCAGCAGCTCGCTGGTGGTGTCGCCGCGGGCCGAAACGACCACGACCACGCGATTGCCGTCGCGGCGGGTGCGCGCGACGCGCTCGGCGACGGCGCGAAGTTGCGAATCTTCGGCGAGCGAAGACCCGCCATATTTTTGGACAATGGTATCCATGCTTGTTTCAGTTCTTTGAGTTTGAGTCAGGGGTGTAACGAATCGAATCGTTTCGATTTTGTTATTCAGGCGCTGCGGGAAGCACCGTCGGCATCGTCGGTGGGAATCGGCGCCATGGCGAATTCCTGCTCGCGCACCGTCATGCTGTCGACCAGGGCGAACAGACTGCTGCCAAGATCCTGCAGTTCCCGATCGTTCATTCGGGCCAGGGCATTGAGCAAAGCGCCTTCGGCCGGCCCGGGAGCGTCGCCAAGCAGCTGCTCGCCGGCGGGGGTGATGAACAACTGGACAACGCGCTGGTCCGGTCCGCAGCGATCACGCCGGATCAGGCCCTTGTCCTGAACCTTGTCGAGCAGATTGCTGGCCGTGGCCGGCTTGATCGACAAGCGTTCCGAGATGTCCTTGACCCGCAGGCCGGGCTCGGAGTGGATTTCCCACAACGCCCAAAGCTGCGCCGCGCTGACGCCGCACTGCCGCTCGACCCAGGTCGAATGCGCCTGGATCGCGCGGATGACGGTGCGGAAGTGCCGAATCACATCGACCTCCCGCTCACGACGGAGTTTTGACCGCCGCCGTCCGCTACGCGCTTTTGCGACCGTTGAGGTCCCGTTTTTCATTTTCTGAACCATATTGGCTGCAAATTATATCCTACAAATTAGTTTTGTGCAAATATATCTTCCGGAGCCGGACGCCGGACCGGCCCTCCCCGGCCCTGAAGCGCTTGACGGCGGGGGCCGCGAGCCGCTATAAATCAGGGCAGGGGCTTGATGACAGCAAGGGAGTAACGCAGCATGAACGATCCGAATTCCCCGCAAGATGCACCGGAATCCGCGCCATCCAGCGTCGAGACCAGCGCCAGCCAATCGGCCCAGCCGGATCCCGAACCCGAGGCAGCGCCGTCCGATCCAGGCCCGTCCGGCAAGACCACGCGCAAGAAAACCGCCGCCAGGGCGGCCATGAGCAAGAAGCTCGCGCGGAAAAAAGCAGCCCTGAAAAAGGCCCAGGCGAAGAAAACTGCGGCGAAAAAGAAGGCGGCCACGAAGGCCGGGGCCGACGAAGACGGGCCCGCACCGGCGGCCCCGGAGACCGGCAAGAAAAAAGCGACCGGGAAAAAGGTGCTGAAAAAGAAAGCGGCAAAGAAGAAAGCGGCGAAGAAGAAAACCGCGAAAAAGAAAGTCGCGAAAAAGAAAGTCGCGAAGAAGAAAGTCGCGAAGAAGAAGGCCGCCAAAAAGAAAGTGGCGAAGAAAAAGGTCGCCAGAAAGAACGTCGCGACCCAGGGCCGAGCCCGCGCCGTCAGGAGCCAGACGCCTTCGACCAGCGAATCCATGGGCCGCCTGATAACGGCGATGGACGACCTGCGCGAGGCCACCCAGGCGTTCGTCTACCGCGAGATCGAGGCCCAGCGTGACGCCATCATGGACTTCCAGAAAACCACCCGATCGACCCTGGAAGAACTGGAGGCCGCGGCGCTGCGCACGCTGAAAAAGCTATCGTCCTGAAGTCGAGCAGGGTTGGATCACCCAGGAAAGCTGGATCTGGCCTCAATCGGGGGGAGAAAACTGGTGGCTACGGGTGGACTTGAACCACCGACCTCAGCATTATGAGTGCCGCGCTCTAACCAGCTGAGCTACGTAGCCACGAGCAAGCCGGGTATTGTCTCCAATCTTTGGATTCAGGTCAACAGGCTTTTCTGGGCCACAAACAGGCAGCCCGGGCCTCACTCCTGCGCGGCGACCACCGAGCGGCGCTGAACCGCGACATCGGGGTTGTCTGTGAAGACGCCATCGATGTGAAGCTCGCCGATAAAGAGGTCAAGCAGTGCTTCCAGGCTCGTCTCTGGGGGAAGGCCTTCCCGGCGGAAGGTGTACGGATGCATGGCCAGATTCAGGTTACGGGCCTTTCTGAACAAAGCGGAAGGTCGCAGCACATCACCGGCCTCCCCCTCGAGCAGCAGCGAAAACACCGGACCAATCCCGACGGCGTATTCGGCAACCCGGCTCAGCCTTTCGGCGCTGACCATGGCCGAATAGTCCACCGTGTTCATGTCCCAATCGTTCAGCTCGCCCCAACCGCCAGGGTTCGGCGAACGCGAGGCCATCGGTTTCAGCATCGAGCAGCGGGGCTTTGATCGATGAGACCGTCCTGTCGAATGGCAGTGGTGTTGCTCTCCGCGGCGGTTCTTCTATTGCTCGTGACAGCATGGCCGGGTACCGAGCCGCGACCGGAAATCGATCGCGTCTGGCACGTACAGGTCATCGCGCATCGCGGCGGACTGATCGAGCGGCCTGATTCGACTCTGGCAGCCTATGACCATGCCGTGGCCGTGGGCGCAGACTGGCTGGAATTGGACGTCCACCTGAGTGCCGATGGTGTCCCGGTCATCATTCACGACGAAACGGTCGATCGCACGACCGACGGACACGGGCGGGTGGATGAACTGACTCTTGCCGATTTACGGCGTCTCGACGCGGCCTACCGCTGGCCCCAAGACATCCCGAAACCCGAGCGCCGCCTTGCATCCGCCGATACTCGCAGCGATTGGCGGGGAAGCGGACTGACCGTGTTGAGTCTGGACGAGTTCCTGGACCGATACCGCACCCAGCGCCTGATGATTGAAATCAAGCCACCGGGCGAGACGGCCGTCGAAGCGGTGCTGGCGATTCTGGAGCAACATGGCCGCAAGCCCAGTGTGATCATCGCTTCCTTTCATCAAGACACCATCGATGCTGTCCGCGCACCGCCGATGCCCTGGCGCTTCCCCCGACCATGGGGCAACGCCAATTGCTCAACGCGCGCGTGGTTGATGCCGCACGTCGACGTGGCGTGCCACAGCATGTCTGGACCATCAACGACCCAGAGCAATGGGATCAGTTGATCGACCTGGGCGTGGACGGCATTCTGACTGACCGACCCGAAGCGCTGATGGCTCATCTCCGATCGCGTCGACTCGCGCCGATTGACCGCAATGACCGTTAATTTTCTACTTTAAAAACTTCGTTGTTGAGGCGCAGTACTACCTGTTCCAGAATTCGGCCATCCGGGGTCTGAATGAGCTTGAGCCGCTCCACGATCAGCCGATCCAGAAAGGGCAAATCCGCTTCATTCAATCACTTGATCGCCTCGGCGGCGGAGACGCGGCCCAGGACCTTAAAGCTGCCGGGCTTCATGGCTGGGCCTCGTCTTTCAGCACCTTGAGCAGTGGCAGAAGTTCGGGCAGTTCATCCTGGATGATGCTCCACAGGGTGTCGTCATCGATGCCGAGGTAGCCGTGAATGAGACGGTTGCGGGTGGCAATGATCATCCGCCATGGAATTTCCGGATGGGCTGTGCGGACTGCATCCGGGATGTGGGTAGCGGCTTCGCCGAGCAGTTCCAGATTGCGCAAGGTGGCGTCATAGGTGAGGCTGTTGGCCACGAAACCAGCCTGGTCAAGGCCGTCGGTATAGGCGCGCACCTTCCCGACGAAGTCGATCATGTCATCGAGATAGAAGCACCAATTGCGCCGGTTGGCCTCAGACATTGATCCGCTCCTGTTCGATAAAGGTGCGCAGTTCCGGCCGCAACGCCTTCTCGGTGACCAGGTCGACCGGGCGGCCGAGCAGATCCTCAAGGTAAAACAGTACGCCGAAATAGCGTTTGGAGGTGGCCGGGCCGTCAAAGGCCACCAGCACGTCGACATCACTGCCGCTACCCGCCATATCGCGGGCAGTAGAGCCGAACAGAGCCAGCTTGGTCACGCCGAAACGGGTCTGCAGTTCCGGCTTGCTGCGGCTCAGCAGGTCAAGGGCAAGTTGTCTGTTCATCGCTCAGTCTCCCGAGGCGGATCCATTTTTTCGGGCTTTCGCGCACTTGAAAGTACCGAGCGTACGAAGGCCATTCAACGCTCCCCACAATACAACATCTGCTATGCGGCGTGCCCCATCGCTCTCACCTGCGCTTTGCCAGAACCTGTTCAGCATTCTGACGGATTGGCCATGACGCTGGTGGCGCACCCCCAATTCTGCTGGTTCGCATAATACAAGCGAAACAATCGTTAATTTTCTGTTTTGAAATCTTCGTTTTCTTGTCATTTCCGACATCCAAACTGGGAAGCTGGCAACAGATTGATCTGTGGCCATTGCCAATTTCACAGGAAGGACGATCCATGCTCTGCAGCCCCAGAACACTCCTCTGCACCATGATCCTTACGGCCTTGTACTGGCCAGCTCATGCTCAGGAAACCGATCCGGATGACACTGAGCGCTCTGGCAGCCTGACCATGGATCGACTGACCGTGACTGCCCAGCGCCGCGAACAAAGAGCTCAGGATGTCCCGA
>PWJA01000205.1 GCA_003560975.1 Gammaproteobacteria bacterium
CGCTGCAGCGTTTCGGTCACGGGGTGTACGCGGTCTGGTATCCGCTGATCGAAGGCCGCTCGCTGCCCGTGGAGCAGCTGCCTGCCCGCCTGGGCCTGAGCGATGACCAATGGCTGGATCTGAGGCTCGAGTTCCCGACGCCCCAGCGACTGGGCCGCATGTCGGGCTGTGGCATGGGCATCATCCACTGTCCGTTCCGGGCCCGGCAGATGCTGCGCGACTGGCACCGGGGCTTCAGCGGTCTGCCCCCCGGGTCGTGAGCTGGTTTTGATCCGGAATTCAGGTTCTGTCAACGCTTCAATCATTGAACATGGTTCATACTATCGGTTCTATCCTTCGGAACCGAAACATGGGAACGCGCGAGCGCAAGCAACGTGAATTCGAACAACGGGAACAGCTGTTTGTCGACACGGCCCGGCGCCTGATCCGTGAAGAAGGCCTGTTGACCCTGCAGATGGCGCGCCTGGCGCGCAGCTGCGACTACGCGACCGGCACGCTTTACCAGCATTTCGCCTCCAAGGAGGACCTGCTGGTGGCGCTGGCCACGCAGCGCCTGCGCGAGCACTGCGCCCTGTTTCGCAAGGCGACGGCCTGGCAGGCCGGAACGCGTGATCGAATGTTCGCCCTGACCGTGGCCGATGAGCACTATTCCCGGCGCCATCCCACCTACTCACGGCTCATGCAGTACGTGTTCACCGAGGTGGTCTGGGAAACGGCCAGCCCGGATCGGCGCGCGCGCCTGACCGCCGAGCTCGAGCCGGTGGTGGCTGCCATTACCGGGGTGGTCGAGCAGGCGGTCGCGGCCGATGAGGTGAAATCCGATGTGCTGTCTACCCATGAACTGATGCTCGGCCCGTGGGCGGTGTGCCACGGCATGCAGTCGCTGTTGCAGACCCGCGGGCTGCTCGAACAGCTGGCGATCCGTGCGCCGCGCCGCAGCATCTACATTCACGCCCAGGTTCTGCTCAACGGCCTGGGCTGGCAGCCGCTGTTCGAGATCGGCGACGCTCCCGCACTGGACGCGCTGGTCGGTCGGATCGAACAGGAGGTTCTGGCATGAACAAGCGAATGCTCCTGATGTTGCTGGGCGTCGGCCTCCTGTTCGGCGGCATTTTCGGCTACAAGGCCTTCGTCGATCAGATGGTCCAGGGTTTCTTCGACGACATGGAAGCCGAGACGGTCACCATTACCGCGAGCACGGCCCGGCTCGAGCGGTGGACGCCGCGGGTCGACGCCGTGGGCACGTTCAACCCCGTCCAGGGTGCCGAACTGTCCCTGGAGGCAGCCGGTATCGTGCGCGAAGTCCATTTCGAAAATGGCCAGACGGTCGAGCGCGGTCAGCGCCTGATCGAACTGGATACTCGAATCGACGAGGCCGAACTGGATCAGCTCGAGGCCGCGCTGCGACTGGCCGAGATGGAACTGGCGCGTCAGCAGCGCCTGTACGAGCAGCGCTCGATCTCGCGCGCCGTGCTCGATCGCGCCGAGACCGAGGCCGACCAGGCCCGGGCCGTCGTGGCCGCGCGCGAGGCCCGGATCGAGCAGAAAATCCTGCGCGCTCCGTTTGCCGGTCGGGTGGGCATACGCCAGGTCAATCCCGGTCAGTTTCTTTCCCCGGGCGAGCCGGTGGTCAGCCTGCAGGCGCTGGATCCGATCTTTCTTGATTTCACCCTGCCGCAGCGCAGGCTGCCCCTGCTCGACCCCGGCGCCGCCATTCGCGCCCGGGTCGATGCGTTCCCCGACCGGGAGTTCAACGGCACGATCAGCGCGCTGGAGCCGCGCCTGCGCGAGTCCACCCGCACCGTGCAAGTCCAGGCCAGTATCGACAACCCCGACGCCCGGCTGCTTCCGGGCATGTTCGCCCGGGTCGAGCTCGATCTGGGCGAGAGCGAAGACGTGCTGGTGGTGCCGCAGACCGCGCTGCGCTTTTCGACCTACGGCGATTCGGTGTTCGTCGTCGAAGGCGAGGGCGACGAGAAGAAAGTAATCCAGCGCTTCGTGCGCACCGGCCGAACGCGCGGTGATCTGGTCGCGATCCTCGACGGTCTGGAAGAAGGAGTCCGCGTCGCCTCTTCCGGTCTGCTCAAGCTGCAGAACAACACCCCGGTGAACATCGATGACGACGAAGACGTCCAGCCCAGCGAAGACCCGGATCCGCGTCCGGGCAACGGCTGATCGGGTGCAGTGACCGCCATGCGCTTTACCGACGTCTTCATCAACAAGCCGGTGCTGGCCCTCGTGGTCAGCCTGTTCATCCTGCTGCTGGGCCTGCGCGCGATGTTCGATCTCAACGTGCGCCAGTTCCCCGAAATCCAGAACGCCGTGGTCACGGTGACCACGACCTACATCGGCGCCGACGCCGACCTGGTTCAGGGTTTCATCACCACGCCGCTGGAGCGCGAGGTCGCCCAGGCCGAGGGCATCGACTACCTGGTTTCGACCTCGGTGCCGGGCGTGTCGATCATCCAGGCCTATCTGCGCCTCGACGCCGACCCCAACGATGCCCTGACCGAAGTCGCCGCCCAGGTCAACAAGCTGCGCTCGGAACTGCCCGAACAATCCGAGGACCCGGTCATCGAGCTGTCGGTGGGCGAGCAGGTTGCGGCCATGTACCTGTCGTTTTACAGCGACATCCTCGACGACAGCCAGATCACCGACTACCTGGTGCGCGAGGTCGAGCCGCAGCTGGCCACCATCCCCGGCGTGCAGCAGGCCGAGATCCTGGGCGCCGGCACCTTCGCCATGCGCATCTGGCTGGACCCGGAGCGCATGGCAGCGCTGGGCGTGACCGGCAACGACATCCGCCAGGCCCTGCAGGCCAACAACGTGCTGTCCGCCGTCGGCAGAACGCGTGGCCAGATGGTCAGCGTCAACCTGACCGCCTATACCGATCTGCAGTCGGTCGAGGATTTCCAGCGCCTGGTGGTGCGTTCGGAAAACGAATCCCTGGTCCGGCTCGAAGAGGTCGCCGAAGTGGAGCTGGGGCCGGAAAGTTTCGATGCCTCGGTGACCTACAACGGCCTGGACGCGGTGTTCATCGGCGTCGAAATCGCGCCCGATGCCAACGCCGTGGATGTGATCGGCGAGGTTCGCCGGGTCTGGGACGAGCTCATCATCCCGCGCCTGCCCGAGGGCCTGGAAGCGACCATCTCCTACGATTCGGCCGAGTACATCGAAAGCGCCATCGACGAGGTGGTGTTCACCATCTTCATGGCCCTGGTCATCGTGGTCCTGGTCATCTACGCCTTCCTCGGCTCGGCGCGCAGCGCGATCATTCCGGCGCTGTCGGTGCCGCTGTCGCTGATCGGCACGTTCTTTCTCATGCTGCTGCTGGGCTTTTCGATCAACCTGCTGACCCTGCTGGCCATGGTCCTGGCCATTGGCATCGTGGTCGACGACGCCATCATCATGCTCGAAAACATCGAGCGCCAGATGGAAAACGGCAAGTCGCGGATCGAGGCGGCCGTGGCCGGCGCGCGCCAGCTGGCCTGGCCGATCGTGGCCATGTCGACCACGCTGATCGCGGTGTTTCTGCCGATCGGCTTCGTCGGCGGCCTGACCGGCACCCTGTTCATCGAGTTCGCCTTCACCCTGGCCGCGACCGTGGTCCTGTCCGGTGTGGTCGCCCTGACTCTGGCGCCGATGCTGTGTTCACGCATTCTGCGTTCGCGCCGGCGCGAAGCAAGGCCCAAATTCGCCGCCTGGCTGGATCGGCGCTTCGGCCAGCTCCGCGAGCGGTACCAGGGGCACCTGCACGGCTGGCTGGATCATCGCCATGTGCTGGCCACGTTCGGCCTGATCGTCCTGGTCTCGTGCTACTTCCTGTTCATCACCAGCGATTCGGAGCTGGAGCCGCCGGAAGATTCGGGCTTTCTGTTCTCGATCATGGAGGCCGATCCCTACGCCACGCTGGACTACCTCGAGCGCAACACCCGGCGGATCAACACCCTGGGCGAACAGACCGAGGAAATCGAGGGCATCTTTCTGATCAACGGGTTCGGAGGCGGCGGCATCGGCGCGACCAACCAGGCCATTGCCGGGATCGTCCTGACCCCGTGGGACCAGCGCGAGCGCGACACCCAGACCGTGCTCGAAGACACGGTTCAGCCGTTCATCGACGCCATTCCCGGCCTGCGCTCGTTTGCCGTGGTTCCGCCGGACCTGCCGTCCCCGGGCGGCGGCGGGCCGCCGGTGGAGTTCGTCATCGGCTCCACCGAGTCGTTCGAAAACCTGGAGTCCTTTGCCGACCAGCTCATGCAGCGAGCGCGCGATTCCGGTCGCTTCATCTTCGTCAATTCCGATCTCGACATCGACCGGCCGCAGCAGGAAATCCGTATCGACCGCGACCAGGCCGCGCTGATGGGCGTGGACATGGCCCAGGTTTCCGGCGACCTGGCCACCATGCTGTCGGGCGGCTTCGTCGGTCGCTTTGCCATGGACAATCGATCCTACCGCGTCATCCCCCAGGTCCAGCGCGCGGAGCGACTGAACCCGGAGCAGGTCGGGGATTTCTACACCCGCAATCGCGACGGTGAACTGATCCGCATGGCCGGGCTCATCGACCTCGAGCCCTCGGTACAGCCGCAGCAGCTGCGTCGATTCGAGCAGCTCAACGCGGTGACCATCTCCGGGGTGCCGCGCCCCGGCGTCAGCCTCGGCGAGGCGCTGGGCATTCTCGAAGACGCCGCCGCCGAGATCCTGCCGCGGACCTACAACATCGACTACGCCGGCCAGTCGCGCCAGTTCAAGGCCGAAGGCCAGCAGCTGGTCATCACCTTCTTCTTCGCCCTGGTCGTGATCTTCCTGGTCCTGTCGGCCCAGTTCGAATCCTTCCGCGACGCCATCATCATGCTGGTCACGGTGCCGATGAGCATCTGTGGCGCGCTGATTTTCGTCTCCCTGGGTTTCACCAGCCTGAACATCTACACCCAGGTCGGCCTGCTGACCCTGATCGGGCTGATCGCCAAGCACGGCATCCTGATCGTGGAGTTCGCCAACCAGTTGCAGGACGAAGGCAAGTCCAAGCGCCAGGCCATCGAAGAAGCCGCCGCCATCCGCTTGCGCCCCATCCTGATGACCACGGCGGCGACCGTGCTGGCCATGATTCCGCTGCTCCTGGCCACCGGCCCGGGTGCAGGCTCGCGCTTTGCCATCGGCCTGGTGATTGCTTCCGGAATGACCATCGGCACGGCGTTTACCCTGTTCGTGGTGCCGGCCATGTACCTGTACCTTGCGCGGGATCGCTCGCTCGGCCAGGAGTTGTCCGATGCTGGCGATGAGGGCGCGACGGGTGCGGCGAGCGGCTGACGGCGGATCGTCGCCATTCGATTTGCGACCCAAGGCAATGGATGGGATCAATTCGGAGGACTTGGTGCTGCTATCGCTTTCGAACGCCCTGTGAATTGGGTTTGGGCTTTTGCAGGAAACCGGAGTGTTCGAAGAGCGGACGATCCCGGGCGCGCTAGTTGTGATCATTACCGCAAGTCGAGGGGCCGAATTGCACCTGAATTTCTGCGCGTGTTAGCATTTCGGCTAATGAACCCAACTTCAACGGGATCCTGATCCGATGAAAAACATCGCTTTGAAGGTAGTGCTTGTCCTTTTCGCAGCTCTCCCCATGATGGCCGTAGCCGGGATAGAAAATCCGGGGTTCGAGACTGGAGACACTGCCGGCTGGACTGTCGATACCAACGGACAAGCCTTGCCGATCAGCGTCGTTTCCGGAGAGACGCAAACGAGCGCGGGTACCATCAATCCCTCTCTGACCGACGATTTCTACGCTTTCACCAGTCAAACCGGCCCTGGATCGAGCTATATGATCCAGACCTTCGAGGTGCAACCGGGAACCAATCGTATCTTTTTTGATGTCGCAATCAATAATGCGGGAGGCGGGTTTTTCGTCCCGGATCCGCTTTCTTTCGATTTTGAAGGCGAACCCAATCAGCAAGCGCGATTCGATATCCTGGCGCCGGGCGCGGATTTCGACACCGTCGATCCGGACGAGATCATTGCAGTCGGATTCCAGACGCAGCCCGGTGAACCCCTGAACCAGGATTGGGAGCGCTTTGATGTCGACGTCACCGACGAGTTGGCACCTTTCGTGGGCGAGACCGTGAGCCTGCGATTCGTGCAGGTTGACAATCAGGGTTTTTTCAACATGGCGGTCGATAATCTCAGTGTTGGTGCTGCGCCGCCGCCCGGAGTCGGCCCGGAAACGCCGGCTCTGGCTGTCGATACGCTACAAACTCCTTTCTTGCTGCTGATGGCGGCTTTGCTTGGCTGGCTTGGCTTGCGCGCCGTGTACAAGTCTTGATGGCGTGAATTTGACCCCGTTTCTTTTGACCAGGCCGCGCACCTGGCGGTCAGGTCTCTTGCGCCCGGTTTGCTCGTTGAAAGACTACTCCGGTCGGCACTGAGCCCGGGCTTCAATCGCACGAATGATGCTTCTGACCAAGCATCTTGAACCCCGTGCGTCTTATCAAACGATCCATTTTTTTCTGGAGGTCACCCGCCATGATCCTTCGCGCGCATTGTTTCTTCGCATCACCCTCGCGTTTGCTCCCGCTTTTACGGATCCGGAGCGGCGGCTCTCGTCTTTCCGAGGCGGCTCTCCTGCTGGGGCTTGGGTGCGCACTGGGCACATTCAGCGCCGCGCACGCGCAAGAAAACCCTGCTTTCCAGCTGGCCGCAAACGGAACGACCGTCTTGTGCGGCGATGCCGAAGCAGGAGAGACCGGTGAGGTCAAGGGTACGATTTACACCAAACGAACACGCGACCAGATCACGACCAATAACGCTGCCACAAGCTGTACCAGCGGCATTTCAGACATGAGCGGTTTATTCCGGTTTGAACAATCCTTCGATCAGGATATCGGCAGTTGGGACGTTTCCGGTGTCACCGACATGAACCATATGTTTGCGGTAGCCACCTCTTTCAATCAGGATCTTGGCGCCTGGGATGTTTCCAGGGTCGAGAACATGCAGGCGATGTTTGCCGCGGCCATCTCGTTCGATCAAGACATTGGCAACTGGGACGTATCCAGGGTTGTCAACATGACCGAAATGTTCGCTGAGGCCACCGCGTTCAATCAGAACATCGGTGATTGGGACGTATCCGAAGTCGCTGACATGAATAATATGTTCAGCGCAGCCAGTTCATTCAACCAGGACATTGGCACCTGGGATGTTTCCGGCGTGACTGACATGAGACTGATGTTTTTTGGAGCTGAATCGTTTGATCAGGACATTGGAGCGTGGGATGTATCCAATGTGGAAAACATGCTCGGCATGTTCGAAGAAGCCGTGTTGTTCAACCAGAATATCAGCAGTTGGGATGTTTCCAATGTCACTCGCATGAACGCCATGTTTCTCAACGCCTCCTCGTTCGATCAGAATCTGGGGGGCTGGGACGTTGGTGGTGTCTTCGAGGATGAGGAAGCGTTTGGCGACAATACCATGGAAGCAATGTTCGACGGTTCGGGATTGTCGACGGCGAACTATGACGCGCTTTTGATCGGATGGGCGGAAGCGGATCTCGAGCCGGACCTTACCCTCGGTGCGGAGGATATCAGCTACAGCGACGATGCCAGAGACGCTCGCCACTCGCTTATTCAAGACTTCCGTTGGACGATTCATGATGCCGGGATCGCTCAGTAGGGAATGCTGGCCATCTCATCCGCTGCAGCGACTGCCGATGGTGATGCTCAGGCATCCTCGCCAGTGGTTGCGGCGCCGCTACATGCTGTTCTTCCAGCTTGCCTGGCTGCCCGAACGTCGGCTCGCGCATCGCCACGGACAGGCTCTGGCTGGTTAGTGGCGGCGCTGGTCGCCCGGATGGGATGGAGCGGATCATCTGACGCCCGTCCGTGAGCAGTTGTCGGAACCGGCGGTGCTGCAGCGGGTTCTGGAGTGGTATCGCAGTCTGGCCCGGCCCTGGTGTGCCGATCAACGGCGCGGCGGGGAAGTCTAGAGCAGGATTCGTGCGCTCAGGGCCACCAGCAGCAGAATGGCAAAAGCGACCAGCAGGCCGGAGCTCAGATCGCGCGCGACCTTCATGATGCGGCCGCGCGCGGCGCTGACCAGGGCGCCCTGCTCGAGGCTTTCACTGACCGGCCAGTGGCCGTGATCCGGAGCCAGGGCGATGGCCGTGATCTCGGCCGGCCAGCTGCGCTCCGGCCAGGTTGGGTCGGGCCGCTCGCTTTCGGGTCCGAGCAGCTCGTTTAGCTCCTCGGCGACCTGCTTGAGGTCGGCCGGGTCCAGCTCCGAGTCCAGCTGACGTCGGGCCAGACCGACCGCCCGTTCAGCCAGCCGGCGGGCGAGCCGTTCGCTGTCGGCCAGTTCGCGAGCGCGTTCGCCGCCGGCGGCCATGGCCCGTTCCAGCAGTTCGGTGCCGATCCAGCCGGCCAGCATGTGGCTGGCGTTGATCAGCGCGTCGCCCGGGCGACGGTGATCTCTCTCGCGCGCCAGCCGGTCGGCGGCGAGGATCAGCCGGTCGCGCTGCTGGTCCAGGGCGGCGTACAGCCGATCTTTTTCCAGCTGCCCGCGATCTGCCGGCGCCGGGGGCGGGCCGAAGTGATCCCGAAGCGTGGTGTCGATGAGAAACTCGGCGATGCTGCGCAGCCGCACGAGCAGATCACGCCAGACTTTGCGTCGCAGCAGCCCGCCCTTGAGGAAAAAATCGGTGACGCCGCGCAACCCGAGCAGCAGGCCGCGCCAGGCGCGCCTGCGCAGGATCGGGCCGTAATCCCACAGCGGTTTGACGCAGCCGACGTAGAGCGTTTCCAGGATCGTCGGTGCGCGGGCGCGCAGGCGGGCCGCCAGTCCGGCCAGCCCGACGCACAGGGCCAGCAGGCGCCCGGCCAGGTGCCGGTACCAGTAGTCCACGCCCAGCGCCGCGGGCGGCTGGCGCCGGAACAGGCCAGACTTCATGCCCAGAGCGAACAGCAGCAGGCCGCCGGTCAGGATTCCGGCCGATGCGATCAAGTCGTCCGCGCTCAGGAAATAGCGTTCCAGGTAGTAGGTGATCGGCGCTTCGGCCACGCCCCAGGCCGCCAGCGCCGGCGCCATCAGCGCCTCCAGCGGCCCGTGCGGCCGCCAGCCCAGCCAGACAATGGGAATGACAAGCAGCACCATGGCGACGCGCATGGCCGGAGCGGGGTCTCTGACCGGGGTTTTGGTCGACTGGGGTGCGCGGCGCAGGAAGACCAGGAAAATGAAGCGGCTGAAGTAGGCGACGGTTCCGGCGGCCGCGGCCATGAACAGCCATTCGCCGTAGACCAGGAATTCTCCCCCCGGGCGCTGGCTGGCCTCGACCAGTCCGTGGTGGATCATGCTCTTGCTGACGAAGCCGTTGAACAGCGGCAGCCCGGCGATGCCGGCCGCGGCGACCAGCACGCAGGCGAAGGTGATCGGCATCTGCCGCCACAGACCGCCGAGCCGATGCATGTCGGCCGTGCCGCAGCGCAGCGCAATCGCGCCGGCGGCCAGGAACAGGCAGGACTTGAACAGCGCGTGATTGACTACGTGCAGCAGACCGCCGGCGGTGGCCATTGCGCCGTCGACGGCCAGGAACGCGCCGGCGCCCAGCCCGGTCAGCATGAAGCCCATCTGGCTGACGCTGGACCAGGCCAGCATGCGCTTGATCGAGTCCTGCAGCAGCGCCATCACCACTCCCACGACCAGGGTGAGAATCCCGAGCAGGGCCAGGACCAGGCCCATATCGGCTGCCTCGTTCCAGGCCTCCAGTCCCGCCTCCGGCCGCAGCAGCATGTTCAGGCTGCGGAACAGGCCGTAGGCGCCGGCCTTGATCATCACCCCCGACAGCAGCGCGCTGGCCGGGGCAGGGGCGACCGGGTGGGCCGCCGGCAGCCAGACGTGCAGCGGCACCATGCCGGCCTTGACGCCGAAACCGACCAGCAAAAGGCCGAAGATCGCCCAGCGCCAGCCGCTGGCGACCGCTTCGGGCAGCGGCTGCCAGGCCAGGCTGTCGGAGAGCAGCAGCACCAACAGGATGCCGGCCAGCAGGGCCAGCCCGCCGGCGAAGGTCATCCAGAAATACGTCACCCCGGCCGAGCGTGCCTCGTCGCTGCCGCTGTGGACCACCACCAGCAGCGCGACCAGCCCGAGCAGCTCGAAGAACACGAACAGGGTCAGCAGGTCGGCGGCCAGGACCACGCCCAGGTTGGCGCCGAGCAGAACCAGGAGAACGGCCAGGAAACGCACCCGGGCCGGATCGTCGCGCACGTACGCGGTTGCGTACAGGGTGGCGCTGAACCAGACGAAGCAGCCGACCAGGGCGAACAGCAAGCCGAAGGGGTCGAGGGCAAAATTGAAGTGTCCCAGAAGTCCCGGCAAACGGCCGACGGGCAGCGCACCCTGCAGGACGGACGGGGCCAGGCTGACCACGCCGGCCAGGGCCAGCGCGCTCACAACGACGGCAAAAAGGTCCTGGACCGTCCGGTGCCGGAGCAGCGGCAGGAGGGCCGCGGCCAGCAGCGGCCCGAACACCAGGACGGGCAGCAGCAGGCTCACGCTTGCCGAGTCCATGCTCATCCATCGGCACCGATCAGCTGGGCGGCGGCCAGCCGGGCCAGTTCCAGCGGCCCTCCCGGCAGGGTTGCAGCCAGCCCCAGTACAACCGTGAGTACGGCCGTGGCCGCCAAAGCGATCAGCATCAGCGTCGGCTGCCTGGCCCAGGCCGATTCGGCCCGTTTCACATCCTCACGTGGCAGCCAGATACGAAAGATCACCGGCCACAGGTACGCTGCAGCCAGCAGCGTGCCGATGACCAGCACGCCCAGCGGCAGCAGACCGCCGGCCTCGATCAGCCCGACCCCAAGCAGCCACTTGCTCAAAAAACCCGACAGCGGCGGCACGCCGATCATGGCCAGGGCGAGCAGGGTCAGCATGACGGCGGTGGCCGGCATGCGCCGCGCCAGGCCGTCGAACTCGCTGACTTTCTTGAAGCCGGTCACCGCCACGATCAGGCCGGCGCAGAAGAACAGCCCGGCCTTGATGAAGGCATGATGGCTGATGTGGACCAGCGCGCCAACCAGGGCCAGTTCGCTGAGCAAGGCGATGGCCAGCGCCACGTAGGCCATCTGGCTGATGGTGGAATAGGCCAGACGGCGCTTGAACTCGTCTTCGCCGATCGCCAGAGCGCCGGCCAGCACCGCGCTGATTCCGGCGATGGTTGCCAGCCAGGGCATGACGCCGAGTTGGCCGAGCAGTTGCGCGCCGAAGATCTCGAACAGCACGCGCAGAATGCCGAAACTTCCGGCCGCGACCATCACCCCCGACAGAATGGCTGAAAACGGCGGTGGGGCGGCCGGGTGGGCATCGGCGACCCAGCCGTGCAGCGGCATCAGCGCCGCCTTGACTCCGAAACCGACCATCAGGCAAACCCAGGCCAGCAGAGCGGGTGTGCGCGCAACGTCGGCACTCAGCAAACCGCCGGGGACGAAGGCCAGATCGCCGGCCAGGGCGTAGACAACAATGATGCCGGTCAGAATGAACACGCCGCCGACGATGATGTAGACGATGTATTTCAGGCCGGCCGCCAGCGCCTTGGGCGTTCGGTCGTGCACGATCAGCGGGTAGCTGATCAAGGAAAACAGCTCGTAGAAGGCCAGCAGGGTCAGCAGGTTGTCGGCAAACGCCACCCCCAGCATCAGGCCTTGCGCGGCCAGGACCAGGGCCAGGAAGCGCTTGAGATGGGCATCGTCGGCGAGTGATTTCAGCGCATAGGCCAGCGCCAGCGGGAACAGGGCCGCGATGGTCAGCGCGAACAGCGCGCCGAGCGCGTCCACGCCGAGGACGATGCGCATCGGCGGGGCCAGCTGCATCAGCGCGATCTCCGGCTGAAACCCCTGGCGCACGGTGCTCACCAGGACCAGCACCAGGCCGAATGTCAGGCCGCTGGTGCCCAGCGCCAGGGGCGCCAGCCAGCGGCGCTGGTGTCCGAAAACGCCCAGCAGCACGGCGCCGAGCAGGGGAAGCAGGACGACCAGCAGCGGCAGCAGCGAGGGCAAAGGTACGGCAATCATGGTGAGACCACCTCCAGGCCAAAGGCGAAAGCGACCGCGGACTGGGCCAGGGCGAAGGGCATCGCCGGGGCCTGGGCGCCAAGACCCAGCACAATCACGTAGGCCGCGCAGGCCAGGGTCGGCCACAGCAGCAGGTTTTCCGCCTCCCTGCGAGGCGGGTTCGGCGATTCCGGCGGCTTGACCCAGGCGCGGTACAGGATGGGCAGCCAGTAGGCGGCATTGAGAATCGCACTGGCCATCATCACGCCGACGTAGACCGGCGCGCCGGCCGCCAGCGCCCCCACCGACAGGTACCACTTGGTGATGAAGCCGGCCAGCAGCGGCACGCCCATGAAACTGAGCGAAGCCACGGTAAAGGCGGCCATGGTCCACGGCATGGTCTTGCCGATGCCGTCCAGCTCCGAAATGCGCTTCTTGCCGGTGGTCTTTTCGATCGCGCCGGCGACGAAGAACAGGGTGATCTTGGCAAACGCCTGGTTGGCGATATGGATGACCGCCGCCAGCGCCGCCAGCGGGGCCAGCAGGCAGGCCGCGAGCACGATGTAGGACAGCTGGCTGATCGTCGACCAGGCCAGGCGCCGCTTGAGTACGTCCTGGCGCAGGGCGACCAGCGAGGCGACGATGATCGTGATCGCGGCGATCGCGGCCAGGACCTGGTGGTAGCCGAGCGTATCCAGCAGCTCCACGCCGAAGATGTTGTAGATCACCCGCATCAGCCCGAAACTGCCGGCCTTGACCACGGCCACGGCGTGCAGCAGGGCGCTGACCGGCGTGGGTGCGACCATGGCCGTCGGCAGCCAGGCGTGCAGCGGCATGAGCGCGGCCTTGACCCCGAAACCGCCGATCAGCAGCACGAACATCGTCAGCAGCGCGCGCTCATCGATGCCGGCATGCAGCAGTCCGGGCGTGCTCAAGGACAGGCTGCCGGTGGCCTGGTAGACCATGACCATGCCGGCCAGGATCGCGGCGCCCCCGGACAGGGTATAGATCAGGTAACGACGCCCGGCCCGACGCGCCTCCAGCGTGCCTGAGTGGATGACCAGCGGGTAGGTGCAGATGGTCAGCAGCTCGTAGAAGATGAACAGGGTCAACAGGTTTTCGGCAAAGGCGATCGCCTGGGTGGTCGACACGCACAGGGCGAAAAAGCCGAAAAAGCGCCGCAGCGAATGGCTGCCGCGCATGTAGGCGATGGCGTAGATCGTGGTCAGCACCCACAGCGTGGACGAAACCAGGCCGAAGAACAGACCCAGCGCGTCGACCCGGAAGGCGAACTCCAGGCCGGGCAGGATCTCGCCGGCGCTGAACCGGTAGACGTTGCCTTCGAGGGCACCGGGCAGCATCGACAGCACGACCGCGAACTTGACCACCGAAGCGGCCAGGCTGAGCGCGATGCGCCAGCCGGCGTGGTGGCCCAGCAGCATGATGCCGAAGGCGCACAGGGCCGAGATCAGCGGTGCCGCGACGGGGCGCAGGTCGAACAGCTCAGTGATCATGGTCGGCTCCGACGATGGCCAGGGCCAGCGGCTCGACCAGGCCGAGCAGGATCGCTCCGCCCAGCCCCGCACTCACCGCCAGCACGGCCAGCAGCACCGACGGCACCAGCATGCTGACCGGAGCCTCGTTGGCGGTGATGACCCGGGCCCGGGCCGGCGGCCGGAAAAACAGGCTGTTGATGACCCGGATCGCCCAGCCCAGCGTCAGCAGGGCGCCGGCCAGGATCACGCCGATCACCCAGGCCTGGCCGGCCTGCAGCGCGCCGAGGGCGATCTGCCACTTGCCGACGAAGCCGGCGGTCGGCGGAATCCCGGTCGCGGCCAGCAGGCCGAGCACCAGCGCCCCGCTGGTCAGGGGCATGCGCTGGCCCAGGCCGCGCAGGTCGTCGACCCGGCTCAGGCCGGTGCACAGCAGGATGGACCCGGCGGTCAGGAACAGGCCGGTCTTGATCGTGGCGTGGTAGACGGTATGGGCCAGGGCCCCGCTGACCGCGGACGGTGTGGCCAGGCCGATTCCCAGCGCGATGTAGCCCATGTTGGCCACGGTCGAGTAGGCCAGCATCAGTTTCAGTTCGCGCTGGACCATGGCCAGGACCGCGCCGGCCAGGATGGCGATCACGCCCAGCCAGACCAGGAGGTTGTCGAGCATGAGCAGCGGTACGATCTCGGCCTCGGCAAACAGGATCCGGGTCCGCACCAGGCCGACGATGCCCATCTTGACCACCAGGCCCGACAGCAGCGCGCTGACCGGGCTTGGCGCCGAGGCGTGCGCGTCGGGCAGCCAGAAGTGCAGCGGAAAGATGGCGGCCTTGACCAGGAATCCGACCACCAGGCAGCCCAGAGCCAGGGCGGAAGCGCCGGGTGCCTCGGCCTGGGCCAGCAGGCCGGCGACATCGCTCATGTTCAGGCTGCCGGTCTGGGCGTGCAGCAGGGCCACGGCCAGCAGGACCAGCAGCGAGGACACGGCGCCGACCAGCAGGTACTTGAGCGCGGCCAGCGCCGCCACCGGGCCGCGCGCCAGGGCCACCAGGGCGTAGGCCGAGATCGAAAAGATCTCCATGAACACGAACAGGTTGAACAGGTCGGCCGCGGCCACGAAGCCGTTCATGCCGCCCAGATTGATCAGGATCAGGGCGTAGAACAGACTTTGCCGGGAGCTCGGGACGGTGGCTTCCACGTAGCGCCGCGCGGCGAGCAGGATCAATACGCTGAGCGCGCAAAGTACCAGCATGAGGGCGGCCAGGCCGTCGAATACGAGTTCGATCCCGTAGGGCGGCGGCCAGCCGCCGAGAGGATAGCTGATGGTCGATCCGCTTTGCAGCTGTCGCCACAACGTCACAGTGGTGGCGAAGGTGAGGATCGCGGCGGCCAGCGCCCACCACCAGCAGGCCAGACCTCGACGGTGGAACAGGGCCGGAGCCAGGACGCCGGCCGTGATCGGCAGCAGGACGGTGAGCGGCAGCAAATGCGCCAGGCTGCTCATTCGTCCGGCTCGAGCAGCTCATCGAGTTCGATCGAGCCGCATTCGGCCTTGACCCGCAGGATCAGCACCAGGGCCAGCGCGGTCACGCTCAAGGCCACGACGATCCCGGTCAGCACGAGGGCGTGGGCAATCGGGCTGGCGTAGGGGGGTTCCAGGCCCTGGCCGAGCAGCGGCGGCGAGCCGCCGTCGACCATGCCGGAGGTGACGATGAGCCCGAACACCGCCGTTTCCATGATGTTCAAGCCAATGATCTTCTTGATCAGGTTCTGCTTGGTCAGGACCACGTACAGACCGATGGCGAACAGGATCACCACGGCGATGTAGTCCAGGTGAGCCAGGCCCTCAGTCATGGTGGTCGGCCTCCAGGCTCAAGTAAAACCCGACCAGCGCCAGGGCCGCTCCGATGCCGATCGCCAGCTCCAGCCCCACGAGGATCAGCTCTCTCAGCCAGGCCGGTTCCGGCAGGGCGAACAGCCAGCCGGCCAGGGCCAGTCCGGCGATGGCGGTCAGGGCAAAGACCAGCGGTGCGATGGCACGGGTCCAGAACAGGGCCGGAGTCGGCAGCATGCGACGTATCCGACGTGGGCCCAGCACCAGGCTGAGCAGGATCAGTAGCGCACCCAGTACCACGCCGCCCTGGAAGCCGCCGCCGGGCAGGACGTGGCCCTCGAGGATCATGAACAGGGCGAACAGGGCGATGAAGGGCGCCAGCAGACGGATGATCCGATCGACGACCGGGCTGACCGGCAGCTCGTCCGGCTGGCGCCTGGGCCCGCGCGAATGCCCCGACAGGCCCACCGCCAGCACCGCGACCAGGGCGGCGAAAATGACCACCACCTCGCCATAGGTGTCGAGCGCGCGGTAGTTCAGCAGTACCGCGGTGACCAGGTTGGGGGCACCGCCGGCTTCGGTGCCGCCGTCGATGTAGTGGGCGGCCACGTGGCGATGGACGGCGCCGTCGGGCGAGCCCGGCGGCGGCAGCTGGCTGACTCCGGCCATCATCAGGCCGGCCAGTACGATGACGATCAACAGGGCCAGCGCGTTTCTCATTTCTCGCGCCGTCCGGTGCGGGCCAGGGTGTAGAAGAACAGCACGGCGGTAATGCCGGCGCCGACTGCGGCCTCGGTCATGGCCACGTCGGGCGCGCCGCGATGGACCCACAGCAGGCACAGGGCGAAGCTGTAGACCGAAAACAGGATGACCGCGGCGGCCAGGTCCTTCATGCGCGCGATCGCCAGGGCGCAGGTGATCAGCAGGATCAGGATCAGTGCGTCGAAAACGTCATTCGGGCTCATCGTTTTCCTCGCGGGTCCAGGGTCGATGGCCGGCATGCCAGCCGGCCCGGGCCAGGGCATGGCCGGCCGTGGGGCTGGAGATCGCGATCAGCGCGATCAGGGCCACGATGCGGACGGTCTGGGTATCCGCCCCGGCAATCAGGGCGACGCCGAGCAGGATCAGCACGGCGCCGACCGCGTCGCACTTCGTGGTTGCATGCAGCCGGCAGTAGAAGTCCGGCAGGCGCAGCAAGCCGATGGTGCCGGCCAGAAAGAACAGGCAGCCGGCCGCGATGAGTACGGCGGCGAATGTCGTCAGCAAGAGTTCGCTCACGATTCCTCCTCCAGGCCCTTGAGGCGACCGGTTTCGATCAGCCGCCCGACCACCAGGCTGACGGTCAGGCTGAGCAGACCGTAGACCAGGGCCACGTCCAGCCAGATGACCTGGTTCAGGGCGACCCCAAGCAGGACCAGGACCACGACCGTCTTGGTGCCGATCACGTTGGCCGCCGTGACGCGGTCGGGCAGGGTCGGGCCGAGGATGGCTCTGCCCAGGCAAGCAAAGGCATTGACCAGCAGGAACAGCACGGCACCCCAAAGCAGGCCGCTCACGACTTCGGCTCCAGTAGTCGGGCGAGTCGCTCTTCCAGGATGCCCTCGAAGATCGGTTCGGCAAAACGGGGTTCCAGGCAGTGGATCGTGAGCTGGTCGCCGTCGAGGTCGACGCAGTGAGTCCCCGGGGTCAGCGTGATGCTGTTGGCAAGGGCGACTCGGGCGAAGGGTCGGCGCAGCCGCGTGCGATGCTCGATCACGACCGGGTCGATGTCGATGCGCCGGTGCATGACCAGACGCACGACCTGCCAGGCGGCCGGCAGGATGAAACCGACCAGGCGGAACATGTAGCCGGTCAGACCAACCAGCTCGCCGGCGCTCAAGGGGCGATCTCCGGGGTCGGCCAGCAGCCGGGCGGCCGCGACTCCGATGCCGCCGGCCAGGAACAGGCCGAGCACGACGGACCAGGGCCCCAGTCCGGCGGTCAGCACCAGCCAGAACCCGAACAGCCCCGCAATCAGGGATATCGGCCGCACAGCGCCCTCCTTGCGCTCCGGCGCGCTCGAAAAGCGCGCCTTGACTCCTCACGACTCAGTATACGGCTTCCGGGATCGGTCGATTTCGGGAAGCCGGCCGATCCGATGGATCGGCCGGCAGATTGCCGGCCTGGACAGAGCGCGGGAGGGTCGTGACGATGCCGTTGCGGGCGCTTTCAGTCGGGTCCGATCAGGCGCAGCCGGATTCGCAGCGTTCGCGCCACTGGTCGATCTCGATCAGCAGGTCGTCGCGGCGCTCAGTCTCCAGAAAGGCGGCGTTGACCGCGTTGCGGGCCAGACGCTCCAGGTCGTCGATGCTCAGGTCCAGGGCTTCGGCGCTGGCGGCGAAATTTTCGCCGATGTAGCCGCCGAAGTAGGAAGGGTCGTCGGAGTTGATGGTGACGCAAACCCCGGCATCGAGCAGCTGCTTGAGGTTGTGGTCTTCGAGGCGTTCGAACACGCACAGCTTCACGTTCGATAGCGGACAGACGGTCAGCGGTACCTGTTCGGCGACCAGGCGGGTGACCAGCTCGGGGTCTTCGACGCAGCGCACGCCGTGGTCGATGCGCCGGACTTCGAGCAGGTCCAGGGCCTGGCGGATGTAGTCGGCCGGACCTTCCTCACCAGCGTGGGCCACGGTCAGAAAACCCTCGCCGCGGGCGCGGTCGAACACGTGCTGGAATTTCTCCGGCGGGTGGCCTTTTTCCGAAGAGTCCAGGCCGACGGCAACGATGCGATCCTTCCACGGCAACGCTTGTTCCAGCGTCGCCATGGCCGCATCGGCGCTGAGATGACGAAGGAAGCACAGAATCAGTTGGGAGCTGATGCCAAGTTGGTCTCGACCGGCATCCAGCGCGCGGGTGATTCCGCTGATAACGGTATCGAATGCAATGCCGCGATCGGTGTGGGTCTGCGGGTCGAAGAAGATCTCGGTGTGGCGCACCTTGTCGGAGCGGCAGCGCTGCAGGTAGGCCCAGGTCAGGTCATGGAAGTCCTGCTCGGTGACGAGCACGCTGGCCCCTGCGTAATAGACGTCAAGGAACGACTGGAGGTCGCTGAACGCATACGCGCGCCGAACTGCTTCGACCGAATCCCAGGGCAGGATTACGCCGTTGCGCGCGGCCAGCTCGAACATGAGTTCCGGCTCCAGCGAGCCTTCGATATGGAGGTGCAGTTCCACTTTGGGCAGGCGGGCAATGGCTTCTTGCATGGCTGGGTTCCGGGCAGAGCGAGGGCCTATTGTAAAACGGGTACCATCTTCAAGGCCCCGGACGGCGAGATCAGGACATCGACCTCGTGTTCGGCCAGCAGGCGGTCGATGCCGTCCTCGCGGGTGGCTGTGCGAATCCTTGCCAGGGCTTCGAGGTAGGCCTCGGATTCAATCCCCTCGGCGCTCATGAGCCCCTTGATCAGACGGTTGCGCAAATCGGTTCCGGTGTGCTCGTGCCAGGCCGGTTCGGCGAGCGCGGCACTCATCAGGATGAGCAGAATGAAGCCGGTCAGCGCCTGGATGAATGCAGGAAGTTGCGGCATGGTATCTCTCTGTGCGGGGTCGGGGAAAGATCCGGTAAGTGTAAAACGGATGCCGGCTACCGATGCCTGCCCGCTTCTCGCTCGGCAGGACCTGGCCGGGAGTTTGGGCGGATGTGCAGCGCTGGGGCAACGGATTGCCCCGAGCGCAGGTAATCTTGCGGTTTGACGGCCGGATGACGCTTTGAAAGAATGAATTCGCATTCGAAGCTCACTCTTGCTCGACTGTGTCTGATCCCCGCCGCGATTGCCCGACTTGTCAGCAGCGCATTCACCCGCTGGATCTAAGCGACCTTTACCGTGGCCGCAAGGTCAATTGCGCTCACTGCGGCCGAGGGCTTTCGGTCCGTCCGGTCTGGTGGGCGGCAGCTCCGGTCAGTCTGCTGGCCTATTGGGCGCTGTTCTCCCTTGCTGACGCGATTGGAGGCCCGTTCTGGCTGGGTCTTTTGCTGGGTGGACTC
>PWJA01000186.1 GCA_003560975.1 Gammaproteobacteria bacterium
ACGTTTTCCCTGAACTCGCTGCCGGCGAAAACAAACAGGGTCTCGCCGACGACCACGTCATGCACGCCGATCAATATCAACAAACCTGGCAGCAGCACGCCGGCGAAGAGGCGAAACCAAATGGGCGAAGGCTGGCTTGATTGGTCATTCCGTGCCATCGGATTCAACCGGGACCGTCGTCTCAAGTGAGTAACCGAAAAAGCGACCGCCTCCGCATCAAAGCTCCGCTCTGTCTGAGTATGCGCGAGCCGAACGGGCGCAATCAACCGTCACCAGCCAGCCATTTCCCGCGCGAAAACTATACGGGCCCTTGGCAATCGTCCCCGGTTCTGTTCAGACATGAACGTCTCCACCGGAATGGCTGCGTTCGTTCACCCAGCGCGGGCTGACCCGGGGACTACTCCAGCCCACCTGGGAGCCGGCCCGGCCGATCGAGACGGTAGGAACGAGACCGTTCTTTCGTAGGCCCCTGACCCGGCAGGCGCGGTGCGAGCCGTGCCTCTCGCCGAATGCCCCGGGCGTCAGCCCGCCTCCGCCAGGCCGGCGACCAGGAGGGCGAAGGTGTAGTCCTGGGCGCGCTCGCGCAAGGAGTCGAATCGGCCCGACGCGCCGCCGTGGCCGGCGCCCATATTGGTCCGCAGCAAGGTCAGGCCGTTGTCGGTGCGAAGCTCGCGCACGCGGGCAACCCACTTGGCCGGCTCCCAATACGTCACCCGCGGGTCGGTCAGGCCGGCGGTGGCCAGCAGGTGCGGATAGGGCTGCGCGCTGACCTGGTCGTACGGGCTGTAGGAACGAATCCGGTCGTAGGCGGACCGGTCGCGGATCGGATTGCCCCACTCGTTCCACTCCGGCGGGGTCAGCGGCAGGGAGGCATCGGAGATGGTGTTGAGCACATCCACAAACGGCACCGCGCCAATCACTCCGGCGAAGAGCTCGGGCGCCTGGTTCATGGCCGCCCCGACCAGCAGCCCGCCCGCCGATCCACCAAAGGCGACGATTCGGCCTGTGCGGGTGTATCCGGCTTCGATCAAGGCCCGTCCGGCGTCGACGAAGTCGTTGAAGGTATTCATTTTCCGGTCGAGTTTGCCGTCCAGGTACCAGCCGTACCCCTTGTCCGTTCCGCCCCGGACATGCGCGATGGCGAAGATCATGCCGCGATCCACCAGCGAGAGGTTGCTGATCGAAAACGCCGCCGGGATGGAGATGCCGTAGGAGCCATACCCATACAGCAGCAGCGGCGCCGAACCATCCAGGGCCACATCGGCGCGGTGCAGCACGGTCACCGGCACCCTGGCGCCGTCGCGCGCGCTGATATCGAGCCGGCGCACCGTGTAGGCCGACCGGTCGTGCCCGGACGGGATTTCCTGTTCCTTGCGCAACGTGCGTTCACCCGTAGCCATGTCAAAGTCCCAGGTCTGGCGCGGCGTGGACGGACTCTGGTACGTGAAGCGAATCTCGTCGGTGGCGAACTCGTAGCCCCCGCTCATGCCCAGGGCGTAGGCTTGTTCGTCGAAATCGATGGAATACTCCCGACCGCTGTCGACGTTGCGCACGATCAGCCGCGGCAGCGCATTGGCCTCTTCGACGCGCACCAGCCAGTGCTCGAAGCCGAGCAAGTCGGTCAGATACACCCCCGGCCGGTGGCCGATGAACTCTTCCCAGTTCTCCCGGCGCGGATCGGCCACGGGCGCGCGCATGATCTTGAAATCGATCGCACCGTCCTGGTTGGTCAGGACAAACATGCCGTCGCCGGTCTCGGTCAGGCCGTACTCCACCCCGGTCTCGCGTGCGGCTACGAGCAACGCTTCCGCGCCGGCGTCGCTGGCGTCGTACAGACGGATCTCGCTGGTCGTGTGATCGCCGCTTTCCACCAGGATCCAGGTATCGCCGTCGCTGCGGTCGACGCTGAGGAAAAAACCGTCGTCGGCCTCCTCGTAGACCAGTTCCCGCTCTGCCGAATCAAGCGCCTGGCGATAGACCCGCTTGGGGCGCGCGCTGTCGTCTCGCCAGACCCAGTACACCGTGCGCGAGTCGGTGGCCCAGACCAGCGAGCCGTAGCCTTCGTCGGTCAGCGTGGCGATGTCTTTGCCGGTGGCCAGGTCGCGGACCTGAATGCTGTAGTACTCCGAGCCCCGCGTATCCACCGCCCACGCAGCGTAGCGATGATCGGGGCTGTGCTCGAAAGCGACGAGGCGAAAGTAGTCGCGCGCTTCGGCCTCGGCGTCGCCGTCGAACAGGACGATTTCCTCGCCGGAAATTTCGCCCCGGTCGTCGGCGGGGCGGCGCGCGAAGATGGGGTACTGGCCGCCCTCGCGAAAGCGCGAGTAGTAGAACCATTCCCGGTCTCGGCTTGGCACGGAACTGTCGTCTTCGCGGATGCGACCGCGCATCTCGGCGAAGATCGTCTCTTCCAGCGCGGCCAGCGGACGCATGACCTCGTTGTGGTAGTCGTTCTCGGCCTCCAGCACGGCGCGGACGTCCGCGCGCAGAAGCGACGGGTCGCGCATGACCTGCTGCCAGTTGTCATCGCGAAGCCAGGCATAGGGATCGACGCGCGTGCCTCCGAGCTGCTCGACGGTCACGGGGCGGGCCTCGATTTCGGGCGGGCTGAATCGTGCTGCGCGCTCGATCAGGGGCAGGCTCGAAGAATGGGAATCGGACATTGCGTTCTCTTCCGGAATAGGAGGTGGTTCGACTGTGCGGCCGTAATCCCCTGCGGCCGGGGCAGTGGACACGCAGGCAACAGGGCCGGCAGTCAAGGCGGTACGGAAACGAAACAGGGAGGATACCCCGACAAGACCATCCGGGATGCAGCGATTGCCCGGCGCAGGGATTCTCGGGAACAACGCTGGACAGAATTCGGCCGATGCGTTCTACTGCCGGCAATGAGCACCCGATACGACGCAATCATCGTCGGCGGCGGCCACAACGGACTGGTCGCCGCCTGTTATCTCGCCGCCGCCGGCAAGCGCGTTCTCATTCTCGAGAAAAACTCGTCTCTGGGCGGGGCCAGCGTCTCGCACCAGCTCTTCCCGGACTACGCGGCGCGGATTTCCCGCTACGCCTACCTGGTCAGCCTGTTTCCCGATCGGCTGATGCGCGAACTGGGCCTGAATCTGCGGCTGCTGAAACGCCGGATCTCCTCCTACACCCCGTACGGCAACGACCAGGGGCTGCTGATCAGCAACGAAGATTCCCGGCTCAGCCAACGTCAGATCGAAACCCTGGCTGCCGGCGACTGGCACGGTTACCAGACACTGCTGGAAAAACAGCGCGCCTTCGCCAACATCGTTTCAGACAGCCTGCTCGAACCGCTGAAATCCCGATCCGAATGGGAAACGACCTTCGCCACCGCCGGCCGACCCGAGCTGTGGCGAGAATTCGTCGAGCGGCCGATTGGCGAGCTGCTCGAAAGTCACATCACCAGCGACCTCCTGCGCGGCATCGTGTTTACCGACGGCAAGATCGGCGCCAACGCCGGCGCGCACGACGCCTCGCTGCTGCAGAACCGAACGTTCCTGTACCACGTCATCGGCAACAAGACCGGCGACTGGCGCGTGCCCGAAGGCGGCATGGGCGAACTCACCCGGCAACTGGCCGAGCGCGCCCGCCGGGCCGGCGCGGAGTGGCGGCTCGGCGCCGAAGTCCTCGCCACCGAGGCCGAAAACAGCGGCCACCGCGTGATGTTCCGGCAGCACGAGGCCGACCTGGAAATCGAGGGAGAACACCTGCTCTGGAACGCCACCCCGCCGTTCCGGCGCCGGCCGGACCCGTCGGGTATCGACGAGGGCACCTCGTTCAAGATCAATATGCTGTTGAAGAAACTGCCGCAACCCGCCAACCGGTCCATCACGCCTGAGCAGGCCTTTGCCGGTACCTTGCATATCGACGAGAGCTACGCGCAGCTGGAGAGCGCCCGGCAGACCGCACAGCAGGGTCGAATCCCGGAAGCCCCGGCCGGCGAGATCTACTGCCACACCCTCACCGACCCGACGATTCTCTCGGCCGAACTCCGGCATAAGGGCTACCACACGCTCACCTATTTCGGCCTGGATCTTCCCTACGGCCTGTTCGAACGCGACAACACGCGCGCCAGCCAAACCGTCGTCGCCAACGTCTTCAAGGGTCTGAACCGCTACCTGGCCGAGCCCCTGGAGGCCTGCCTGGCAACCGATCGTCACGGACGGGCGTGCCTGGAGGCAAAGAGCCCGGTCGACCTGGAAGCGGAACTCGGACTGCCGCGCGGCAACATTTTTCACAAGGGCCTGGCGTGGTTTTTCGCCGAAAGCGAAGCCGAAGTCGGCCGCTACGGTGCTGAAACCGATCGCCCGAACGAGTGGATCTGCGGCTCATCCGCCCGACGAGGCGGCGCGGTCAGCGGCATCCCGGGACGCAATGCCGCGATCGCCATCCTGAACTCTCCCGACGTTTGAGATCGGGAAAAACATCAACGACCTGCTCTGCGGCGAGTTCCTGCGAACGCGGAAAAACGCAGGGGCGAAGACCTGACTTCAGCGTCACCCATCCAGGCCGGCGATCGCACGTGCACCGAAATCAAACCGGAGTGCGCTCGCTTCAGGATCCAGTGGAAATGGGACATTCACGCGCGTGCGTTAGCGTGCAGTGAAGTTCACAAACGGAGCCAGATTGATGAGCCAGGCAACCCAGGCACTTTCCTCGCCGCTTTTCGACGCACTCTCGGACATCGCCTTTTCCTCTGTCATGGTGACCCGCGCCACCGACGATCAGGGCGCATCCGAAATTGTCCATGTCAACCCGCAATTCACGGAATTGACCGGTTATCAGGTCGACGATGTTTTGGGCAAGACACCGGGCCTGCTGCAGGGCCCCAAAACGGAACAGGAAGTCCTGGATCGCCTGCGCGACGATCTCCACAACGACCGGGTCTTTCACGGCAGAACCATCAATTACCGAAAAGACGGCAGCGAATTCGAAATCGAGTGGAAGGTCAAGCGCGTCATCGACATCGATGGCGAGACCTACTACATCGCCGTTCAGCGCAACGCGTCCGGATAGCAGCCCGACGTAACAGCGCACGGCGAACGCCAGCCGCGGGCTTCACCGATGGTGGACATGACCATCACAAAACGAACCGGCCGCTTGACTTCGGGGCCGCCGGGAGGGATTCTCCGTGTCTGACTCAACCATCACGGAGATCTGAAAATGACCATTCATTTCCAACTGGCACCGCTCATCGCCCTGATCGCGGGCATACTGATTCTGCTGGTGCCGAAGCTGCTCAACTACATCGTTGCCGGCTACCTGATCTTCATCGGCATCATCGGCTTGTTCAACCT
>PWJA01000240.1 GCA_003560975.1 Gammaproteobacteria bacterium
CGGTGGACGCTGTCGTCCAAGGCCACCCTGATCGCCGAGGAAGGCGACCGCGCTGCTTCCTCGAGTTGCAACGCGGCCGACGGTCAACCCCGGAGAAAGCTCAGCGCCTCCTGAATGCCGGAACGCTCGGAATCGCGGGCCAGGTCGAGCACGCTGCGGTAGTGCTCGCGCGCGGCACCTTCGAGGCCAGCCGCCTCCGCGGCCCGCGCCGCTCCCAGGTGGGTGTTGTAGCGGCCCGGCCAGATGCGCTCGGCGAAGCGATAGGCCTCCAGCGCCTCGGCCGGACGGTCCTGGGCCAGCAGCAGATCGCCGAGCGCCTCGCGCGGCGGATACAGCGCGCCGGGCGTGACCGGGTGCTTCTCGACGCTGCCTTCCAGCTCGACCGCCTCTTGGATGGTGGCCCGGGCCGCGTCGGTCCGGCCGCGCGCCTGCTCGATCCAGCCGGCAAGAATCAAGCGGTCGATCTCGATGTAGGTGGCCATGCCGGTTTCCCCGGCCGCGCGCGCCTGTTCGGCCAGACGCGTCATCTGCCCGGCCGCCTCTTCGGCCGACTCGATCTCGTCCAGGTGGACGTGACCCAGCCCGCGCGCGAACCAGCTGAGCGCTTCCGGCCACCAGGCCTGGTCCCAGGGCAGGTAGTCCGGCTCGGTGACGGGAAGCGCACTCGCCTGCTCCCATTGCCGCCGTTCCACCGCCAGCCGCGCCGGCACGGCGGCGAAATGAAAGGCGCTGACGAAACTGGCCTGGTGCCGGCCCTTGCGGTTGGCTTCGCGATGGATGCGGTCCGCCAGCCCGTCCTCGCCACGCTGCAGGTAGGCATAGATCAGGTAATCGACGGCATGGATGTAGTGATGCGATACCGAGCCATTCACCGGATGGTCCAGCGCGGCTTCGGCCGAGCGCACGTTCCAGTCGATGACCTCATCCCACTCGCCCAGGCGCACGTAGATGTGCGAGGGCATGTGCAGCGCATGCGCCGTATGCGGCGCAATCCGGCCATAGGCCTCGACCATGTCGAGCGCATTCTCGGCCCGGCCGTCGACGTCGGTGGCGTGGATGGTGTAGTGGATGGCACCGGGGTGTGAGGGTTCTTCCTGCCAGACCGCGCGCAGGATGTCCTCGGCCCGGTCGTGAAGCTCCGCTCGCCGCTCGGTCTCGCTCATGGCGCGGGTCAACAAGGCCAGCGCATGCAGCGCGGCCACGTCGTGGTCGTCGGGCCAGTCCTGCCAGGCTCGCTCCATGCCCTCGGTCCAGCCCTGAAGGCGGTCCCGAAAATCCGCCGTCTCGGGATCCCGAAAGAACGCGTAGGTCGCTTCGATCAACGCTTGCTCGCGCGCACGCTCGACGCCTTGGGCGGCACGGCGAATGGCATCCCAGCCGCGGGCCAGTTCGTCGTCGCTGGGTCGCGTACCCCACAGCGGCTGGAACAGGCTCGTGGCCTCGCCCCACCAGGCCATGGCGCAATCCGGATCGGACTCCCGGACGGCAACGAAGGCCGTGCGGGCCTGGGCGTACATCATGTGATGCATGAGGGCCAGGCCGCGATCAAAGCCGGCACGGGCCGCTTCGTCGCAGTCGGCCTCAAAGCGGACCGTGCCCAGTTCGGTCTCGTCGCCGAGATGCGGCTCGTCGTGGGCATGATGTTCGTGCTGGGCCAGCGCGTTGGCGCCGGCAAGCAGGCCCGAAATCAGCATCAATGCTGGAAATTTCGTGAATGTCTTCATGAGATCACCTCCGGCGCAAGTCGCGTGCACCAGCCGGGTCCGGCCGTCCCAACGGCCCGTCGGCGGGTTCCTCGAAGGCGATGAACAGAACACAGCGCCCGGCGTCCAGGCAGCGGGCGCTGTGGGGCAGCCGGGCCGGGCCATAGGCATAGGTTCCCGGCCTCAGCACGACCGGATCCTGTCCGTCGTAGTCCACTTCGAACTCCCCGGCGATCAGCACCATGCGCTCGGCCGAGGTGTGCCAGTGCAGGGGCACCTCGGAGCTCGGCTCCAGTCGCAGGAAAATGTCGGCGTTGGGCTGCTCCGGATTTCCCTGAAGCACCGCGAACCGACAGCCCGGGGGGAACCCGGGGAAGCACGGCAGCCATTCCAGCGCCGGGTCGTCATGAGTCCAGGTGAAGGCCGGCTGCTCGGCGCTCAGCGGCGTGGTCGCCATCGGCGTGAGAAACGGCAGGCCCAGAACAAGGCCCGCCAGGATTCTGGCAATTGGCATGATCGTCGCTCCGTGATTTCAAGGGCTGTTATCCCAAGACACGGAAACCGACCGGCCGGCCCGCCAGATTTTCTTATTGCGACGGTCGAAACCCGGACTGCAGGATTTCCGCCTTCAGCGCAGCACGCTGCCGGCGATGCAGCGCAAAACCGGGCCAGTCCGCCAGCGCCAGGCTGGACTGAATCTCCGCCAGGGCCTCGCCGGTGCGGCCGAGGCTGTGCAGACAAAGGGCCCGCGACTCATGCCAGTCGGCTCGGTGGACGGGGTTGGCGGATACCGCGGACGGATCCAGCGCTTCGAGCAGCGACCAGCCGTGCTGCAGCCGTTCCTGTCGGCACAGGGCGCGGGCCAGCCAGACATCCGTCATGAACACGGCCGAGGCCGGCGCATTGTCCATCGCCGCATACAGCGCGCGGGCGTGCTCGAGCGCCTGTCGGGCCTGTGCATCCCGACCTTCGCGCAGGAAGATGCGGCCCTGATGGTAGTAATGGAACTCGTAGTCGTCGAAGTCGCGACCCTGGGTGGCAGCCCACTCCTTCGCCGCCTCGGTCATGGTCGAGCGCGCCGCCTCGAATTGACCACTGTAGGTCAGCAGATTGGACAGGTTGGCCCGGGCGGCTGCGCGCAGGACTACGGGACCGTCGAACATCCGGTCGTACAGGGCCAGCGCCTCGTGCAGATGCTGCCGCGCGCGTTCGAACCGACCAAGCCGGATCTGCGCAGCGGCCAGATTGTTGAGCTGGATCGCGTAGGCCCGGCTTTCCGGGCCGTCCAGCCGCCGGGTCTGCTCGACGATACGGGCGCGGATCGCGACCGCCTGTTCGAGATCACCGGTCACCAGCAGGACCGAGGCCAGGCTGTTGTCGACGTGCAGACGAGTGACCGGCCGCACGCTCAGTTCGCCGGCATCCAGTCGCCGCTTGAGCGGCTGCAACAAGTCCAGCGCCTCGTCGTGCCGCCCCTGCATGTAGTACAGCCAGCCGCGCCGGGCCCGGGCCGCGGTGGACGCGTCGACCGCCCGCGGCAGATTCCCGGCCAGCTCCTCGGCGGCGATGAAATTCGCCTCGGCCGCGTCGAAATCTCCGGCGCTCATGCGCGCATGGCCAAGCACGGCGAGCAGGCGAACCCGGTCTTCCAGCGCGGGAGCGGGCTCCGCATCGGTCAGTCCGGTGGCTGCTTCGAGCAGCGGCAGCGCCGCACCGGTCTGTCCCAGGCCCAGGTAGACCTCGGCGATGGTCACCAGCATGCCCAGGCGCTCGTGGGCCGGCGCCGATTCCTGGTCGAGGGCGCGCGCTGCACCCAGATCCAGCAGTTCCCCGGTCTCCGGCAGCTGAGCCCGCGGGCGGTCCGGCTCGGCCGCGCGGAACAATCCGATCAGGAAATCGCGCAGTTGCCCGGCACGGGCCAACGCGGCCTCGGTTTCGGCCAGCGCGGCTTCGGCACGCTCGGCCTGAAGCCGGGCCAGGTCGCGCTCGGCCGCCAGTTGCCAGGTCGCCCACAACGCTCCTCCGGACAAGGCCAGCAGGGCTGCGGCCGCCATGACGCTGGCCGCCCGATTGCGTTTCAGCAGACAACAGAAACGATAGCCGAATCCTCCCCGGTAGGCCGAGACGGGACGGTCGCCCAGCCACGCATCGAGATCGGCCGCCAGGGCCGCGGCGGACGGATAGCGCGCCTCGGGGGACGCCGCCATGGCCCGGTCGGATACAGCGTGCAGATCCGCCGGCGCCGACACACCGTGGAGCAACTCCGACAGCAGTCGACCCAGCTGCCAGACATCCGATGCGGTCGTCAGGGTTTCCCCGCGACGCTGCTCGGGGCTGGCGTATTCCGGGGTCAGCCCGTAGCTGCCGCCGCCGACCGCGTCTTCCATCCGGGCGATCCCGAAGTCCAGAAGACGCGGCCGCCCGCGCTCGTCGATGCGGACGTTGGCCGGCTTGATGTCGCCGTGGATGAGGCCGTGGCGATGGGCGTGATGTACGGCGCGACAGACGGCATGAACCAGGCGCAGCCGCTCGGCCAGGCCCAGGTCGGCCACGGCGACGTCGATCGAGTCGCCGGGAACGTAATCCATCGCGAACCAGAGCTGGCCGTCCGCGCTTTCGCCGCCGTCGATCAGGCGTGCGATGTGCGGATGATCGAGACTGGCCAGAAGCTCGCGCTCGCGCGCCAGGAGCTCGCGCCCGCCGGGCACGGGTCGGTCGCCACGCAGCCATTTCAGGGCCACCTGCTGACGGAAAGCGCCATCGATCCGCTCGGCCAGAAAGACCACTCCGCTGCCGCCGCGACCCAGCTCGGAGCGGATGCGGTACGGCCCTACCCGTTCGCCGGGGCGCGGCTCGCGCCGCTCCGACAGGCGCTCGAGAAAACGCTTGAACAGATCGCCCGACAGGGCACCCCCGGGCTGGAGCCGGTCGCCGGTCATGGCTCAAGACGCCGCGCCAGCCAGGACCGGGCGTGTTGCCAGTCACGCTGGACGCTGCGCAGCGGGCGACCGAGCGCCTCGGCGGTTTCGGCCTCGGTCAGCCCGGCGAAAAACCGGCACTCCACCACCCGGGCCTGAACGGGGTGACGTTCGGCCAGCGCCACCAGGGCCTGGTCCAGATGCAGCCAGTACTCGGCCTCGCCGCGCTCGGCGACGTCCGCTTAGTGCAACTCGACCCGGATCGCGCCGCCGCCGCGCTTGGCCGCCAGGCGTTCGCGCGCGTAATCGCACAACAGCTGGCGCATGACCCGGGCCGCCAGGTTGAAAAAATGAGCGCGGTCGTTGACCGCCAGTTGACCGCTGTCGAGAAAGCGCAGATAGCACTCGTGGACCAGGCCGGTGGTATCGAGGGTGGGGTTGTGGCGGCCAGACTGAATTCTCCGCGCCAGCCGACGCAGATCGACGTAAAGCAGCGCCACCAGGCGATTCAGAGCGGGCTCATCACCGTCGCTGGCTGCCTGCAGCAGTAGCGTCAGTTCCCCGGCCATCGATCAGACTGCTGTTCAAGACCCTGATTTCAAAAGGTAACATGGATACCGGCAGGTCTCAAACGCGGTCAACGCCCGCGCAGTATCGGGCAGGACGTCAGCGCAGACCGCTGTCGACCGTGGATTC
>PWJA01000213.1 GCA_003560975.1 Gammaproteobacteria bacterium
ACTCAGGGACCAGGGACCAGGGACCAGGGACCAGGGACCAGGGACCAGGGACCAGGGACCAGGGACCAGGGACCAGGGACCAGGGACCAGGGACCAGGGACCAGGGGCCGGGGGCCGGGGGCCGGGGCCGGGGCCGGGGCCGGGGCCGGGGGCCGGGGGCCGGGGGCCGGGGGTGGCGGTATAGTCATTACTGGTCCCTATTGCCTGGTCCCTGGTCCCTGGCCCCTCAAACATCAATGATTCCCGCGTTCACGCCCCGGGAAGCGATGCGTGCGGCCCATGAACGGCAGTTTCAGCTTGCCGATGGTGGCGATTCGTTCCTCGGCCATGCGGTCGGCCGCTTTCCAGCTCGGAATGCCGTCGCGCTGGGCGATCTGGAAGATCTTCGAGACGTTGTAATAGATCGTTCGCATCATGCGCTTGGCCCGTTCGCGGTTGTAGCCCTCGAACTCGATGGACACGTTCATCAGGCCGCCGGCATTGACCGCGTAGTCAGGCGCGTAGACGATGCCGCGGGCTTCCAGCTCGTCGCCGCATTCTTCGGTGGCCAGCTGATTGTTGGCCGCCCCGCACACGATCTTGAATTTGAAGCGCGGAATGGTCCGCTCGTTGACGACCGCGCCGAGTGCCGTCGGGCAGAACACATCGGCGTCGACGTCGTAAATATCGTCAAGCCCGACCGCTTCGCAACCCAGATCCACGGCCTGCTGCACGGCCTCGTCGTTGATGTCGGTGACGAACACCTTCGCCCCCTCCGCGCGCAGCAGTTTGACCAGCTCGAAGCCGACGTGACCGACGCCCTGCACGGCGTAGCTGTAGTCGCCGAACTCCTCGTCGTTGAACCGGTGCGACAGCGCGGCCCGGATGCCCTGAAGGGTGCCGAAGGCCGTGAAGGGGGAGGGGTCGCCGGAGCCGCCGTGAACCTGGTGCACGCCGACGCAATTGTCGGTTTCCTGGAACACGTATTCCATGTCGTTGACGTCGATGCCGACGTCCTCGGCGGTGATGTAGCGCCCGTGCAGGGATTCGATGAAGCGCCCGAACGACCGGAACAGGGCCTCGGACTTGTCCTTGCGCGGGTCGCCGATGAGCACGGACTTGCCGCCGCCCAGGTTCAGGCCGGCCACGGCCGCCTTGTAGGTCATCCCGCGCGACAGGCGCAGCACGTCTTCCAGCGCCTCCTGCTCGGTGGCATACGGCCACATGCGCAAACCGCCCAGGGCGGGTCCCAGGGTGGTGTTGTGAATGGCAATGATGCCTTTGAGACCGGCATCCTTGTTGTGGCAGAACACGACCTGCTCATGCTCGGTCGTGTCGATGGTTTCGAACAGATTCATGCAAAAACCTCCGGATCCCGCACTTCGTTGGCGCGGGCTTCATGGAAGGCCGGAACCCCGAAGATCCGGCCGGAAAAGGGCATGCGCCGCCCGACAGAGCGGGCGGGCGATGCAACCTTTCCAGTTTAGCGGAATCTGCAGCCCGGGAGGTTTCGGGCTGTGCAGGGGCCGGAGATCAGTTGGAGAAGATTCGCGTGCGCGGGCCCATCATGTAGGCGGCCACGTCACCGGGCTGGGCAATGCCGATGCCGTCGGTGAGATCGTCCTCGCCGAATTCGGTGTTGGGCAGGAAGATCGCGCACACCTCGACGACCACGTCATGGCTCATCAGGCGGGCGAGCAGGTCTTTCGGCGTGACCCCCGGCGGATCGAAGGCTTCAGCCTCGTAATCGGCCAGGGCCAGGTGGCCGCCGTCGCCGCACAGCAAAACGCGCACCTCCAGGCCCTGATCAACCGCCTGGTTGGCCAGCACCAGCGGCATGGCGCGATTCTGGGTGGAACTGCCGGTCACGGTCACGAACAGGCGGTGTTCGTGGCCGCCGCCCATGCCGCCCCGTTGGCCGTGGCGCTCGCCGCGCTCACCTTCCTGGCCACCGCCGCGATGATGGTCGGCAACGGCCGGAACCGTGACACTCACAGCCAGAAGAAAAGCCGCCAGCAGGGAAAACAGGTTTGAACGGGAAAGATTCATGCGAACTCCAGGGAGGGGAATCAATTGAACGCGCGGCCGGGTTGGCGGCCTGCCGCCTTGAGGATCCTGGCCAGCGGACAAAAACCGGTGAAGGCGGCCTGGAGCATGTTCAGGCCGACGAATGCGGTCAGCAGCAGCCAGTAGACGCTGTGAACCTGACTCAATGCCAGGCTGAGCAAAATCATCACGCCGGCAAAGGCAAAAACGATGCGATCGATATTCATGGACGAATCCGGTTGTAAACAATTGTAAAATTATAAGATAAAGCTAATATAAAGTCAATTACGGCCCCCGACCCCGCACCGCGGCGGGGCCGGTTTCGTGTGTGCCGTTTGCTCAGTAAGTGATGATCGGATCCAGGCCACGCGCCTGCTCGACCCACTTGGCGACCTGCGACGGCTTGGGGGGCGAGCGCACCAGTTTCTTCTGCTCGTTGATCTCGAGCATGCGCTTGGCCAGGTTGTCCGGATTGCGCCGCGCCATCTGCTTGACGGTGTTGCAGTTGGCCGCTTCCAGCAGCTCCGAATATTCCTCGCCGACGCCGGAAATGCGCATCATGTCGGCCATGTTGACCCACTTGAGCAGGCGCACCGGGCTGACGCCGCAGCCGGCGGCCACCTTCTTGCGCCCGGTTCGCGTGGCGCCATGGGTGAGCAGATGGCCGGTATGGGTAATGCCCATTTTGGCCAGCTTGGCGGCGCGGGCGGCGGCGATTCCCTCGATGTCTTCGATCTTGTAGTTCATGTACAAATTTCCTTGGATGCGAACCGGCTGATTCCTTCGCAGACTTCAGTCGACGGCCTGCGTACGCATCATCCGCCGGCTCTTCCATGATGCGTATTCGTGCTTATAGCATCGCCTTCTGGAGTTGACAAACCGGTTCACCGGGTCGTTGGTGCGTCGTCCCGGCATGCGCTACTATCTGGCCGTATTGCCGAACGGCGTTTGCAGGGATGGATCCGTGGCTGATTCGATTTTGTTGGGCAAGGGAGACCAGCAGGTCTTTCTTCAGGCGCGCTATGCCAATCGCCACGGGCTGGTTGCCGGGGCGACGGGCACCGGCAAGACGGTCACGCTGCTGGTTCTGGCCGAGGGCTTTTCCCGCATGGGGGTTCCGGTGTTCATGGCCGATGCCAAGGGCGACGTGGCCGGGCTGGCCGCGGCCGGCACGCCGCATGCTCGCATCGACGAGCGCATCGAGCGGATCGGCATTGCCGATTATCGCCAGGACGCCAGCCCCGTGGTGTTCTGGGACCTGTGGGGCCAGTCCGGCCACCCGGTGCGCGCCACCGTGACCCAGATCGGGCCGACCCTGCTGGCCCGTATGCTCGACCTCAACGACACCCAGGAAGGCGTCCTCAACGTGGTTTTCCGGGTGGCCGACGAGGCGGGGCTGTTGTTGCTGGATCTCAAGGATTTGCGCGCGCTGCTCACGCATGTTGCGGAAAACCGCACCACCGTCAGTGCCCGCTACGGCCTGGTCAACACCGCCTCGATCGGGGCCATCCAGCGCCGTTTGCTGACTCTGGAAGCCGATGGGGCCGAACATTTCTTCGCCGAGCCGGCGCTGGAACTGGACGATTTGATGCGCACCGACCTGTCCGGTCGCGGCGTGATCAACCTGCTGGCGGCCGAAAACCTGATCACGAAGCCGCGTCTGTACTCGACGTTTCTGCTGTGGATGCTGTCGGAGCTGTTCGAGCGGCTGCCCGAAGTGGGCGACCCCGACCGGCCCCGGCTGGTGTTCGTGTTCGACGAGGCGCATCTGCTGTTCGGCGATGCCCCGGCCCAGTTGCGGCGGCGGGTCGAGCAGGTGGTCCGGCTGATCCGGTCCAAGGGGGTGGGGGTCTACTTCTGTTCGCAAAACCCCGACGACATTCCCAACGAGATCCTGGGCCAGCTTGGCAATCGCGTCCAGCATGCCCTGCGCGCGTTCACGCCGCGCGATCAGAAGGCCGTTCGCTCCGCGGCCGAAACCTTCGTGCCCAATCCGGGCCTCGACGTGCTGGAAGCCATCACCACCCTGGGCGTCGGTGAGGCGCTGGTGTCCACCCTGGGCGACAAGGGCATCCCTCGGCCGGTGGAAAGAACGCTGATTGCCCCGCCGCGCTGCCGCATGGGGCCGCTGACGACCGAGGAACGGCAAACCGTGCGAGCGCGCAGCCCGGTCGGCGCCAAGTACGACCGAACCCTGGATCGCGAATCGGCCTACGAAGTGCTCAAGAAAGAAGCCGAAGCCGCCGCCGTTGCCGCCGAGGCCGAAGCGCAGCGCCTTGCCGAGGAAAAAGCGACCCGGGCGGCCGAACGGAAAAGCGCGCCGAGACGTTCCAGTCGTCAGTCGACCGGCGAGGCCTTTCTGAAATCCACCGTGCGCACGGTCGGCAACAGCATCGGGAGAGAAATTTCGCGCAACCTGATGGGCGTGCTGTTCGGGAAGAAGCGCTGATCTCAGGCAGTTTTCGGCCGGCAGAACTGCTCATACAGCTCGCCCATGACGGCGCGGACCTCGGCGCTGGCCAGGGAGTAGAAGATGACCTGCTGCTGGCGGCGGGTCGTGACGATACCGCTGTTGCGCAACACGGCCAGGTGCTGGGACAGGGCCGACTGGCTCAGCGGCAGATGTTCGTTCAACTCGCCCACCGAAAGCTCCTGGTCCAGCAGGTGACAGAGAATCATCAGGCGATGCGGATTGGCCATCAGTTTCAGAAACTGGGCTGCCTCTTCCGCGTGCTCTGCCATCTCTTCTGGCGGGGGCTTGGGATGGGATTCGAATTCGCAGGCTGGCTGACTCATGACGTGCATTATGACCCAGTGTGAACGCAGATTCATCTGATCTGCATCAAATTCTGTGGCGGGCGCTAGAATGACGGGTGACCTGATGCTTGGATCCTCCGATGAACCAGCCTGCCGAAGTCCGCTCTCTGCACGGTCTTGAAGGCCGGGACGCCTCCGTACCGCTGCGTTTCGTGACCGCCGCGAGCCTGTTCGACGGCCACGATGCGGCGATCAACCTGATGCGCCGGTTGATTCAGGCGCAGGGCTGCGAGGTCATCCACCTCGGCCACAACCGTTCCGTGGCCGATATCGTGCGCGCCGCGATCTGCGAAGACGCCGATGCCGTCGCGGTCAGCTCCTACCAGGGCGGGCACAGCGAGTATTTCCGCTACCTGGTCGACATGCTCGCCGAACAGGGGGCCGGGCATATCCAGGTCTTCGGCGGCGGCGGCGGCACCATCACCCCGGCCGAAATCGGCGAACTGCAGGACTACGGCGTCAA
>PWJA01000057.1 GCA_003560975.1 Gammaproteobacteria bacterium
ACAACCTGAGCACGATCGAGACGTCGGGCGGCGGACTGAGGCATGGCTTTTTTCAACCGCAGGGGGCGCAGATGCAGGCAGGTTACTTCAAATTGGGGCTTTTCGGGTTACGGGTTACGGGGTACGGTTTCCGGAACCCTGAGCCCTGAACCCTGAACCTTCAAGATAAGGGTTTGATCCGGCTCTGCCCGTCGGCCACGTAGGGCCGACCTACGGCACGGGCCCTTGCACGCTTTTCCGTAACCCGTAACCCGTAACCCGTAACCCGTAACCCGTCTCTAAAACGCATTCAACCCCGTCAATTCGCGCCCGACGATGAGCTGGTGCACGGTTTCCGTGCCTTCGTAGGTAATCACCGATTCCAGGTTGAGCATGTGGCGGATGGCCACGTATTCCAGGGTGATACCGGATCCACCGAGCAGGTCGCGACAGTCGCGGGCGATGTCCAGGGCCATGCGCACGTTGTTCCACTTGGCCATGGAGATCTGGGTCGGGTGGACCCGGCCTTCGTCCTTGAGGCGACCCAGGCGCAGCGACATCAGCTGGGCCTGGGTGATGCGCCGGGCCATGTCGGCCAGGCGGATCTGAACGGCCTGGTTGGCCGCCAGCGGCCGCCCGAACAGCTCGCGATCGGACGTGTAGGCGATCGCTTCCTCCAGGCAGGCAACGGCCGACCCGATCGGGCCCCAGGTGATCCCGTAGCGGGCCTGGCTCAGGCACGACAGCGGGCCTTTCAGCCCCTTGACATTGGGCAGGCGGTTGGCGTCGGGGACACGCACGTTGTCGAAATACAGCTCGGAGGTCACCGAGGCCCTGAGCGACATCTTGGCCTTGACCTCGCGCGCTTCGAAGCCGGGCGTGTCGGCCGGAACGATGAAACCGAGGATGCCCTCGTCGGTGCGCGCCCAGACGATGGCGATGTGGGCGAGGTTGCCGTTGGTGATCCACATCTTGGCGCCGTTGATGATCCAGTCATCGCCGTCGCGACGGGCATGGGTTTTCATGTTGGACGGGTCCGAGCCGCCATGCGGCTCGGTAAGACCGAAGCAGCCGATCACCTTGCCGGCGGCCATGTCGGGCAGCCAGCGCTGCTTCTGTTCCTCCGAACCGAAGGCATGGATCGGGTACATGCACAGCGAAGACTGCACGGACACGAAGCTGCGCAGCCCCGAATCGCCGCGCTCGAGCTCCTGGCAGATCAGCCCGTAGCTGACGCCGTTGAGGCCGGCACAGCCATACCCTTCCAGGCTGGATCCGAGCAGCCCGAGATCGGCGATTTCCGGGATCAGTTCGGCCGGAAACCGGCTTTCGTCGAAACACTCCGCCATCAGCGGCAGGGCCTTTTCATCGACGAATCGGGCGACGCTGTCGCGGATCATCCGCTCCTCTTCGCTGAGCTGGTCTTCAATGTCAAACAGATCGAGGGGGTTCAAAGATCGCATGGCAGGATAATTTGTCCGGTCAAATTTTGCATTTTACGGGATGGGCGGGGCAACCGGCGTGAAAATCCGGCTTGCCGACCGCGCGGCGCCCGGTCCGCGAAAGGTGCATGTCGCACAGTTGGCTCGCTATAATACCTGCTCGATTCCACGCCTGTAACCGACTCAACGCATGCTCTACAGAATTCTCCAGGCCGTTTTGCTGGCCCTGATGCTGGTGTCGCCGGTAGCGGCAGAAGACGCTGATCTCGAGCAGGGTCGTACCGTTGCCTTTACCTGCCTGGGCTGCCACGGCATCCCCTTCCATACGAACGTGTATCCAACCTACTTCGTGCCCCGGATCAAGGGTCAGACGGAAGGCTACATTCGCGCCGCGCTGCACGCCTACCGGGACGGGTCGCGCCGCCATCCGACCATGCACGCCCAGGCCAACACCTTGTCCGACGAGGACATCCGCAATGTCGCCGTCTACTTTGCCAGCCTGGGAGGATCCCGCCGATGAAGCCACGGACACTTGCAAACAGCCTGGCGGCCGGGCTGCTGCTGACGGCAGCCCTTCCGGCATGGGCCGGTAACCCGGCCCGCGGTCTGGAGATTTCCCAGGTCTGCCAGAGCTGCCATGGCGAAGACGGCAACCTCGCTCTGGAAGAGGATTATCCGATCATCGCCGGCCAGCACTTCAACTACCTGGTTCGCGCCCTCCGGGACTATCGCTCGGGGGACCGCGATCACGCCATCATGTCGAGTTTCGCGCGCGATCTCAGCGACCAGGACATTCGCGACCTGGCCGCCTGGTACGCACGCCAGGACGGACCTCTCGGCCCCTGAAGGTCGTTTTCCCGCCGGCTGCCGCCTTCCGCTACGGGATCGTTCCCGTGGCGGTCGGTCGGCCACGCGTTAGGTAAATCTAGCTGTAGTACGGATTGGTTCCGCTGGTGTGGTCGGTGGAATCGACCACGTTTCGAATTTCCGGGATTTCCTGTTTCATGGTCGTCTCGATGCCCTGCTTGAGGGTTACGTCGACCATCCCGCAGCCCTGGCAGCCGCCGCCGAATTTCAACACCACATCGTTCTCGTCGGTGATCTGAACCAGTGACACCTGCCCGCCGTGGGAGGCGACCATCGGGTTGATGCGCGCCTCCAGTACCCAGTTGACGCGCTCGGCCAGCGGAGCCCCGTCGGCCGGTCGTTCGCCCTTCAATCCGGGTGCGCGAATGCTGAGTTCCCCGCCCATGGGATTGGACTCGAAATCGATCATCGCCTCGGCCAGCACCGCAAGACTCTCCGATTCGATGAACAGCTTGAAGACCTGACAATCCATGACCGTGTCGGCAGCCTGCTCGTCGCCTTCCGGGCAGTAGGCCAGTTCCACTTCGGCGTTCGGGGTGCCGGGCCGTTCGATGCGAATGCGCAGGTTTGTCCCTTCCGGCTGCTGCTCCAGCAGGGACGAAAAGTAATCGCGTGCGGCGGGGGTAATGGTAACCATAGATGACCTTTGCAAAGAAGTTTCCGGGAGTAAGGGTGACGGCGGGTCAATCCAGTTTCAAGCGCGAGACCAGCCAGGGTAGCGAGTGATCATACCGCCAGTCGATTCCGGAGTGCGTGCCGTCGAATTGTTCGAAGTGATGGGCAATGTCGGCATCCAACAGTTTTCGATGCAGCTCTCGCGTGCCGTAATGCAGAAAGTACTGATCGCGCGTGCCGACGTCGATCCACAGACCGGCCAGCTCGACCAGGGTGCGGCGCGCCGCATCCACCTGATGGACCGGATCGAACGCGCTCCAGCGCGACCAGACCTGCGGGTCGAGGACGCAGGTCTCCAGATCGAAAGGCAGGGCGAGGTTGAGCGGCGCACCCGGCTGCGGTGAGTAGCTTGCCGCCAGGCACAAGGTCATGAGCGCATGAAATTCCGCGTGCCCCGGGCGTTCCCGGCGCCAGAAACTCTTCACGAAGGCGACCGGATCATGTTCATGCCGCGCCAGCACATCGCAGCACAGCGGAAAATCGCGCGGGTAGACCCGGTCAAAGCCACAGTCACCGGCATGGCTGGCCGCCGCGGCGAAGTGGCCGGGCTGGTTCATGACCAGATGCAGGGCGCCGAAACCGCCGGAAGATTTGCCGAAAACGGCGCGCGCGGCCGGTTCCGGGATGGTGCGATAAGCGCCGTCGAGCGCGGGCAGCAGTTCCCGCACCAGAAAGTCCGCGTACGGGCCCAGCGCGTCGGAGTTGACGTACTGGTTGCCGCCCAGACTGGTGTAGCAGTCCGGGAACACCACGATCACCGGCGCCATCGCCTCGGTGGTGATCAGCCGGTCCAGGCGCTGCGGCAGCGTCTCCCCATGGTTGCGCCAGGCCACCTGGCCGGGTCCGGCGTTGGTATAGGCGGCCAGGGAACACAGCACGGGATAATGCCGGTCGGCGTCGGCATAGCCCGGCGGCAGGTAGACGGGATGATCGCGCTCGACCGGATCACCCAGCGGGTTGTTCCGGAGCAATTCGGAGCGGACTCGCAGCGAATCCAGTCGACCGGCCGGCTGGGCCGGATTCGGCCGCAGCTCGGAATGGGTCTGTACTGCCCGGTACATCATGCGGTTCTCCGAGAATGCGCTAGCCGGAAATCGCCACGACCTTGGGGTGGCGTGCCGGCACGCGGCCGATGTCGGGGACGAGCTCGACCAGAAGGGCGCGCAATTGCTCGGTGTCGTATTGCTGAACGGCTTTCTCGGCCCGGTTCACGCGCTCGACCAGCCAGCGGAAGTCCTGCTCGGCCGAACGGGTCAGGAAAATCTTCTCGTGCCCGGTCTTGGCGTAGGCCTCGTGGGCATGGAACAACTCCTCGAACAGTTTCTCGCCCGGGCGCAGTCCGGTGTAGACAATCTCGATATCGCGGCCCGGCTCCTTGCCGGCCAGCCGGATCAGCTGCTCGGCCAGGTAGCTGATCCGCACCGGCTCGCCCATGTCGAGGACGAACACCTCGCCCCCCTGCCCCAGCACGCCGGCCTGCAGGATCAGCTGGCCGGCCTCGGCGATGGTCATGAAATAGCGGGTGATTTCCGGGTGCGTCACGGTCACCGGACCGCCGGCACGAATCTGCTCGTTGAACAGGGGAACCACCGAGCCGGTGGAGTTGAGCACGTTACCGAAGCGAACTGTGATGAAGCGGGTCGAGAACTGCCGGTTGATCTGCTGGCAATACAGCTCCGCCACGCGCTTGGTTGCCCCCATCACGTTGCTCGGGTTGACCGCCTTGTCGGTGGAAATCAGGACGAAGATCTCGACCCCGTAGCGGGCCGAGGCATCGGCGACGCGACGGGTCCCGATCACGTTGTTGCGAAAGGCTTCCCGGACCTGGTTTTGCAGCATCGGCAGATGCTTGTAGGCGGCGGCGTGGAAAACCACTTCGGGCCGCGCCCGCTGCATGACCTTGTCGATGGTCGCCGAATCGCAGATATCGCCGAGTACCGTTTCGATCACCAGATCGCGGAATTCCTTGCGCAGGCTGTAGTCGATTCGATACAGGTTGTATTCGCTGTTGTCCAGCACAACCAGACCGGCCGGATCCAGGCGAGCGATCTGCCGGCACAACTCCGCCCCGATCGAACCGCCGCCGCCGGTGACCAGAACCCGCTTGCCGGTCAGCCCCGAGCGAATCGCCGCCCAGTCCAGCGACACCGGATCACGCCCCAGCAGGTCGTCGATGACAACCGGCTTGAGGTCGTCGAAGCGAGTGATGGTGGAGCCCAGCTCCTTGAGGGTCGGCAGGGTCTTGAAATCGACATCGGCGTGCTCGCAGATCTGAACCACCCGCTGCATCTGCTGGTTGGTCGCCGACGGGATGGCGATGACCACCAGGTCGATCACCGCCTCGCGAACCGTTCTGGGCAGTCGGGAGATCGAGCCGAGCACCGGAACCCCATCGATCTCGGTATTGCGCAGCCGTCGCGAGTCATCGAGAAAACCCACCACGTCGTAGCCCCCGCGCCGCTTGAGTTCCGGCAGCAGCAAACGACCCGATCGACCGGCACCGAGGATGATGGTGCGCCGGGTCACGCGCCGCTCTCGAACCTCGGAACGCATATCCTTGAAAATTCGGTAGACCAGCCGCGGCATGCCCAGGGCAACGAGAAGCAGCAGCGGAAAGACCCAGACCATGAGAACGGTCAGCTCCAGCGGCGCGGCAAGGATCAGGAGGACCGCCGCCCCGGACGCAGCCCCGAGAATGGCCGCGCGCAGCAGACTGCCGAGGTCGGGGAGACTGGCAAAACGCCAGACGCCCCGATACAGGCCGCTGCGCCACTGCAGGAAGCCCTGCAGGAGCAGGATCAGGTTCAGTTCCAGACCCAACTGTTTCCAGTCGACCCCGCCTTCTCCGATCAGCCAGGCGGTGGCCAGTCGGGCCAGGGTCCAGGCCGCGCCGACCATGACCAGATCATGGACAACGACGACCGCCCGCAGGTTGAAAAGCGCGTTGCGTTTTCCCACCTTTCCGGTCATTGGTTGATCGTCTCCTGTGGTCGGGTTTTCCGCTTGACGGCGTTCCAGCCAACAGCCAGCGTCAGGATCAGCAGCAGGGCCAGAGGACCCTCCAGTTCCGGACGCCACAGGGCCAACATCAGTATGGGCAGACCCAGCACCAGATTGAGCCCGACATACAAAGCGAGAACCTGACCGTGCGTCCAGCCGCTCGCGATCAGCCGCTGGTAGGCGTGTTCCCGGTGCGGAGTATACCACCGAGCCCCCCTGACCGCCCTGCTGAGCAGGGTCGCGGTCGCATCCACAACGAACACCGCGCAGACCATCAGGCTCACCCAGATGCTGATCGCTCCGCTGGCCGCTCCGGTCAGAGCCAGCAGGCCGATCAGTCCTCCCACCAGCACCGACCCGGAATCGCCCATGAACAGCCGTGCGGGCGGCCGGTTCCACAGCAGAAACCCCAGACAGGCCCCGGCCAGCGCCAGGCCGGCCAGCCCGGGAACGTCGAGGCCTTGCCGATACAGCATGCCGCCGAGCAAGGCGCCCGACCAGGCCCCCTGCATGGCGGCAAGACCGTCCGAGCCGTCCATGAAGTTGTGCAGATTGATCAACCAGACCACGGCGATCACCGCCAGCCCGGTCCACAACCACGGCCAGCCGAGGCTGACCCGGTAAAACTCGACGACGTCCACCGGGCCGCTGTAGAAGACGAACCCCAGCGCGCAGGCAAACATCCCGGCCAGACGGACCGCAACCGGCAGATCGTGCCGATCATCCAGCCATCCCAGGGCGGCGAGCAACGCCGCAAGGCCTGCCAGGGCAAGGGGCTCCAGCCCCCCTCCGCCCGTCAGCAGCACGGTCAGCGAAAAGGCAGCCAGGATCGCGAGGCCGCCGCCGCGGGCGGTGACCCGGACATGACTGCGCCGTGCGTCCGGAGCGTCCACGATGCCGCGGTCGAGCAGCCACCGGCGCAGGGGCGGCGTCAGGGCGGCGCTCAGAATCAGCGCCATCACTGTCGCGACCCAGGGCTCGGCCGGGTTCACTCGCCCAGCACCCCCTGAATGACCCGGGTCGTGTTCCAGCTTCGACAGCTCGGGCACAGCCAGTGGTGCGAGCTGCCGCTGAAGCCGCACTGCCGGCAACGGTAGACCGGTTGCCCGTCCATCAAGCGCTGCATCAGGTCCCGAATGAGGTCCGGACCGACCTCGTCGAGACTCACGTCGTGCGAGGACAGCAGCTGCATGAGGTATTCCAGACCTCGAACCGTCGGCCGACGCTCCAGCTTCTCGAGCAGGAAATCGGCCGCCGCGTGCGCGTTGTCCTCCGAGCGCAGCCGCGCCAGCTGCAGGGCGGGCGCGAGCAGTCCGCTGCCCTCGAGCCGACCGAGCCAGTCCAGCAGCACGCCACGCTGGCCGGTCTGCTCATGCACCTTGCGGATGACCTCGTGATGGCCTACGAGCAGGTCGGTATCCAGCTCGCAGGCCTCCCGGTAGCTCGCCGCGGCCTCTTCGGCCAGCCCCGAACGCAGGGCCAGCCCGGCCTCGATCAGCCGAGCGCGAGCATTGCCCGGCTCGTAGCGACGCGCCTGGCGCAGGTGCTGACGCGTCGCTTCGTCCTCACCGGCACTGAGCGTCTGCTGGGCAATCTCGCAATGCAGCTGGGCGATCAGCTCCGCGCGATCGGCGTCTCCGGCGCTCTCCAGGGCACGCGCCTGCTCGATGGCCTGGACCCAGTCTTTCTCCTGCTGATAGATATCCAGCAAGTGACGGTGCGCCGCCTCGCTGACCCGCCGACTGTCGGTGAGTTCAAGAAACAGGTGCTCGGCGCGGTCGAGCAGACCGGCCCGCATGTAGTCCAGGGCCAGCTCGAACAGAACCTGCTCGCGCTGTTCGTCTCCCAGGTTGGGCCGGCTGATGATGTGCTTGTGGTAGCGGATCGCCTTGTCCATCTCGCCGCGGCGGCGAAACAGTGTGCCCAGGGCAAGATGGGTATCGACCGTGTCGCGGTTGACCTCGGCCAGCTTGACGAATTCCTCGATGGCCTTGTCCGATTCCTCGTTGAGAAGGTAATTGAGGCCACGGAAATACTGGCTGGACAACTGGGTGTCGCGCTTGCGCTGACGGGCTTGCTGTCCTCGGCCCAGCAGCCAGCCGCTGACGGCGGCGGCCGGCAGCAGCACAAACAGCAGGGTCAGTTCAGCCATTCCGGGTCGGAAGACCGGACCCCGAGGACCCCTTTTGCCGGGAAACACGACGATGCAATCGTGCCGGCAGATCGAACAGAACCCAGAACAGGAGCAGTCCGATCACCACGCCGGCGGCGAAGACCAGCAGCACCAGCCCGCCCAGCGGAAGTTCGGGCGCGATCGCGGCGAGATCCAGAACCACCGGCTGCGGATTGAGCACGCCGATGGCCAGGCCGGCCCCGGCAGCGATCAGCACAGCGATGAGAAGAAACCAGCGATACATGAAGGAAAAGGCGCCCCGGCCCCTAGCGGGATGAATCGTTGACCCGCTCTCTCAACTCCTTGCCGGGTTTGAAGTGCGGAACGTGCTTGCCGGGAAGGGCAACCGCTTCACCGGTTTTCGGATTGCGGCCCATGCGTGGCGGGCGATGGTGCAGGCAGAAGCTGCCGAAACCCCGGATTTCGATCCGTTCGCCTTCGGCAAGCGCGCGGCTGAGTTGTTCGAGAATGCTCTTTACGGCCAGCTCGACATCGGCCTGGCTCAGGTGCGCCTGCTGTTCGGCAAGCTGCTCAATCAATTCGGATTTGGTCATTTTCAGCCCTCCGAGCATAGCCTAGCAGAAAGCGGCGCCTGCTGTGCAGACGCCGCCTTTACCGCGAGGAGCAGGGATCAATCCTTGCCGGCGAGCTGCTCTTTGAGCAGATCGCCAAGGGTGGCGCCGCTGCTGCTCGGGCGACCCTGGTATTGATCGATCACTTCGGCCAGCTCGTCGTCGTCCTTGGCTCGCACGGACAGGGTCAGATTCCGCGTCTTGCGATCCAGGGCGACGAACTTCGCTTCGATCTCGTCGCCTTCCGAGACCACCTTGGTCGCATCCTCCACCCGTTCCTTGGCCAGATCGGAGGCCTTGACGTAGCCGTCGACGCCGTCGGCAAGCTCGACCACGGCTCCGCGAGGATCAACCGACTTGACGGTTCCGGTGACAATGGACCCGCGCGGATGTTCGGCCATGTAGGTCGCAAACGGATCCTGCTCGAGCTGCTTGATGCCCAGCGAGATGCGCTCGCGTTCCGGATCCACCGCCAGAACGACCCCTTCGACCTCTTCGCCCTTGCGGAAATTGCGAATCGCATCTTCGCCCGGGGTCATCCAGGAAATGTCGGACAAGTGGACGAGGCCGTCGATGCCGCCGTCCAGGCCGATGAAAATCCCGAAATCGGTGATCGACTTGATGGCACCGGACACCTTGTCGCCCTTGTTGTGGGTGGCGGCGAACGCCTCCCAGGGGTTCGGCGCCACCTGCTTCATGCCCAGCGAAATCCGGCGTCGCTCTTCGTCCACGTCCAGAACCATCACTTCGACTTCCTGGCCGACATGAACCACCTTGGCCGGGTTGACGTTCTTGTTGGTCCAATCCATCTCCGAGACGTGGACGAGGCCTTCGACTCCATCCTCGATTTCCACGAAGCAGCCGTAGTCGGTGATGTTGGTGACCTTGCCGAACAGGCGCGAAGTCGGCGGGTAGCGCCGATCGATGTTGTCCCAGGGATCTTCGCCGAGTTGCTTCAGGCCAAGCGAGACGCGCATCCGCTCGCGATCGAAGCGCAGCACCCGCACCTCGAGCTCATCGCCGACTTCAACGACTTCGGAAGGATGACGGACGCGCTTCCAGGCCATATCGGTGATGTGCAGGAGACCGTCGATGCCGCCCAGATCCAGAAACGCACCGTAGTCGGTCAGGTTCTTGACCACGCCCTTGATGACCGCGCCTTCGGTCAAACGCTCGATCAGGTCTTCGCGCTCGGCCGCGTATTCGTGTTCCACCACCGCGCGGCGGCTGACCACCAGGTTGTTGCGCCGACGGTCCAGCTTGATGATCTTGAACTCCAGATCCTTGCCTTCCAGGTACCCCGGATCGCGAACCGGTCGCACATCGACCAGCGAGCCCGGCAGGAACGCCCGGATGCTTTCGATATTGACGGTAAAACCGCCCTTGACCTTGCCGGAAATCTGGCCGATCACGTTTTCCTCGGCTTCGTGGGCCTTTTCCAGCACGGTCCAGACGCGGGAACGCTTGGCTTTTTCGCGCGACAGCCGGGTTTCCCCGAATCCGTCCTCGACGGCGTCGAGAGCGACTTCCACCTCGTCGCCCACTTCCACCTCGAGCTCGCCGTCCGCGCGTTCGAATTGATGGATGGGCACGATGCCCTCGGACTTCAGTCCGGCGTTGATGACCACGGCGTCATCACGGATTTCGACGACCCGACCCATGACGATGGCACCGGGACGGAGTTCGCGTTCGGTCAGGCTTTGTTCAAAGAGTTCAGCAAAAGATTCGGTCATTACGTTTGAAGTTTCCTGCAAGATCAGCGCCTCGATCGTGTCGAATTCGGCGCCTGCGTCTCATCATCTGCGCGGCCTGGCAACCACGCTCGTTTGTCAGACCGACCCGCACACAAGAGCGCAGGGCGGCCACCCATGCCTGGATCACGGCAGTCAAGGGAGCGACTGTCGCACCAGCGAAAGAATCCGGGCCACCACGTCATCCACGCTCATGCGGGTGGAATCGACGATGACGGCGTCTGCGGCCGGCAGCGTCGGGGCAACGGATCTCTCGCGGTCGCGGCGGTCGCGCGCCTCGAGGTCGCGAAAAAGCCGGTCAAATGTAACACTCTCTCCCTTTTCTTTCAACTGCTGATGTCGTCTGCGTGCGCGTTCGCGCACGCTGGCATCGAGAAACACCTTGACCGGTGCATCTTCAAACACCACGGTTCCCATGTCCCGGCCGTCCGCCACCAGCCCGGGCGGGCGGCGAAACGAGCGCTGCAGCTCGAGCAGGGCGTGCCGTACCGAAGAAATCGCCGCCACCCTGGAACTCATGACCCCGACCTCCTCGGATCGCAACGCATCCCCCAGGTCGCGGCCGTCCAGACAAACCTGGACGCCATCGTGCCCGGGCGAAAAACCCAGATCCAGCTCCGCGCAAAGTTCAATCAAGCGCGCCTCGTCGTCGACTTGCACACCCCGTTCGAGCGCGGCATGGGCCACGCTGCGATACACGGCTCCGGAATCGAGCACGTTCCAGCCCAGTTCGAGCGCCACCCGCGCCGACACGGTGCCCTTCCCGGCCCCGGACGGGCCGTCGATCGTCAGCACGGGCGCCGATTCCGCCCTGCTCATTCCTCTTCCTCCCAATGCAGGACGGCACCGAGGGCGGACAGGTCGTCGACGAATCCGGGATAGCTGGTCCGTATCCACTCGGCGTTTTCGATCCGGACCGGCGCCTCGGCTACCAGCCCCAGCACGGCCAGGCTCATCGCGATGCGGTGATCGCCACACGAGTCCACGATCCCACCGCGAACCGGCCCGCCCTGGATCTCGGCCCCGTCGGCGGTTTCGTTCACGACCACCCCGAGCCGGGCAAGCTGGCGGCACATCACCGCGAGCCGATCCGATTCCTTGACCCGCAGTTCGGCTGCACCGCGGATGGTCGTGCGGCCCTCGGCAACGGCGGCCAGGGCCATGACCACGGGAAACTCGTCGATTGCCAGGGGCACCCAGGCCGGCGGAATGTCCGCGCCCTTGAGCCCGGAGGCCTGCACGCTCAGGCTCCCGACGGGCTCGTTGCCGACCGCCGCAGCCGCGTGCCGATCCACCTGGCCGTGCATGGCCTCCAGAATCCGCAAAACGCCGTCGCGGCTGGGATTGAGGCCGACGTTGTCCAGTTCGATTTGCGACCCGGGCACGATCAGCCCGGCGGCCACGGCGAAGGCGGCCGAACTCAGGTCACCGGGCACATGAAAGCGGCCGGGCTGGAGTGTTTGCCCGCCGACCAGGCCGATCTCCTCGTCGCGGCGGCTGACTTCCACGCCGAACGCCGGCAGCAGGCGCTCGGTATGGTCCCGGCTCGGACCGGGCTCGACCACGACCGTCTCGCCGTCGGCCCACAGACCGGCCAGCAGCACGGCCGATTTGACCTGGGCGCTGGCCACCCGGGGCCGATAGCGAATGCCGCGCAGGGGCGCCGGCGACAGGACCAGGGGCAGGCAACCGCTGCGGTCCTCGATCTTGCCGCCCATGCCCCGCAGGGGTTCGATGATCCGATCCATGGGGCGCCGGGACAGGGAGGCATCACCCACCAGGTGGATGCGGTGCCCGAACAGCTGCGGATGCCCGGCCAGCGCCCCGGCCAGCAGGCGCACTCCCGTGCCCGAATTCCCGAGGTCGAGCGGCGTATCGGGGGCAGCAAGCGTTCCGCCGCGAATCCGCAGCTGGCCGTTCGCTTCGGTCACCACGGCGCCGAGGCTGGCCATGGCGGCCAGGGTGGCGTGCGTGTCGGCGCTGTCGAGATAGCCCGATACCACGCTTTCGCCTTCCGCCAGCCCGGCCAGGATGGCCAGCCGGTGCGAGATCGACTTGTCTCCGGGCGCGACGTAGCGGCCGGTCAGCGGCCCACAAGCCGGTTCGACGACCAGTCTCATGGCGTTTCCAGAATCCGGTCCAGGGCCTCGAGAAGACGCCGATTCTGCTCGGGCCGGCCGATCGTGATGCGCAGGTGCCGGGGCAGCCCGTAATTGGCCACGGGACGCACGATGATCCCGGCCCGCAGCAGCTCCTCGTTGATCGTGCCGGCGTCCCGGTCGAACCCGACCAGGAGAAAATTGGCCGCCGACGGAATCACGCTCAGACCCAGCGCTTCAAACCCCGAGCGCAGCTGGGCCATACCCTCGGCGTTGACCTGTCGACTGCGATCGATGAAGGCAGCGTCTTCGAGCGCGGCGCGGGCGGCCGCCAGCGCCAGGGAATTGACGTTGAAAGCCGGCCGCACCCGGTTGAGCAGATCGGCCAGGCCCGGATTGCTCAACGCGTAGCCGACCCGCAGTCCGGCCAGTCCGTAGGCCTTGGAAAAGGTGCGGGTCACGACCAGGTTGGGGAACTCGCCCAGCCAGCTGGCGGCATTGCCGAGGCGCTCGCTGTCGGCGTACTCGGTGTAGGCTTCGTCGATCACGCAAATCGTGTGCGGCGGCAGCGAGCCGACGAAATCCTTCAGCCGGCGCCCGTCCAGCCAGGTCCCGGTCGGATTGTTCGGGTTGGCGATGAACACCATCCGGGTCTCGGGACCGACGCATTGGTACAGGGCCCGCAGATCATGGCCCAGGGGCATCCCGGAGTCCGCCGCCAGCGCCGGGGCCACGCGCATCGTTGCCCCGACCATCTGGCAGGCAATCGGATACACCGCGAAACAGTACTGGGAAAAGACGGCTTCCAGTCCCGGCTGCAGAAAGACCTGGGCGAGAAAGACCAGCACGTCGTTGGACCCGTTGCCCAGGGTGATGCAGTCCGGCTCGACGTCGTGCTTGCCGGCCAGCGCCTGCTTGAGCTCGAAACCATTGGCGTCCGGATACAGCCACAGATCCTCCAGGCCCTCGCGGATGGCCTCCAGGGCCAGCGGACTGGCGCCCAGCGGATTTTCGTTGGAGGCCAGCTTGATCGAATCGCGGACGCCGTATTCCCGTTCGAGCTCGGCGATGGGCTTGCCCGGGGTGTAGGGCTTGAGCTGCTGGACGCCGGGTACGGCGAGAGAAGAGAAATCGAAGCGTTTCATGGGTCCGTTGCACCCTTGCGCGCCGGGTCCTGATCCGGAAGCCGACCGAGGATGGCGCGCGGATAGCTGCCCAGGATCTTGACCATGCGCGCCTCCGAGGTCAGCTCCGCCAGCGCCGCGCGCAAGGCCTCGTCTTCGACATGGCCCTCGACATCGATGAAAAAGACGTAATCCCAGCGACCCTGGCGCGACGGGCGCGACTCGATGCGCTTCATGTTGACCCCGTGCCGGGCGAGCGGCTCGAGCAGTCGGAACAAGGCACCGGGACCGTCGGAACCGGCCACCAGCAGCGTGGTCTTGTCCTCGCCGGACGGCGCCAGCAGTTCCGTTCCCAGGACCAGGAAACGGGTCGTGTTGTCCACGTGATCCTCGATATTGGCGAACAGAACCGGCAGGCCGTACACCTCGGCGGCGTGACGCCCGGCAATCGCCGCCGCGTCGGGCTGGCTGCGCACGCGCCGGGCCGCCTCGGCATTGCTGGACAGGGCGAGCAGTTCCGCCCCCGGCAAATGGGCCGCCAGCCAGTGCTTGCACTGGGACAGCGACTGGATGTGGGCATAGACCCGCTCGATGTCCTCGAGGCGGCGCGCCCGGGTCAATAAATGCTGGTGAATCCGGAGCTCGACTTCCGCCGAAATCTTGATCTCGGAGTGGAGGAACATGTCCAGGGTGTGGGAAACGATGCCCTGCGAGGAATTCTCCACCGGCACGACGCCGAAATCGGCTTCGCCGGCCTGGACCTGCAGAAAGACCTCTTCGATGCTCGGCTGGGCGATGGCGCTGACCGAATGACCGAACTGCCGGTAGACCGCCTGCTGGGTGAACGTCCCTTCCGGCCCCAGGTAGGCCACCCGCAACGGCTCCTGCTGGGCCAGGCAGGCCGACATGATTTCACGATACAGGCGCAGCATGACCGTGTCGCTCAACGGGCCCTCGTTGCGCTCGACCACCCGGCGCAGCACCTGGGCCTCCCGGTCCGGTCGGTAATAGGCGGTCGGATTGGCCAGATCACCCTTGACCTGGCGGACGTGCCCGGCGATCTCGGCGCGCTGGGAAATCAGCGCTTGAATCTGCTCGTCGATGTGGTCGATCCGCTGGCGAACCGCGGCCAGATCCAGGTCTTTTTCAGCCATGGCGGCGCTCGAACTCCTGCATGAATTCAACCAGGGCCTCGACGGCATCGAGGTCCACGGCATTGTACAGGCTGGCGCGCAGGCCACCGACGGCGCGATGGCCCTTCAGCCCCTGCAGACCGGCCTCCTCGGCGGCGGCCACGAATCGGCTCACCAGCGCCTCATCGACGGTCCAGAAAGGCACGTTCATCTGCGAGCGGGCCTCCTCTGCGACCGAATTCGAATAAAAATCGCTGTCGTCGATGGCCTGGTACAGGCGCGCCGCCTTGGCCTGGTTGCGCTCCTCGATGACCCCGAGTCCGCCGCAGCTCTCGATCCAGCGCACGGTCTCCAGGGCGACGTACCAGGCCAGGGTGGAGGGGGTGTTGTACATCGAATCGCCCGTCACCCAGGTTCGATAGTCCAGATACCGGGGCAGATCGTCCGGGATTCTCTCCAGCAGGTCCTGGCGAATGACGACCACGGTCAGCCCGGCAATGCCCAGGTTCTTCTGCGCCCCGGCATAGGCGAAGCCAAGATCGGCATACGGATAGGGCCGGGAAAGGAACTCCGAGGACAGGTCGGCGGCCAGCGGGACGGCCGCCGCGGGCGGGTTCCGGAACTGCAGCCCGTGGATGGTTTCATTGCCGGTGAAATGCAGATAGGCGCAGTCGACCGGCAGGTGCCCGATTTCGGGAAGCTCGCGGAAACCACTCTCCTCGGAGCTGCCGACGACGGCGGCCGGACCGATGCGGCCGGCCTCGGCCAGCGCTTTCTGGCCCCAGTGGCCGCTGAGCAGGTAGGCCGGGGTGCGACCCACCGCCAGATTCATCGGCAGCCAGGCGAACTGCAGGTTGGCGCCGCCTTGCAGCAGCAGGATCTTGTGCTCGTCACCCAGGCCCATGAACTCGGCCAGGCGGGCCTGGAGCTCCTCGGCGATGGCCAGGAAGCGCCCGCCGCGGTGGCTGATTTCCGCCACCGACGGAGTCCGGTCGCGACGCGGCGCCATGGCTTCGGCCACCCGCTCGCGCACCGGCAGCGGCAGCATGGCCGGCCCGGCCGAAAAGTTGTGAATCACGCCGCTCATCCGCCGGCCGGCTCGAGCCGGTCGATGCCGCCCAGGTAGGGGCGCAGCACGTCCGGAATCAGAACCGATCCGTCGCGCTGCTGGCCGTTTTCCAGAACCGCAACCAATGTTCGTCCCACCGCCAGGCCCGAGCCGTTGACGGTATGGACCAGCTCCGGTTTTCCGGTTTCCGGGTTGCGCCAGCGCGCCTGCATGCGCCGGGCCTGGAAATCGGTGAAATTCGAACACGAGGAGATTTCCCGATAGGCTTGCTGTCCCGGCAGCCAGACCTCCAGATCATAGGTCTTGCTGGCCGAAAACCCGGTGTCGCCGGTGCACAGCAGGACGACCCGATACGGCAGACCCAGCGCCTGCAGGACCGCCTCGGCATGGCCGGTCAACGCGTCGTGGCAGGCCTGCGACTCGGCCGGGGTGCTGATCTGGACCAGCTCCACCTTGTCGAACTGGTGCTGGCGAATCATGCCCCGGGTGTCCTTGCCGTGGGCGCCGGCTTCGCGCCGGAAACAGGGGGTGTGGGCGACGAACCGCAGCGGCAGCTCCGCGGCCTCGACGATCCGTTCGGCCACCAGGTTGGTCAGCGGCACTTCGGCCGTGGGAATCAGGTAGCGCTCGGGATCGCCCGGAAAGCAAAAGGCGTCTTCGGCGAATTTGGGCAGCTGTCCGGTCCCGCGCATCGCCGTCTCGAGCACCAGGTAGGGCACGTACATCTCGCGATACCCGTGCTCGCGCGTGTGCAGATCCAGCATGAACTGGGCCAGCGCCCGGTGCAGCGAGGCGACGCCGCCGCCGAGGACGGCGAAACGGCTGCCGGCCAGGCTGGCAGCCGACTCGAAATCGATGCCCTGAAGCATCTGCCCCAGCTCGACGTGGTCGCGCGGGCTGAAATCGAAGGATGGCGGCGTTCCCCAGCGGCGCTCTTCCCGATTCCCGCTCTCGTCTTCGCCGTCGGGCACCTCCGCGTCCGGGAGATTCGGCATGTCGAGCAGCAGCCTTTCCATCTCACCGCGAATCCCCTCCAGCTCCCGGCGGGCCTGCTTGAGTTCTTCGCCCAGGCGCGAAACCTCGGCCAGCAGCGGCTCGATCTCCTCGCCCCTGGCCTTGGCCTGGCCGATGTTCCTGGAGCTTACGTTGCGCCGATTCTGCAGGTCCTCGGTGCGGATCTGTACGGCCTTGCGCCGCTCTTCGATCGCGGCGTAGCTTTCCATGTCCAGGTGATAGCCGCGCCGAGCCAGCGCTGCGGCGACAGTTTCCAGATCATTTCGGAGTTTTTGCGGGTCCAGCATGGTCTTGGCATCCGTTCGCGAAACAAGACCGCAACGCCTGAGCGGTTCGCTCGGGCGCGCGCGATCAGCCAACCGTGCAAGGATAAACCCTTCGCCGGCCACGCAGGCATCGACGTTGCGATCCAGACCGGGTTTTTTCGACCGCAGGGGAACGCCGATCAGGGCGAACTGCGGGCCCCGGTGCCGGGTTCAGCGCCGCACGGGCAGCTAGTGGGCCATGCGGCTCAGGCGCGGAAAGGATGCTGCAGAATGACGTTGGCGTTGCGTTCCGGGCCGGTCGACAACATGTGCACCGGCGCCTCGACCAGCTCCTCGATTCGTTCCAGGTAGGCAACCGCGGCCGCCGGCAGGCCGCTGCGCTCGGTCAGACCCTGGGTCGTTCCCTCCCAGCCCGGCATGGTTTCATAGACCGGGCGCGCCCGCGCCCACTCCTCGGCGCCGACCGGGAACTCGTCCACGCCGTCGTAGCCGGTGCAGATCCGAACCTCGGAAAACGCGTCCAGCACGTCCAGCTTGGTGATGCACAGACCGGTCACGCCATTGACCCGCACCATTCGTTTCAGGGCCACGGCATCCAGCCAGCCGCAGCGCCGCGGCCGCCCCGTTGTGGCCCCGAATTCAACCCCGCGCTCGGCCATGAGCCGACCATGCTCGTCGGCCAGCTCGGTCGGGAACGGCCCGCCGCCGACCCGCGTGGTATAGGCCTTGGTGATTCCGAGTACGTAGTCGATATCGCCGGGTCCGACGCCGGTTCCACACATGACCCCGCCGACGGTGGTGTTGGACGAGGTGACGTACGGGTAGGTCCCGTGGTCGATATCGAGCAGGCTGCCCTGGGCGCCTTCGAACAGCACGGCCTTGCCGGCGCGCCGATACTCATGCAGCAGGCCGGTCACGTCGGCAAACATCGGCTTGAGTTCGGCCCCGAGGCGACCGGCCTGTTCGGTGATGGCGTCGACATCGAGCGCGTCGGCCTTGAAGTAGCGGGTCAGGATGAAATTGTAGAAGTCCAGAACCCCTTCGAGCTTGTCGCCCAGCCGGTCCGGATCGGCCAGATCGGCCAGTCGCAGTCCATGGCGAGCCACCTTGTCCTCGTAGGCCGGACCGATTCCGCGTCCGGTCGTGCCGATGGCCTGGCGCCCGCGCGCCTGCTCGCGGGCGCGATCCAGCGCCTCGTGGCAGGGCAGGATGACCGGGCAAGCCGGGGAGATCCGCAGACGGTCGCGAACCTCGAGACCGCGCGCCTCCAGGCCCTCGATCTCGCTGATCAGGGCCTGCGGCGAAATCACGACCCCGTTGCCGATCAAACAAAGCGCGCGGTCGGTGAGCACGCCCGACGGGATGACGTGCAGGACCGTCTTTTCCCCGTTGATGACCAGGGTATGGCCCGCGTTGTGGCCACCCTGGAAGCGCACGACGCCGTCGGCTTCATGGGCCAGGAGATCGACAATCTTGCCCTTCCCCTCGTCACCCCACTGGGTGCCGAGGATGACCACGGATCGACTCATGGAGGCCTGCTCAGTCCGCGTGCTGCTGATCGAAGAAGCGGAAAAACTCCGAGCGCGTGTCCATCAGCATGATGTCGTTTTCGGTACCGAAGGCCGTGTCGTAGGCCTGCAGGCTGCGCCAGAAGGAAAAGAACTCGCGGTTCAGATCAAACGCCTGGGCGTAAATCTCGATGGCCCGGGCATCGCCTTCACCACGCAGGCGCTGGGCGTCACGCTCGGCATCGGCCAGCAGGACGCGGACCTGACGATCGGCATCGGCGCGAATGCGCTCGGAGCGTTCGCGACCCAGCGAGCGCAGTTCGTTGGCGAACTCGGTTCGCTGCGTCTGCATACGCTCGAACACGGAGTTGAGAACCTCTTCGGTCAGCTCGATTTTCTTGATCCGAACATCGATCACGTCAATGCCGAAGTCCTGGAACCGCTCGTCGGCGCGCTGGACCAGCTCTTCCATCATTTCACGACGCTGTTCGGACACCACTTCGCTCAGCGTTCGACGGGCAAACTCGTCGCGCAAATCGTTTCGGATCAGCTGGG
>PWJA01000173.1 GCA_003560975.1 Gammaproteobacteria bacterium
ACCTGCTGTACCAAAGTTAGTTGCCAACGACGACAACTACGCACTGGCTGCCTAAAAACCAGCCTGCTCCCCATCAGTTGAGCCTGCGCTTCTGAACCGGGGATCATCTAGCAGGATCGCATCGTGTCGCGCATCAGGGCATCGGTGTTAAACCAAACTGACGCTGGTTGCTGCACGTGCCCTGCCACTTGGGCGGTGCAGTAACGAGAAAAAATCGAGTGGCTAAGCATGTAGAACCAGGATCAGAAGGTTTGCGGACGCGGGTTCGACTCCCGCCGCCTCCACCAAGATCCCCGAAACGACCGGCCCTTGTGGCCGGTTTTTTTTTGGCCTGGGCTCATTCGCCGCCTCGCCAGCGGATCCTGTCGCTTCATTCGCTCTTACAATGACCTGACCTCGCCAGTGACCGGAAAGCGGATGTCCAGAAAGCCACGCCAGGAACGATCGCCGACGCGCAGCGCGCCGGGCGATCCGGCGACCGACCAGGTCGACCCCCACGCCGGTCCCAGCAAGACCGAGCTGAAACAGCGGGCCCACGCGCTGCAGGACCTGGGCCTGGCCGTAGCCCGTCTGCCGCAGGAGCATCGGCGCTCGATCGAAATGCCGGAGGATTTGCACGAGGCCATCGAGACCTACCTCACGACCCGTTCCCATGAAGCGCGGCGACGCCAGCTGCAACTGGTCGGAAAGCTGCTGCGCCGGGTGGATCCGGAGCCTCTGATCGCGGCCGTCGAACGTTTCTCTCGCGGCCGGGCGGTCGACGCTGAACGTCTGCATGCGGTCGAAGACTGGCGCGATGCGCTGATCAGGGATGACGAGGCCATCACACGCTGGATCGAGAACTACCCCGACACGGACGTCCAGCAGCTTCGCAGCCTGGTGCGCAGCGCCCGCAGGGAAAGCGCCGGCAAGCGCGCCGAACAGCGCCAGCCCAGAAGCTATCGCCTGCTGTTCCGCCTGATCCACGAAGCGCTCGCCGGGTCAGAACCGGCGTGACCCCCAGCTGCCCGGTCTGCGGCCAGGCATCGACCGAACGCCTGCTGACCGTCGACGAGCGCGGCTACTGGCGTTGCCCGAACTGCCTTGCCACCTTTCTCGACCCGACCCAGCGACCGGGGCCCGAAGAGGAGAAATCCGAATACGACCTGCATTGCAACGAACCCGAGGATGCGGGCTATCGGCGCTTTTTGCAGCCGGCCGCCGATGCACTGACCGGCCGCTGTGCGCGCGGATCCAGCGTCCTCGACTACGGTTGTGGTCCAGGACCCGCGCTGGGGGGAATACTGGCCGAGCGAGGCTACCGCGTCAGCCTCTACGACCCGATCTATCGGCCTGATTCGAGCCTGCTCCAGGAACGCTACGATGCCGTGACCTGCACCGAAGTGGTCGAACACTTTCACCACCCGATGCGGGAGTTCGAGCGCCTGGACGCCCTGTTGCGTCCCGGAGGCTGGCTGGTGATCATGACGAGGTTTCAGACCGAAGATGCGCGTTTCGCGCGCTGGCACTACCGGCGCGACCCCACCCACGTTGTTTTTTATCGGCCGCACACCTTCACGGTGCTGGCGCAGCGCCACGGCTGGCGAGTCGAGTGCTCACCGCCCAACCTGGTCGTCATCGGCAAACCTCAGCTCGACTGATCCCGTTTGCCGCCCCTGTCTTTCTCGTCGTCCTTGTCTGCGTCGTCGCCCTTGTCCGCGTCGTCGCCCTTGCCTGCCGCGTCGTCCTGGTCTGCCTCGCCGGCCGGGCCTTCTTCGCCGAACCTGCGTTCCTCGTCGGTCGGGTCTTGCCGGGGCTCGGTGGCCGAGGTTTCCGGATCGTCCTTCGCGTCGACCGACTCCTCCGTGGCTGGCGCCGCTTCTTCGGCGACCGACCTCTCCAGCGGCGCGCCGAGCCGCTTGAGCCGAACCTCTTCGTCGCTGACCTGGGGCATGCGCTCACGCACCGCATCCTGATCAACCAGTTTTTCCGCACCATCACTCAAGTGGTCGAAGACCGCCTTGTAGCTGTCGGTGAGCTGGTTGATCAACTCGGCGGTCTGGACGAAATGTTCGTTGACCTCCTCACGGAAGCGCTCGTTTTCGCGCTTGAGGGTCTCGACCGAACCCGCACTGCCGGAACGGCCCTTGAGCCAGATCCAGGCCGCAACGCCCCCGATCAGAATGCCGATGATTACGCCGGTAATGCCAGACCACATGAGATGCCAACCTTTTTTTTCGAGTCAAGCTTCATCATATCAAGCCAACCGCACAAGGCGGGTTAAAGGAGCGCTAATCGCCACCCTCCCGGGCCGAGCGCCAGCGCAACTCGTACAGATCCAGGCGCCGATCCTGCAGATTGCGCACCGAGCCGTGCGAGCGAATCTCGCGCAGATTGTCCAGGTCCAGGTCGGCGATCAGCATGGTTTCCGTATTGGGCGTGGCTTCGTGGGCAATGGCATCGTGTGGAAAGGCGAAATCGGAAGGCGTGAACACCGCCGCCTGGGAATATTGCATGTCCATGTTCTCGACGCGCGGCAGGTTGCCGACCGAACCGGTGATGACCACATAACACTCGTTTTCGATCGCCCGTGCCTGGGCACAACGACGCACGCGCAAATAGGAGTTCTTGGTATCGGTCCAGTAGGGCACGAAAAGAATGTTCATGCCCTCATCGGCCAGCAGACGCGGCAGCTCGGGAAACTCGACGTCGTAACAGATCAGGATGCCGATCTTGCCGAAATCGGTCTCGAAAACCGCCACCCGATTGCCGCCGCGCAGTCCCCAGTAGCTTTTCTCGTCGGGCGTGACGTGAATCTTGTACTGGCGGTCCCAGGTGCCGTCACGCCGCAACAGGTAGCAAACGTTGCGCAATTGTTCGCCGTCATACTCGGGCATGGAGCCGGCGACGATGTTGATGTTGTAGGACACCGCATAGCGCAGCAGCTGGTCGCGAATCTGCTCGGTATAGCCGGCCAGCTGACGTACCGCTTCGGCGGGACCCTGATCGTTCCACGGCGCCATCATGGGCCCATTGAAGAACTCGGGAAACAGAACCACATCGGCCTGGTAGCCGGACACGGCATCGACGAAATATTCGATCTGCCCGTACAGATCCTCCAGTGTGCGGGTGGGGCGCATCTGCCACTGGACGGCGCCAATGCGCACATCCGAAGGCCGCCCACCGACCGCACCGGGGGTGTCTTCCTCGTAATAGACGTTGACCCACTCCAGCAGCACCGCGTGTCCGGCCGAAGCCTTGTCATCGGGCAGATAGCCGCGAACGATCTTGCGGACCTGGAAGTCGTTGGCCAGCTGGAAGGTCAGAATCGGATCGTTCAGCTCGCGCGAGCGCACCTTGGCCACGTACTGCCGCGGGCTGAGCGTGTCGCGGTGGGCGTGATAGCCGGGAATCCGGCCGCCGACAACGATTCCGCGCAAGTTGAGGTTTTCGCACAGCTCCTTGCGCGCATCGTACAAACGTCGACCCAGGCGCAAATCGCGGTAATCGGGATCGACGAACACATCCACCCCGTACAGCACGTCGCCCCTGGAGTCATGGGTGGTCAGAAAGCCGTTGCCGACGATGTCCCAGTACTTGTGATCGTGGCCCCAGCGGCTGTATTTGACGACCATCGAGATCGCGGCACCGATGACGCGTCCGTTGTCCTCGATGCACAACTGGCCCTCCGGAAAGCGCTGAATCTGCGACTTGAATTGCGCTTTCGTCCAGGAACCATCCAGGCCACCGGGGTAGACCTTGTCCATGATCGCCGCGATGTCCTCGTAATCTTCCAGCCGCGTCTGGCGGAGAATCAGGCGATGCTGTTCGGAGGAAAAGTCGGCTGGATCGCTCATGCATACCTCATTGCTGGGTGGACCGCAAAGGATAGCGCGAACCGCCGCCAGTCGCATGCGGAGCAGACAACAGAACCACCGCTGCCGGCTCTGTCCAGCCGCAGGGGTATACTTCCAGCCCATGACCTTGTCCGCACCGGGACCGGAAACCCGCATCTACGGCCCTGCCGAACTCAACCAGGAGGTACGCGTCCACCTGGAGGCCGGCTTCCCCAGGCTGTGGCTGCGCGGCGAGATTTCGAACCTGGCCCGACCGGCCTCCGGGCACCTGTATTTCACCGTCAAGGACAGCCGCGCCCAGATTCGTTGTGCGCTGTTTCGCGGCAATGCCGCGGGTCTGGCCTTTCGTCCGAAAAACGGCGACGCCGTGCTCGTCCGGGGACGCCTGAGCCTGTACGAGCCGCGCGGTGATTACCAGCTGATTGCCGACGGCCTCCTGGACGCCGGCGCCGGGGAACTGCAGCTCGCATTCGAGGCGCTGAAGAACAAGCTTTCCGGAGAGGGTCTGTTTGCGCCCGAACGGAAAAAACCGCTGCCGGCCTGGCCGGCCGCCATTTCCGTGGTCACCAGCCCCAGCGGGGCCGCCATCCGCGACATCCTGCACGTGCTCGGCCAGCGCTGGCCATTGGCCCGGATCCGCGTCTATCCGGCCCAGGTCCAGGGTGAGCAAGCACCCGGAGAAATCATCCGCGCGCTGCGCGCCGCCGATCGCGATGGCTTTGGCGATGTCATCCTGCTCGCCCGAGGCGGTGGCTCCCTGGAAGATCTGTGGGCCTTCAACGACGAGGAACTGGTCCGCCGGATCGCCGAGATGAACACCCCGGTCGTGACCGGCGTGGGCCATGAAACGGACTTCACGATCGCCGACTTCGTGGCCGATCTGCGCGCACCGACCCCCAGCGCCGCCGCTGCAGCAGTCACCCCGGACGGTCCGGCGCTTCGGCGCCGGATCGACTCGCTCCAGACCAGCCTGAAGCGCGCGGCTCGGGCGCGCCTGGAGCGCCATGCTCAGGAACTGGACTACCTGGAGCGGCGCCTGACCGGTCTTCATCCAGGCCGCCGCCTGGGCGAGATCGGCGCGCGGACCGCTTTGCTCGACAAGGCCCTGCAGCGCGCGCTCGTCCGGCGCCTGAGCCGGGCCGAGGATCGCCTGAGCCAGCTCCGGCAGCGCCTGCTGGCCGCGTCGCCGGAAAAGCGGCTGCGCGACCGCTCGGAACGCCTGGCCGCCCTCGCCCGCCGGCTCGATCTGGCCGTGGATCACCGCCTGCAGCGCCCGGCCTCCCGCCTCGCCGAACTGGCCCGTGCGCTCGACGGCGTCAGCCCGCTGAAAGTTCTCGAACGAGGCTATGCCGTGGTCAGGAATGCCCGGGGACAGGCCCTGACGCGTCCCCAGCAGTTCCGTCCCGGCCTCGATGTCAGCCTGCAGTTTCGCCGCTTTGCGGTCAGCGCGCGCATCACGCAAACCGCCGCGGAACAGGACCCGGACTGAGGTCTGCTTACCTAGAGCAAACCGATTTCGCGCAAGCGCTCCAGCAGATAGGCGTGTGCCGTGATCGGCTCGGGGTAGCGGTTCGGACGGTCCGGTGCAACGCACTGCGGCAGCGTCTTGATCAGGAAATCCGGATTCGGGTGAACGAAAAAGGGAATCGAATAGCGTGACGTGAGGGCAGCCGCGCCGGGTGGGTTGACCACGCGGTGGGTGGTCGATGCATAGACGTGGTTGGTCAGGCGCTGCAGCATGTCGCCGACATTGACGATGATGGTGCCCGGCAGCGTGGTCACCGGCACCCATCGCCCATCATGCGTGAGGATTTCCAGACCCTGCTGCTTCGACCCCAGCAGCAGGGTGATCAGGTTGATGTCTTCGTGACGGGCGGCGCGCACCGCGCCTTCGGGCGCTTTCTCGATGGGCGGATAGTGAATCGGCCGCAGAATGGAGTTACCGAAGTCGACCTTGTCGGCAAACCAGTCTTGCGGAAGCTCCAGATCCAGGGCGACGGCCGCGAGCAAGCGGGCGCCCAGCGCGTCCAATGCCCGGTACAAGGCCAGGGCGGCCGAACGAAACTCGGTCAGCTCGTCCGGCCACAGGTTGGGCAACAGAACGTCCGGAAAGGGATTCTGCCCCTCGATCTCGCGACCGACATGCCAGAACTCTTTCAGATCCGGCCGGTTGTGGTCCCTGGCCTGCTCCACGCCAAAACCGGTATAGCCGCGCGCCCCGCCAGCGCCCGGAAGCCGGTAGCGCTGTTTCACCGCCTCGGGCAGGTCGAAAAACGCCTGAAAGGCCTCCTCGGCCGCCGCGATGGTCTCGGTCGACACGCCGTGATCGCGAACACCGACAAACCCGAACTCGCGCCAGGCACTGCCGATACCATCGGTGAACCCGCCGCGTCGCCCGTCGAAATCGCTCAGCGACAGCACGGGAATGCCGGCCGGGGCACTCATGAAGGAACCGCGCCGGCGACGACTTCGGCCAATTCGTCGGCCAGGCGAGCGACCTCGCCCTTGTCACGCCCTTCCACGGTGACCCGAACCACCGGTTCGGTCCCCGATGGGCGCAGAATGATCCGGCCCTGGCCGGCCAGGCGTTCTTCTGCCGCGCGGACCGCTTCGAGCACGGCGGGATCCCGATCGACGACCCGGCGCGCATCGCCCCGGACCGGAACGTTGATCATGACCTGGGGATACTTGTGCATCCCCGAAACCAGCGCCGCCAGCGACTGCCTTCCGGCGGCCACCACCTCGACGACCTGCAGGGCGCTGACGATTCCGCAGCCGGTCGAGGCGCGATCCAGACACAGGATGTGACCCGAACTCTCGCCGCCCAGCACCCAGCCCTTGCGAACCAGCATTTCGTGGACGTAGCGGTCACCGACCCGGCTGCGTTCGAACGGCACATCAAGCCGGGCGAACGCTTCCTCGAGCCCGAAATTGGTCATCACGGTTCCGACCACGCCGCCCGCCAACTGGCCGGCCGCGTGCCGGGCCGTGGCCAGCAAGTACAGAATCTGGTCGCCGTCGACCAGGCGCCCCTCGTGATCGACGAGGAGCACACGGTCGCCGTCGCCGTCGAAGGCGATGCCCAGATCGGCGTTTTCGGAAAGAACCGTCTCGGCCAGGCTGGCCGGATCGGTCGAGCCGCAGCGCTCGTTGATGTTCAGCCCGTCCGGCTGGTTGTGGATGGCGACGACGTCAGCTCCCAGCTCCCGGAATACCTCCGGGGCGATTCGATAGGTCGCGCCGTTGGCGCAGTCCAGAACAACCTTCAGCCCCTCGAATCGGCTTCCCCAGGTGATCGTGCCCTTGCAGTATTCGATGTAGCGCCCGATCGCATCGCTGATTCGCGAAGCCTTGCCGAGACGATGGGGAGCAACTTGCGCCAGAGGCTGGTCAAGCGCCGCCTCGATGGCCTGCTGCACGTCGTCGTCCAGCTTCAGGCCCTCGCCGGAGAAAAACTTGATGCCGTTGTCTTCGTAGGAATTGTGCGAGGCGGAAATGACAATCCCGGCCGCCCCACCCAGACTGCGCGTGAGATGGGCGATCGCCGGAGTCGGCATCGGGCCCAGCAGCAGCACGTCGACTCCGGCCGCCGACAAACCGGCCTCCAGCGCCGATTCGAACAGGTACCCGGAAATCCGGGTGTCCTTTCCGATCACCACGCTGCAGCGCTCGTCGCTTTGCCCGGCCAGCACGGTACCGGCGGCCCAGCCCAGATTGAGAATGAAGTCCACCGTGATCGGAGGATCTCCCACTCGCCCTCGGATGCCGTCGGTTCCAAAATATCTCATTGCGCTTTTCCTTCTGATGATTCCAGGTTCCTGACCGCCCTCCAGACCGCCAGGGCATCGGCCGTTTCGGCCACGTCATGGACACGTATGATGGCCGCACCGCGCTGCGCGGCCAGAAGGGCCGCGGCCACCGAGGCGGCAACACGCTGATCGGGTTGCTCCCGGCCGGTGATCGCGCCGAGCATGGACTTGCGCGACAGACCAACCAGCACCGGGTGACCCGAACGGCCGATTCGCTCCAGCCCGGCCAGCAGCTCCAGATTGTGATCCAGCGTCTTGCCGAAACCGAACCCCGGGTCGAGGACGATGCGCTCGGCCGGCAGACCGGCGGCGAGGCAGGCGCGAACCCGGGCGCTGAAAAAAGCCATGATGTCGTCGACGACGCGCCCGTAGCGAGGATCTTTCTGCATGGTGCGAGGCTCGCCCTGCATGTGCATCAGGCAGACCGGCACGGCCAGATCCGCCGCCACCCGGATCGCCTGGGGCGCACGCAGGGCGTTGACGTCGTTGATCATGTCGGCCCCGGCCCGAACGGCGGCCAGCATCACGCCAGGCTTGCTCGTGTCAATCGAGATCGGAACATCGGTCGCGGCGCGAATTCCCTCGATGACCGGGATCACGCGATCAAGCTCGACCTGCTCCCCGACCGGTTGCGCACCGGGGCGCGTGGACTCTCCACCGATATCCAGAATATCAGCCCCCTGCTGGTGCAGCTGGAGAGCATGCGCAATCGCCGTTTCGGGACGCTCGAACCGCCCCCCATCGGAAAAGGAGTCGGGGGTCACGTTGACCACGCCCATCAGCAGCGGGTGCCGATCCCGAACAGCGCTTGCAATGCGATCCATCAACGTGGCAGTCATGAGTGCGGGTGCCTGGCCGGGGTTGAGCGAGGAACAGACGGCCATTTTACCGCCTGGGACGAACCTTGCCGAATCGGGCCACCCAAAAAAACGCCGGCCCAGAGGCCGGCGTTTCGCACCCAGCAGTGCAGCCGATGATCAACCCGGCGCGGGCTGACCGGACGGCTCCTCTCCGTCGTCGCCACCGTCGCGAGGACGCGGCGGCGGGGGCGTATCGTTCCAGCCTTCGGGAGGATCCGGTTCCCGTCCTTCCATGATCTGATCGATCTGCTTGACGTCAATGGTCTCGTAGCGCATCAGGGCTTCCGCCATCATCTCGAGGCGGTCGCGATGCTCTTCCAGGATCTTGCGCGCCGTGGCATAGGCCTCGTCGATGATCCGACGCACTTCCTGGTCGAGCTGACGATGGGTCTCGTCGGAAATGTGCTTGTGCTGGGTCACGGAACGACCCAGAAACACCTCGTCTTCGTTTTCACCGTAGGCCAATGGGCCCATGCTGTCCGACAGACCCCACTTGGTGACCATGTTGCGCGCGATTGCCGAGGCCCGTTCGATGTCATTGGAAGCCCCGGTGGTGACGTTGTCCTTGCCGTAGACCAACTCCTCGGCCACACGCCCGCCGAACAGGCTGGCCAGCTGCGAGCGAAGCTGTTGATTGGTCATGGAGTACTTGTCTTCTTCGGGCAAAAACATGGTGACGCCCAGCGCGCGGCCGCGCGGGATGATGGTCACCTTGTAGACGGGATCATGCTCCGGAACGATGCGCCCGACGATGGCATGTCCCGCCTCGTGGTAGGCGGTCAGACGCTTGTCGTCTTCCGACATCACCATGGACTTGCGCTCGGCGCCCATCATGATCTTGTCCTTGGCCAGTTCAAAATGCATCTGGCGGACGGTCTTGGAGTCCTGGCGGGCGGCAAACAGGGCAGCCTCGTTGACCAGGTTGGCCAGGTCGGCTCCGGAAAAGCCCGGGGTTCCGCGCGCGATCACGCGCGGGTCGGCATCGTCACCGATCGGCACCTTGCGCATGTGGACCTTGAGGATCTGTTCCCGGCCCTTGAGATCCGGCAGCGGCACGACCACCTGGCGGTCGAAGCGACCCGGGCGCAGCAGGGCCTGGTCGAGCACATCCGGCCGGTTGGTTGCCGCGATCAGGATGATGCCTTCGTTGCCTTCAAAGCCGTCCATCTCGACCAGGAGCTGGTTCAGCGTCTGTTCGCGCTCGTCATGGCCGCCACCCAGTCCGGCGCCGCGCTGGCGGCCCACGGCGTCAATTTCGTCGATGAATATGATGCAGGGGGCGTGCTTTTTGGCCGTTTCAAACATGTCGCGCACACGCGACGCACCAACTCCGACGAACATTTCGACGAAATCGGAGCCGGAAATCGAGAAAAACGGAACCCGGGCTTCGCCCGCAATGGCGCGGGCCAGAAGGGTTTTCCCCGTACCCGGCGCGCCGACCATCAAAATGCCCTTGGGAATATGTCCGCCCAAGCGCTGGAATTTCGCCGGCGAGCGCAGGAAGTCAACCAGTTCGACCACCTCATCCTTGGCCTCTTCGCAGCCGGCCACGTCCTGAAACGTGACCTTGACCTGGTCCTCGCCCTGCAGCTTTGCCCGCGACTTGCCGAAACTCATGGCGCCCCCGCGCCCGCCCATGCCGCCCTGCATCTGGCGCATGAAGTAGACCCAGAGGCCCACCAGAACAAGGACCGGCAGCAGGCTGATCAGGATATCGATGATCAGGGAGCGGCGCGGCGGGTCGTCGTAGGTGAAGGCGACGCTGTGGTTTTCCAGGTCGAGGATCAGCCCCGGATCGTTGCGCGGAGCCTGAACGGTGAACTGCCGGCCGTCTCGGCGCTGTCCGGTTACCGTGGTCGCGCCCGAGCCTTCCTGGATCACCACTTCCTCGATGTTGCCCCGCCGGACTTCGGCCAGAAACTCCGAGTAGGTCATCTCGCGCGTTTGTTCCTGCGGCTGCGAGTAGTAATTGAATACACTCATCAGGACCATCGCGATGACGATCCACATCAGCAGGTTTTTGGCAAAATCACTCAACAGTCTTCTCCAAATGGCTTTTCGCTCGACCGCGCACTCGATTGTACGCGACTCGGCAGGCTCGATGAATCAGGTCAGGCCGCTGCCGACAAGGTAAACTTCCTTGCTTTCCGGGCGGGAAGCGGCGGGCTTGCGTACTTTCGTCCTGACGAATGTTCGCCTGAAGTCAGTGAGCAGGCTGTCAAATCCAGCGCCCTGGAAGACTTTGACCACGCAACGCCCCGAAGGATCCAGCCATTCCTGCGCAAACGCCACGGCGAGTTCGGCCAGATGGATGCTGCGCGCCTGATCGGCCGGCCCGATCCCGGAAAGATTGGGGGCCATGTCGGACAACACAAGGTCAACCTTGTCCGCCTGCAGCCATCGCTCCAGCTCCGCCAGAACCGAGTCCTCGCGAAAGTCCCCCTGGATGAAGACCACACCCGGCAACGAGTCCATCGGCAGAATGTCCAGGGCCACCACCCGGCCCTTCTCACCGAGACGCCGTCGGGCCACCTGGGACCAGCTGCCCGGCGCCGAACCCAGGTCGACCACCGTTTTCACGTTCCGAAACAGGGCGTCTTTCTGATCAAGCTCCAGCAGCTTGTAGGCCGCCCGGGCCCGGTAGCCTTCATCGCGCGCCCGGCGCACGTACGGGTCATTCTGCTGGCGCGTTTTCCAGGCTTTCGACGACATGGAACGCTCTGCGGGCAATCTCCTTCGACAGTGTAAGCCACCGGCGGCTGTGAGGGCCTGTTCTTCGCCGGTGTTCAGGCAGACGGACGCGGGAATCGAGACAGTGGTGACGCCAGGCGGTGGCCCCGGGCATCCAGCCGAAGCTTCGCTGTCGGTTGCAGTAGAATGACGGCCGATCCCGCTGCAAGACAATCCCATGCCCCTGACCAACGCCCAGCGCAAGTATCTGCGAGGACTGTCGCACGACCTCGACCCGGTCGTCATGATCGCCGACAAGGGCTTGAGCGAATCGGTGCTGGCCGAGATCGAGCAGGCCCTGACCCACCACGAACTGATCAAGATCAAGCTCCGGGCCGATCGCGCGCAGCGCAGCCAGTGGGTGGCCCAGATCGCCACGCAGTTTCGCGCCGAACTCGTTCACCAGATCGGCCAGGTCGCTTGCTACTATCGCAAGAACCAAGAAAAACCCAAACTGGCTTTACCTTCCTGATCCGTTGTTTTCATAACGATCCAATCGATCCGCCATGATGCAGTTGACCGAGCACAAGCCGGGCAATTACCACGCCGTCCGCAGCGCCAGCTCCAGCCAGATCGTCATCGACGACCAGCGCTTTTCCACCAGCCTGATCGTCGGGGCGAGACTGCTCGAGACCGGCTGGCCCGTGCAGGATCTCGCCGACCTGACGGAAACCACGATCGCGCCGCTGCTCGAACATCAGCCGGAGCTGGTGGTTCTGGGCTGCGGCGAACAGGGCCGGTTCCCTTCGGCCGACATTCAGCGCCTGTTCTTCAAACGCGGCATCGGCCTTGAATGCATGAGCCTGACCGCGGCCTGCAGGACCTTCAACGTACTGATGAGTGAAAACCGCCGGGCGATTGCCGGCCTGATTCTCAAACCAACCGAACAAGATCCGACATGACCCCATCTCACACGGTGACCCCGCTGGCCCGATCTGCGGCGGCCCTGGTCTTCGCATGCACCCTGGTCTCTCAGCCGCTGCTCGCAGACGCCGAGCCGGCGCGGGTCCAGCAGGGCAACCTGGTCCTGGAAAACATCCCGGACATCCCCGATTCGGTGCGCGCGCGGCTGCGCCAGTACCAGAACGTGCGCTCTGCCAGTTTCTCCGATTTCGCCCCCGACGGCGGCATCTACATTCTGACCCGGTTCGGCGAAACCAACCAGATCCACCAAGTCGCCGAGCCAATGGGAAAGCGTCGCCAGATCACCTTTTACGACCAGCGCACCGGCGCCCCGACCGTGCGCCCCGACGGATCCGGACAATTCATGTTCACCCGCGATGTGGGTGGCGACGAATTCTTTCAGGGTTTTCTGTTTGATCCCGACTCCGCTCAATCGCGCCAGTTTACCGAGTCCGGGACTCGCAACCTGGGCCTGACCTGGTCGCCCGACGGCACCCGGGTCGCGTGGGCATCAGCGACCTGGGAGCAGCCCGATTACACCATCTGGATGGGCGATCCGGCCGACCCGGACTCGCGCCGCAAGCTGATCCAGGCCGAAGGGGCCACGGCACCGCGCGAATGGTCGCCCGACGGTACTCAGCTGCTGCTGGGCCGCTACATCTCGATCAACGAAACCCGTCTGTTCATGCTCGACATCGAAAGCGGCGAACTCCGCCAGATCGAGCCGGACCGGCAGGTCGCCTACGGCGCCGTGCGGTTTTCCGCCGACGGATCGGAGCTGTTCCTGGTCAGCGATGCCGACAGCGAGTTTCGACGGATCCTCGCTCTCAATCTCGAAAGCGGAGAGGAACGCGTCGTCGTCGAACACCCATGGGATGTGCAGGCGATGGATCTCTCCCCCGACGGACGGCGGTTGGCCTACACGATCAACGCCGGCGGGATTTCCGAACTCCATTTGCTGGACCTGGAGCGCGCCGAGTCGATCCCGGTTCCCGAGCTTCCCGTGGGCCTGATCGGCCAGGTGAAGTTCAGCCCGGACGGCGAGCGCCTCGGCTTCAGCCACAGCTGGGCGGGCTCCCCCGGGGATGCCTGGACCCTGGAGCTGGACAGCGGCGAGCTGCTGCGCTGGACCGAGTCCGAAGTCGGCGGCCTGGACACGTCCCGCTTCCGCGCTCCTGAACTGGTCACCTTCGAAAGCTTCGACGGACTGGAAGTGCCCGCCTTCGTGCACCGCCCGGATGGCGACGGTCCACATCCGGTCATCGTGTCCATCCACGGCGGCCCCGAAAGCCAGGCGCGGCCCGGGTTCAGCTCGACGTTTCAATACTGGGTCCACGAACTGGGCGCGGCCGTCGTGGTTCCCAACGTGCGCGGCTCATCCGGCTACGGCAACGAGTACGTCAACCTCGACAACGTGTTCCTGCGCGAGAACTCGGTGTTCGACATCGGCGCGCTGCTCGACTGGATCGAGCACCAGCCGGACCTCGACGCCGATCGCGTCGTGGTCTACGGAGGCTCCTACGGCGGTTACATGGTCCTGGCCAGCCTGATGCACTACTCCGATCGACTGGCCGGGGGGATCAATATCGTCGGCATCTCCAATTTCGTCACCTTCCTGGAAAACACCGCCGGTTATCGACGCGACCTGCGCCGCGCCGAGTACGGCGATGAGCGCATTCCCGAGGTTCGCGAATTCCTCGAGTCGATTTCGCCGGCCAACAACGCCGAGCGAATCACCGCCCCGCTGTTCATCATTCAGGGCGCAAACGATCCGCGCGTGCCGGCCTCGGAGGCCGAGCAGATTCTCGAAGCGGTGCGCAGCGCCGGCGGGGACCCGTGGTATCTGCTGGCGCTGGACGAAGGCCACGGCTTCGCGCGCCAGTCCAACCGCGATTTCCAGCGCGAGGCCGAAACCATGTTCCTGGCCGACGTGCTGGGGCTGGACTTGTAGCCCACCCCCCACGCTCCGCCCGATCGACGCACAGAGCCGGCCGGCACGGGCTTCGGGCGGGACCGATATACTAGGGCCCGAAATCACCACGTCCGGTCGCAGCATGTCTGGCCCAACCGCACCGATCGCAACCCACGAGGTGCTGAACCAGCCTCGTGGGCTGGAAAATTACAACGCCTACCGCGGCGATTCCGCCCTGCGCGAAGCGGTACGCCAGGAAGGCGGCCAGGCCTTCGAAGAGCGCCTGCTCGCCTACGGCGAGATCGCCGGCCGAGAGGTGCTCGAACTGGGCTTCGCGGCCAACCGGCACGAGCCGGTTCTGCGCACCCACGATCGCTATGGTCACCGCGTCGATCAGGTCGACTTTCACCCCAGCTACCATCGCCTGATGGCGCTGGGCATCGAACATGGCCTGGCCAGCCTGACCTGGAGCGACCAGCCGGGAGCGCGAGTGGCTCGTTCGGCCCTGATGTACCTGCACAATCAGTTCGAGGCCGGCACGATGTGCCCGATCACCATGACCCACGCAGCGGTGCCCTCGCTGCGGCTGCAGCCGGACGTCGCGTCCGACTGGGTGCCGCGCGTGCTGTCCGCGCAATACGACCCGGATTTTGGTCCCGCCGGCACCAAACGAGGCGTGACCATCGGCATGGCCATGACCGAGAAGCAGGGCGGATCGGACGTGCGGGCCAATACCACCCGGGCCCGACCGCTGGGTCCGGCCGGCCCCGGCCGGGAATACGAACTGGTCGGCCACAAGTGGTTCTGCTCGGCTCCGATGTCGGACGCGTTCCTCAGCCTGGCCCAGACCGGCGAGGGCCTGAGCTGCTTTCTGGTCCCGCGCTGGCGCCCCGACGGCGGCGTGAACCCGATCCACATCCAGCGCCTCAAGGACAAGCTCGGCAATCGCTCCAATGCATCGAGCGAAATCGAATACCCGGGCACCTGGGCGCAAATGATCGGCGAACCCGGGCGCGGAGTGGCCACCATCATTCGCATGGTTGCCGAGACCCGGCTGGACTGCGTCATTGGCTCGGCCTCGCTGATGCGCCAGGCCGCCGCCCAGGCCCTCCACCACTGCGCTCAAAGAGAAGCCTTCGGAGCTGCCCTGGCGCGCCAGCCGCTGATGAGCAACGTGCTCGCCGATCTCGCTTTGGAGTCCGAGGCCGCCGTGCGCCTGGCCCTTTTCCTGGCCGGGTGTTTCGAGCGCGCCCAGGCCGGTGACGAAATGGCCGAGCTGATCGCCCGCGTCGCCACCCCGGTGGCCAAGTACTGGGTCTGCAAGCGGGCCGTTGGCATGATCAACGAGGCCCAGGAGTGCATGGGCGGCGCCGGCTATGTCGAGGAATTCATCCTGCCAAGACTCTATCGGGAAGCACCGGTCAACGCCATCTGGGAGGGTTCGGGCAACGTCCAGTGCCTGGACGTGCTGCGTGCCCTCCAGCGCGAGCCGCACTGCCTGGAAGCGATTCTGGAGTTCGTGGCCCCGGCCGCGGCCGCCGCACCCGAGGTGCAGGCCCTGGTCGATCGCATGCACCGCGATCTGGCCCGGACCGATGCGCTCCAGATCAAGGCTCGCAGGGTGGTGGAAACGCTGGCCCTGAGCTTGCAGGCCGCCGTGTTGATGCGGTCCGGACCGGAAGGGGTCGCCGAGGCCTTCGTGCGCGGACGCCTGGGACCCGAACGTGGACTGATGTATGGCGAACTACCGGAAGGCATCGACCTCACTGCGCTGATCGATCGCGCCCAGCCCGTCCGGAGCGCTGCATGAGCCCCAACCCGGTCGCCCGGCGCGCACCGGATACCCTGGTCATCCTGTTCTGGGTCGCTCTGGTTCTGGTCGCCTTGAGTTTCCTCGTGCCGGCCGGCCACTTCGACATCCAGACCGGCCCGGACGGCGGCACCCAGCCGGTGGCCCTGGACAGCTTCAGCCTGAGCCGTGAAGGCGCGCCGGGAACGCCGCTGTTCAACGCCGACCCCAGCGCCGTAGGCTTTCTGAATGCCCCGTTCGAAGGCCTGACGTCCGGCTCCCGAATGAGTGCCGCGATCGGCATCATGGGTTTTTTGCTCGTCGTGGGCGGCGCGTTCGGAGTCATCATGAAAACCGGCTGCATCGACCGCGGCGTGCGCGCCCTGATCCAGCGCACCGAACGCGACCCCATCGTCGTTCTGCCGCTGCTGTTTTTCCTGTTCTCGCTGGGCGGGGCGATCTTCGGCATGAGCGAGGAGACCATCGCCTTCGTGATCCTGCTGGCGCCGATCATCGTCCGCCTGGGCTATGACTCGATCACCGCAGTGCTGGTGACGTTCGTGGCCTCCAGGGTGGGCTTCGCGTCGAGCTGGATGAACCCGTTCAACGTGGCCATCGCCCAGGGTATCGCCGATGTGCCGGTCCTCAGCGGCGCACCGCTGCGCATGATCCTGTGGACGGTATTTACCGCGGTGGGCATCGGCATCACCCTGTGGTGGGCGCGCAAGGTCTATCGCTCGCCGGAAAGCTCCCCGGTGCACGACACGGACGAGCACTTTCGCAACACCGTCGCCACCGCCGGCGAGCAGGCCGGGTTCTCCGTCCGAGACGGGCTCGCCCTTGCCCTGATCGTCGCCGGGGTGGGTTGGGTGATCTGGGGGGTCATGGCCCACCAGTATTTCATCCCGTAAATCGCTGCCCAGTTCTTCACCCTGGGCCTGGTCATCGGCCTGCTCTACCTGCTGCCCGGACCCAACCGCCTGGGCGCCAACGCCCAGGCGCGCGCGTTCCGCGAGGGTGCGGCCGGGCTGGTTCCCGCGGTCCTGGTGGTCGGCATGGCCAAAGGCCTGGTCCTCCTGCTGGGCGGCACCGATCCGGGCGAGCCTTCGGTCATGAACACCATCCTGTTCTCCCTGGCCTCGGGCCTGGTCCACCTGCCCGAGATGCTCTCGGCCTGGCTGATGTTTTTCGTCCAGGCCGCGATCAACTTTCTGGTTCCGTCTGGCTCCGGCCAGGCGGCGCTGACCATGCCGCTGATGGCGCCACTGGGCGACCTGGTCGGCATCCAGCGCCAGGTCACGGTCCTGTGCTTCCAGCTCGGCGACAGCCTGACCAACCTGATCATTCCCACGTCGGCCACGCTGATGGGCGTGCTGGGTGCGGCGCGCATTGACTGGGCCGTGTGGGCGCGCTGGATTCTGCCGGTCCTTGGCGGCTATACCGTTCTGGCCCTTTTCTTCATCGGCGTCGCGGTGGCGATCGGCTACAGTTGACGGTGATGGCAGTCCTGATCCGGCGGTCGAAATCAGGGGATCGCCGCAGCGAGACTTCAAGCCCATGAATATCCGTGCCCTGCACTATCTCGTCACCCTGGCCGAAGTCCGGCATTTCAGCAAGGCCGCCGAGCGCTGCCATGTGAGCCAGCCAACCCTGAGCACGCAGATTCGCAAGCTGGAGGAGGAACTGGACGTCCAGCTCGTTGAACGATCGCCGCGCAAGGTCATGCTCACCCGCGTCGGCGAGGAGGTCGTCGAGCGCTGCCGGGCCGTGCTGGCCGAAGTCGAGTCAATGAAAGCAGTCGCGCGCCGGTCGCACGACCCGCATGCGGGCCTGTTGCGGCTCGGCATCTTCCCGACCCTGGCCCCTTACCTCCTGCCGCACGTCATTCCGACCATCCGGCGACGATTCCCCCGGCTGAAGCTGCGCCTGTTCGAAGAAAAAACCGAGCGCATCCTGCAGATGCTCGACCAGGGGCGGCTGGATGCCGGACTGCTGGCCTTGCCGGCCGGCGGTGACCAACTGGTGTCCCGCACCCTGTTCGAGGAAGCCTTCGTGGTGGCCATGCCGGAAGGGCATCCTCTCAGTCGGCACGAGCGCTTGTCGCTGGCCGATCTGGAGGACCAGGAACTGCTGCTGCTGGAAGACGGGCACTGCCTGCGCGATCAGGCCCTGGCGGTATGCCAGATGGCCGGAGCCCATGAACAGCTGGATTTCCACGCCACGAGCATGGAAACGCTGCGCCAGATGGTCGCGGCCAACACCGGCATCACCCTGCTGCCCTCTCTGGCCATCAAGCCCCCCATCTCACCGACCGAAAATCTGGTCACCCGACCCTTCCGCGAGAACGGACCCAAGCGATCCATTGCCATGGTCTGGCGAAAGAGCTCGGCTCTGAGCGATTTTCTCGAAGAACTGGCCGAGGTCTTCTCGGGAATCGATTCGACGCTCCTGCAGCCCTGAGTTCCGCGCCCCCCGGGCAAGCGGCATTCCGGACTAGTCCGCGGCGGGCTCCAGCAGATCTTCCAGGCGCCGGGTCATGACTTCGAACTTGCGCTCGTTGAGCGCGTACTGCCAGGGTGCCAGCCGGGCATCGACGGCCACCGCATCGGCAAGCAGGTCGTCGGCCGGCTCGGCTGCCTCTTCCCCGACCGTGGCCTCGACCTCCGCCGACACCGAAAAGTGGGCCCAGCGCCCGTCCTCATCGGCAAACAGGCTGACGACGAAATTCAGGCCGTCCCGGGTGACGTACAGTGCCCGAACGGCGTCTTCGGGGACGTCGCTGGCGTGCCGGCGCACGTTCTCGAAAACCACGTTGGCAAGCCCGTTCGCGACCGGCCGAATCTCCCATCGCGGTGCCGCCTGGCGAGCTTCGGGTACATCCAGCAGCACCCATTGATCGCCCTCCTCATCGGCCGGCCGCAGGCGCACGCGGTCGCCGTCCGGGTGCACGATCGTGACCTCCGCCAGCTCCCGGGCCGGGATGTCCATGACGCTGCGCTCCAGCCAGCCCAGGGCCTGATCGGGAATCTGCAGCGGTTGATCGGTCAGCCAGGCCTGCGCTTGGCCGGCGATGCGAACATAGCGCCCTCCGGTGGTTGCATCGCGCTCTCCCAGGATCAGCGCGGGCAACCCGGTTCCGGGAAACTCCAGCTGGATGCCGCTGGCCTCGGCCGAACCGATATCGGCCAGCCCCAGGCGCGGATACCACTCCGGAAGAGAGGTGCGAGGTTCGGCCCGGCGGGCTTCGGCCAGCTCCCGCAGCAGGTCATGAATCCGGCGATAGTCGGCCTCGTAGTCCTCCC
>PWJA01000001.1 GCA_003560975.1 Gammaproteobacteria bacterium
CTCAGGCTCGGTCGGGTCGGCATGTCGCGGCAGATCAGACGCTGAGCGTCGATCGGCGAGGTGGTGGCGTCGATATCGTAGGCGGCTGTGCCGCACAGCAGTCGATACAGCACCAGGCCCAGCGCGTACACGTCGCTGGCGGTGGTGACGGCCTGACCGAGAAATTGCTCGGGGCTGGCCGAACTCGGCGTCAAGAGGCGCTGGCTGGTCAGGGTACGCTGACTGGAAGGATCGGCTTCGAGCAACTTGGCGATGCCGAAATCCAGTAGTTTGACCTGGCCATCCCGGTTGACCAGGATGTTGCCCGGTTTCAGATCGCGGTGGATGATCAGATTCTGGTGAGCGAAGTGAACCGCCCCGCAAACCTGCTCGAACAGCGCAAGGCGTTCGGCAATCGACAGCCGGTGCTGATCGCACCATTGATCGATGGGCTGGCCGTCGACCAGTTCCATCACCAGCCAGGGCAAGCCGTCCTCGGTCGTGCCGCCGTCGAGCAGGCGGGCGATGTTGGCCTGCTCCAGGCGGGCCAGCAGACGGCGCTCGTGTTCGAAGCGACGGATCAGCGTTTCGCTCTCCAGACCTGAGCGGATCAGTTTCAGGGCACCCAGCTGGCTGAAGCCGTCGCCCGCGCGTCGGGCCCGGAACACGCTGCCCATGCCGCCTTCGTTCAAGGCCGCTTCGACCACCCAGGAGCCGAAGCGGCGACCGATCATGCGCCGGCGGAAACGCTCGGCCAGCACGGCCTCGGCCTCGGCCTGGGCCGGACGTTCCAGAAACGTCGCGGTTCGTTCGTGGGCTGTCAGTAATGCTTCGAGCTCCGGGCGCAGCGTCGGATCCTCGGCGCACAGTTCTTCCAGTTGGCGGCGCCGCTGGCTCGGGTCGTCCAGGTCGACCAGCCTGGCGAACCACTCACCGATGCGCTGCCAGCGGTCGGGGTCCATGTGCGCGCTCCTATAGCTCGTCGAGCGCGGGCAACTGGCTGAGCAGCCAGGCCCGGGCCAATGCCCAGTCGCGCTTGACCGTGGCCTCGGAGATCTCAAGCATTTCGGCCGCCTCGGCGATGCTCAGGCCACCGAAGTAGCGCAGCTCGATGACCCGGGCCTGGCGCGGGGACAGCGCCTCGAGACGATCCAGGGCCGAGTCCAGCGACAAGAGCTGTTCGGCCCGCTCGCCGCTCATGGCCAGCTGCTCTGGATTCTCCGACGACTCCAGGCGCCGGTCGCGCCTGGCGCTGTGCCGGCGCCTGGCCTGGTCGAGCAGCACTCGGCGCATTACCGTGGCCGCGATCGCGAAGAAATGGCTGCGATTCTGCCAGTCGGTGTCACTCTGGGCAGACAGTCGCAGGTAGGCTTCGTTGATCAGTTCGGTGGCCTGCAGGGTGACGGGGCCGCCATGCGCGCGCAGGCGGCTGCTCGAGAGAACCTTGAGTTCGTCGTAGACCAGCGCCATCAGTCGCTCGCCGGCAGCACCGTTGCCGGTGGACCAGGCTTGCAGCAGGGCGGTCAGATCTTCCGAATGAGCCATGGCGGTGATCCGTTCAGGGCGGTTCCATGACGGGCGCACCCTGGAGTCTACCAGCTGGCCGGTCGCCTTCGCCCGCAGTGCTTCAGGGCGTCCTGCCATCCCCCAGGATTGGCACGGGCAGGGCCGGACGCCGCTGCACGAAAGCGGCCGCGACGGCCGCCGAAGCGGTCGCCGTTGACCCAGTCGATTTTCCAGGCTGGCCCCCGGACGGCGAGATCAGGACATCGACCTCGTGTCGCTCGGCAGGACCTGGCCGGGAGTTTGGACGGATGTGCAGCGCTGGGGCAACGGATTGCCCCGAGCGCAGGTAATCTTGCGGTTTGACGGGCGGATGACGCTTTGAAAGAATGAGGCCGCATTCGAAGCTCACTCTTGCTCGACCGTGTCTGATCCCCGCCGCGATTGCCCGACTTGTCAGCAGCGCATTCACCCGCTGGATTTAAGCGACCTTTACCGTGGCCGCAAGGTCAATTGCGCTCACTGCGGCCGAGGGCTTTCGGTCCGCCCGGTCTGGTGGGCGGCAGCTCCGGTCAGTCTGCTGGCCTATTGGGCGCTGTTCTCCCTTGCTGACGCGATTGGAGGCCCGTTCTGGCTGGGTCTTTTGCTGGGTGGACTCTCTGCCGTGCCGGTAACGGCTCTGATTCGCTACGGGCTGGTGATCGAGGACGCGCCCTGGGTCCGCCTGGCAGTCAATGACAAGGCCTGGCCGCGCTAGCGCTCCGGGCCGGGATTCAGGTTGGGCTGGATGAGCGGCGCTCTTCGCCGTCCGGCTGTTCGAGCAGGCGCTGGATCGTTGCGTCTTTGTGCCGCCACAGTTCGTTGACCCACTGCTGGAACTCGGTGCGGTACGTCTCGTCGTTGGCGTAATCGCCGCCGCGGAATCGCTCGGGGATGGGCATCAGGCGCACGTGGACGCGTACTTCCGGAATGCGGTCGGCGAACAGATCAGCCAGCTCGCCGCGGCCATGCGGGTACACAATGGTAATGTCGACCAGAGTGTCGAGCGTATCGCCCATCGCGTTCATCACGAAAGCGGTGCCGCCGGCGCGGGGCTTGAGCAGGTTGCGATACGGGGATTCCTGTGTGGCGTGCTTTTCGTGAGTAAAGCGCGTGCCCTCGACAAAGTTCACGATCGAGACCGGGATCTTCCGGAATTTCTGGCAGGCCTTGCGGGTCGCCTCGGTATCGCGACCGGCCAGTTCAGGACGGCGGGCCAGTTGCGCGCGCGAATACCGTTTCATGAACGGGAAATCCAGCGCCCACCAGGCTAGTCCCAGCAACGGCACCCAGATCAACTGGCTTTTCAGAAAGAAGCGCAGAAAAGGCAGGCGGCGGTTGAACAGCTTCTGCAACACGGGAATGTCGACCCAGCTCTGGTGGTTGCAGATCACCATGAAATGCCCGTCCAGCATCGGTTCGGGCAGACCGTCAACATGAACCCTGAGGCTGGTCAGGCGATCCATCATCCGGCTGTTGACGTCGATCCAGCTGGCCGCAATGGCCATCAGCCAGCGGTCGCAGACGGCCTGCACCGGGCCAAAGCGCAGCACGGCCTTGCCCAGGGCAACCACCAGCAGGGGGGTGATATGGAATACGCTGTTGAGGGTCAGGAGCAGCGTGGCACCGAATACGCGCAGGCTGCGGCCAATTCGTTGGATCATCCGTTTGCGGCAGGCTGGTAAGCTGGTCAACATGGATCATAAACCGAAATTTTTCATTGGACAGGTCGTTCGGCACCGCAAGTTTGGTTATCGCGGAGTCGTGGTGGACGTGGACCCGGTTTTCCAGGGAACCGAAGAGTGGTACGAGCAGGTCGCACAATCGCGCCCCCCCAAGGATCAACCCTGGTATCACGTACTGGTGCACGAGGCCGAACACGGCACCTACGTGGCCGAGCGTCACCTCGATACCGACCCGCGCGGCGGACAGATCGATCATCCGGCCCTGGGCGAGTTCTTCAGCCGCTTCGTCGGCGGCCGGTACCTGTCGATGCACACCCTGCAATAGCCCCGTCGATGCGCGGAGTGGAGCAGATCCCCTGGGCCTACGACGCCCTGATCCGCCTGTTTCCGGGTCTGGCGCGCTGGCGCTCGGACCTGGTCGGGCGGGCTCGCGGGCGCGTGCTGGAAGTGGGTTGCGGAACGGGGCTGGGTTTGCGCGAGTTCGCCGGGCGCGTCGATCGCGCCTTCGGGATCGACCCGAACGCGGGGTCCCTGGAGCGCGCGCGCCGGCGCGTGCCCGGCGCTGGTCTGGCCGTCGCCTCGGCGGAGCACCTGCCGTTCGCCGACGCAAGTTTCGACTGCGTGATTTCCAGCCTGGTTTTCTGCAGCGTATCGGACCCGGCCCGCGGACTGGCGGAAATCCGGCGCGTTCTCGAACCAGGCGGTTGTCTTCTCATGCTCGAGCATGTTCAGGCCCGGTCGCGACTGCCGGCCCGGGCCCTGGATCTGATCCAGCCGGCGTGGACCGCCCTGGCCGGCGGCTGCCACCCCAATCGCCACACCGAGCAAACGGTCATCGCCGCGGGCTTTCGGATCGACGCCGATTCGCGCCGCGCGCGCGGCCTCATGCGTTCCTTCGTGGCGTATCCTTCGTCGCAGGCCTACTGATTTACGTGCTCGCTTGAACGCATCCGGGACCGCGGCGAGAGAACAGACCTACATCCTCAATCCCGTTGCCGGGCGGCGCGGCCAGCGCGCCGCCGTGCTCGCGGAAGGCCTGCGCGAGGCAGTGCCCGGCGCCGAGATTCTCGAAACCGGTACGCGCGGGGAGGCGGAGCGCCTGGCCGCGGCCCGACGCGGTCAGGACAACCGCGTGGTGATCGCGGTCGGCGGTGACGGCACGGTGCATGAGGTCGGCAGCGGCCTGATCGGTGGAGTGGCCGCGCTGGGCGTTTTGCCGGTCGGCTCGGGCAACGACTTTGCCAGCATGATCGCCGTGCCGACCGGCATCGAGCACGCCGCGACGTTTTTCTCGACCGCTCCGATCCGCGCCTGTGATGCCGGCCTGGTCGAGTGGAAGAACGTCGATGGCGGCGTCGGCCGGGCGGCGTTCATCAACAGCCTGGGCCTGGGGTTCGAGGGTGCGGTAGCGGCCCGGGCCGAAGTCCTGGCCCGCCTGCGTGGTCCGTGGCGCTACCTGCTGGCGGTGGCGATCGAACTGCCGGGATATCGGGCCGCCGCCATGCGTCTGGAACTGGAAGGCCGGCGTCTGGAAGGTCGCCAGTTTCTGCTCGCCATCGGCAACGGTCGGCGTGCCGGCGGCGGTTTTCTGCTCAATCCCCGGGCGCAAATCGACGACGGCTGGCTGGATGTCTGTCGGGCCGATGATCTCCCGCTGCATCGTCTCATCGGCATTCTGCCTTCGGTGTTCCGGGGTGCCCATGGTCGCCATGCGGGGGTCCATCATCTGCGCTGCCGGCAGCTCAGACTTGCAATCGATCCGCCGACCCCTGTTCACCTCGACGGCGAAGTTGTCACGCGTTCGGCCGTCGAGGTGTCGGTCGCGATCCACGCCGGTCAGCTGCGGGTTGCCGGCTAGTGGGCCATGCGGCTAATTAGGTAACGCTCAGCCGTCGCACAAGCGTTGTGGGCAAGGCGCGCGAGCGCAGGCAATGGAAGCTTTGCGGTTTCGAGCTTGCTCGAAGAAGCGAAG
>PWJA01000225.1 GCA_003560975.1 Gammaproteobacteria bacterium
GCCTCGTCGCACATCGCCGGCACGTAGGCCCCGCCGGCGGTACATGAGCCCATCACCACGGCGATCTGCGGGATGTTTTTGGCCGACAGCCGGGCCTGGTTGTAGAAGATCCGGCCGAAGTGATCGCGGTCGGGAAAGACCTCGTCCTGCAGCGGCAGAAAAGCACCGCCGGAGTCGACCAGGTACAGGCAGGGCAGGTGGTTTTCCAGCGCGATTTCCTGGGCGCGCAGGTGTTTCTTGACCGTGATCGGATAGTAAGTGCCGCCCTTGACCGTGGCATCGTTGGCCACCACCAGGCACTCGATGCCCGACACCCGCCCGATCCCGGCGATCACCCCGGCCCCCGGTGCGGCATCGTCGTACAGTCCGTTGGCCGCCAGCGGCGAGATCTCCAGAAACGGACTGCCCGGATCCAGCAGCGCGCGCACTCGCTCGCGCGGCAGCAGCTTGCCGCGCTCGACGTGCTTGGTGCGCGAGCGCTCCGGCCCGCCCAGGCCTTTATCTGACAACTGCGCACGCAGCTCCTCGGCCAGCGCGCGATGGTGCGCCAGGCGCTGCTGAAACTCGGCATCCTTGCGGTCGATCTGGCTGCTCAGCCTGGCCATGCGGGCTTTCCGGACGAGGTGGACGACCCATTGTAGCCCGCGGCTTCGTTCAGGATGATCCGCGCCCTTAGCGTCGGGAAAGATCGTTGACCTGCTCGAGCTTCCGGACATCCATCGCGACCCCTTCGACCGCCTGATCGTGTCCCAGAGCCTGGCAGAGCCGCTTTCACTCTGGACCAATGATCCTTTGGTCGCCCGATATTCGGACACGATTCGGCTGGTTTGAAGCCGCGTTCGACTGGCGAAGGCGGCTTCGCGCAATAAGTTTCTCTGCCTGGGCCCTGCTGCTCGATGCGAAACTTGATGGCCTCGACCGGCTCGGGATCGTCCATCGGATAATGACGAGCTGCGTAGGCTTCCACCAGTGTCACGAGCACATCCAGCCGGGTCCTGACCGGCTGGCGTTGCGTCGAGCGGGCGGGCAGGTCAAGTTCGACGCCGTGCCTGGCGCCGAAATACTTTTCTGCCAACTCGATCAGTGGCTTCATCTTCGGTCAGTCACTGGCCCAGTAGTTCGGCTTTCCTCGAGGGGCGTGACTTCAGGTCTCGAGCAGTGTCTCTGAGCACCTCCGCACACGCCTTGGTCCATCCATGCATCTCGTCCATGAACTGCTCGAGGATGTCGCCGGATTCCAGCGCCTGGGCGCGCTTGATCTCGTGTTTGGCTGGTTGCGTGTGTCTTCAATATTGACAAAGGTGAGTACGCGCAACCTGCGCTTGGAATCGTGTAATGGCCGGAAAAACCACCCTGACGGTGCGTCTGAGCGGTGCGCTCAGCGAATATGTCAGCGCCAATATCTTGCTGAATGCGCGGTTTTCCGATCTTCCCCAGCATCAGGCTGCACGCGAATGGCTGGATCGGCGCCTCAATGACCCGGAGCCGACCGGAATTCCATGGAACAGTCTGACGGCGTTTGCCCGAATCGCCAGCAACCCCCGCGTGTTCTCCGACCCGCTGGATAGCCATGGTTTCGCCGAATCGCCCGGGCGTCGATGACCAGACCGGAGGACAACAGATGCATGTGAAGGGCTCGATGACGTTCGCCGCTGATTCCCCGGTCGTTTTTCTTGTCATCGCCGCTATCGACCGGTTACAATATCCTGCTTGACTTGATTGTGGCGACAAAAAAGGCTTTTGCATCAAGCCCGTCTTGAGAGCGTCCCGGACCCTGTGCCGGATCAGCGATTTCAAGGGGGTTTCCTGAAAAAGCCTGGTCGCCCACCGACTTTTTGGAGAATGAGTACCGATGTCATTGACGGCAGAACAGAAACAGCAGGTTGTGCAGGAACACCAGTTGTCCGAGGGCGATACCGGGTCTCCTGAGGTGCAGGTCGCATTGCTGACCGCGCGCATTCAGGAGCTGCAGAGCCACTTTGCAGAGCACAAGAAGGATCACCACTCGCGCAGAGGCCTGCTCAAGCTGGTCAACCAGCGTCGTTCCCTGCTTGATTACGTCAAGCAGAAGGATGTCCAGCGCTACCGCGACCTGATCGAGCGTCTGGGCCTGCGTCGTTAAGACTCTCAGGGCTTACCGATTGAAATTGAACACCCCGGCGGCTGGCATGGCTGATCCGGGGTGTTTTGCATTGCGACAAGTGGAGATGAAGTAGTGAAAAAGTTTACCAAGACCTTCAAGTACGGCGAGCATGACGTCACCCTGGAAACGGGTCACGTTGCCCGTCAGGCGGACGGCGCGGTTCTGGTCACCATGGCCGACACCGTTGTCCTGGTCACCGCCGTGGCGCGCAAGGAAGCCAAGCCGGGCCAGCATTTCTTCCCCCTGACCTGCAACTACCAGGAAAAATTCTATTCCGCCGGTCGAATTCCCGGCGGTTTCTTCAAGCGTGAAGGTCGTCCGACCGAAAAGGAAACGCTGATTTCGCGCCTGATCGACCGGCCGTTGCGTCCCCTTTTCGCCGACGGGTTCATGAACGAAACCCAGGTCATCGCCACGGTGATGTCGTCCAACCCGGAAGTGGACGCCGACATCCCCTCGCTGATCGGTGCATCGGCCGCGGTCACCCTGGCCGGGCTACCCTTCGACGGTCCGATCGGCGCCGCCCGGGTCGGATTCATCGACGGCGAATACGTCCTCAACCCGACCCAGAGCCAGCTCGATGACTCGCGCCTGGATCTGGTCGTCGCCGGCACCTCCAAGGCCGTTTTGATGGTCGAGTCCGAAGCCGATTTGCTCAGCGAAGACGAGATGCTGGGTGCGGTGACCTTTGGTCATGAACAGATGCAGACGGCCATCCAGGCAATCACCGAGCTTGCCGCCGAGGCTGGTAAGCCGCAGTGGGACTGGCAGGCGCCTGAGAAACCGGCTGGCCTGGCCGACAAGGTCGCCGAGCTGGCCAAGGCCGACTTGATCGAAGCCTACGCGCTGACCGACAAGATGGAGCGCCGGGACGCCATCAGCGCGTTGCGTCACAAGGTGATCGAGCAACTGTGCCCGGAAGGGGCAGAAAACGTGCCCGACACCGACGAAATCAAGGAAGCCTTCGGCAAGCTGGAAAAGGATCTGGTTCGTGATCGCATCCTGTCGGGCAATCCGCGCATCGACGGACGGGATCTGACCACGGTGCGCCCGCTCGACATGCACGTGGGCGTGTTCCCGCGCACCCACGGCTCGGCCCTGTTCACCCGCGGTGAAACCCAGGCCATGGTGGTGACCACGCTGGGTACGGGGCGCGATGCCCAGATCATCGACGCCATCGAAGGCGAGTACAAGGAGCACTTCATGCTCCACTACAACTTCCCGCCCTTCTGCGTCGGCGAGACCAGCTTCATGCTCGGGCCCAAGCGGCGCGAGATCGGTCATGGCCGCCTGGCCAAGCGCGCCCTGCTGGCCGTGATTCCCAAGGCCGAGGACTTCCCGTACGTGATCCGCGTGGTCTCGGAAATCACCGAGTCCAACGGCTCGAGCTCCATGGCCAGCGTCTGCGGTGGTTCGCTGGCGCTGATGGATGCCGGGGTGCCGATCAAGGCACCGGTGGCCGGTATTGCCATGGGTTTGATCAAGGACGGCGATCGCTTTGCCGTGCTGACCGATATTCTCGGTGACGAAGACCACCTCGGCGACATGGACTTCAAGGTCGCCGGAACCGATGACGGTGTAACCGCGCTGCAGATGGACATCAAGATCGACGGCATCACCCAGGAGATCATGCGCGTGGCCCTGAGCCAGGCCCGGGACGGTCGCACCCATATCCTGAGCCAGATGAACGAAGTCATCGGTTCGGCGCGCTCGGAGATGAGCCAGTACGCTCCGCGCCTGTTCACCATGAAGGTTCATCCGGACAAGATTCGCGACGTGATCGGCAAGGGCGGTTCGACCATTCGCGCGATCACCGAAGAGACCGGAACGACCATCGACATCCAGGACGACGGGACCGTGACCATCGCCTCGGTCAACCAGGCCGCAGCCGACGAGGCGCGCAAGCGCATCGAGCAGATCACCGCCGACGTCGAGGTGGGCGCCGTCTACGAAGGAACGGTGACCAAGATCATGAACTTCGGTGCGTTCGTGACGATTCTTCCGGGCAAGGACGGTCTGGTCCACATCTCCCAGATCTCCGACAAGCGCGTGGAGAATGTCACCGACGAACTGGCCGAGGGCGACAAGGTCAAGGTCAAGGTGCTGGAAGTGGACAAGCAGGGCCGGATCCGCCTGAGCATGAAGGCACTGAACGAGAACCAGGACTGATCGTGCACCCGGCCGGCATCGGCCTGGTTTCAGTCAGAAAGCCGCCCGGTCTCCGGGCGGCTTTTTTGCGCGCGAGGGGCGTTGCGGAAACGGCCCGGCGAACGATCTGAATCCGATGGAAATCAGGAGAACGACACCATGCAGTTGCTGACCCCCGTCTCGCCCGGCGAGCTGCTCGACAAGCTCTCCATTCTCGACATCAAGGCCGAGCGCATGACCGATCCCGGCAAGCGGGCCAACGTGCAGCGTGAGCGCGAGTTGCTCGACCGCGTCTGGCAAGCGTCGGGCCTGGAAACGGCGGAGATCGTCGAGCTGCGCAAGCAGCTGAAAGGGATCAACGAACAGCTTTGGGAAATTGAAGATGCGATTCGCGACGAAGAGCGCCATCGGCGTTTCGGCGATCGCTTCATTGAACTGGCTCGCTCGGTCTACGTGACCAACGATGAGCGGGCGGCGGTCAAGAAGGCCATCAATCAGGCCCTGGACTCGGAGATCGTCGAGGAAAAGTCCTACCGCGACTACCGGTCGGACTGATTCTTCCTGCCCACACAGTGGTGTTGGTGCGCTGCGATATTGCTACACTATTCCGGAAAGGGCGATCCATCCTGGGCTTGGAGAGCAAAACATGTTGAAAAAATTCGTTCTGGCGGCGTTGGTTGCTGGCATGGGTATCGGCAGTGCCGTGGCCGACGTGAATGATGACAGCGAAGTCCGATCCTTGAATCAGTCGCCGACGCTGACCTTCGCGGGTGACCGCTACCGCATCGGCGTGGGGATCGATACCGAATTCGACATCATCGGCGAATTCATGGCGACGTTTGCCGAAAGCCCGACGACGGCC
>PWJA01000220.1 GCA_003560975.1 Gammaproteobacteria bacterium
GCCGAGGCCTCGAAGCGATCGGCGAACAGCGGCTGCTCGACGCGGAAGCTGTCGATGCCGATCCAGTCGCCGTTGCTGCCTTCGGGTCCGGAGTTTTCGACGAAATAACGGAACGCCACGCGCCCGGTCGCGCCGGCGGGCAGGCCGCTCAGGCGCAGCGCGTAGCGGGTCCAGATCGAGGGGTAATTCTCGTCGTCATCGAGGTCCGGATTGATCGCCAACAGCAGCGTGCCGAAATCGCCCGTGGACAGGGCGGTCAAGCCGACGTCGAAGCTGTCGCCGGCGGTGCTCAAACGAACCTCGAGGCGGTCCGGAAAATCGTTGTCTTCGGTCGAGCGAGTCCAGAATTCGACGCGCGTGCCGTTGCGCAACTCGATTTCCGGGGTCAGCAACCAGTTGCTGATGGTGCCGGCCTCGCCGGCGTTGTTGAAGTTCGCGGCGATGTAGGAATCGGGCGGGCCGGCGTGGGCGGGGAATTCGCTGACCAGGCCCTGGCCCCAGTCGGTAAGGCCCAGCGGCTGGCTGTTGTTGATCTCCACCCAGCCCTGGGCGACCAGATCGTTGACGTTCTCGAACCCCTCGCTGAAGCCCTCGGCCAGCGCGCCACCGCCGCGCCCTTCGGGTTCGGAGGCCAGGGCGTGGCCGGCGCTCAGGCACAGGCACAGAAGAACGGGAATTGCTCGATGAAGTCGGTACATGCTGCGGTGATCTCGTTGTCGGTGGTTTCGCCCGCCGGGCACTGCCCGCGGGTTCGCGCGGGGTTACTGTAGCCGAGCCGTTTTCTCATCACAAGGACCAGGCATGGGCAGCCGGGGCCAAGCGTGACCCCGAATCCGCTCGCTCACAAGGCGCGAAGAAGCCTGGCCAGGAACGTCTGCACATCCTGCTGCGCATCCGCCTCGCTGACCTCGAAGCGCGCGACCAGGGCCTCGACCACGGCGGTCTCGTCGGCCGCGCCGTCGGCGGCGGCCTGGATGATGCCGAGCCCGGTCGCGTTGAGGGTGAACAGGCGCTCGCGCTCGACGTCCAGCACCACGCCGCTGCCGTCATCGAGGCGGCTGATGGTCAGCCGACCGCGGTCGAGATGCTGCCTGAGCTGCTGGAGATCGCTGGTCATGGGGCCCTGGGTTCCCGTATGCCGGGGCCCGCCGTGGCCCCAAGCCGCATACTATAACGGCACTGGACCTACCTTGCGAACCATGCCGATCTTCCGCTCCAAGCATTCCGGCCCCGGCCCATGCGGGTAAGCCCCGGCCCAACGGCCGACTCGACCAGCCTGCACGGGACTACGCTGCCGTTCGAGGTTCGACTGGACGGAATTGCCGCTGCGGAACTGCGCCAGATCCTGGCCGGGCGCAGCATCGCCGCCGGCTGGGCCGGGCGGGTGCGCCGCCTGACGGTGGCGGCGGTGGCGCCGGAAACGTCGAGTGCGGCCGAGACCTACCGTCACGTCTTTGTGGACGGCACCGCCATCCTGCGCAGCGGCTGTCGCGCCCGGGTCGAGGTGGGCGACGATAGCCAGGCACCGGAATACCTGCTGCCGCAATCGCTGAACCTGGCCCTGGCCCAGCAGTGGGCGCGGCTGGGGCTGATGGCCCTGCATGCCGCCGCGCTGCGGGTGGGCAATCGGCACGTGCTGGTGCTGGGGCCGAAGGCCAGCGGCAAGTCCACGCTGTGCCTGGCCACCCTGGCCACCGGCGGCCAAGTGCTGTCGGATGACTGGCTGCTGCTGGGCCAGGATTCCCACGCGCGGGTCGTGTGCGAGCGCCTGCGCCGGTTCCTGATGGTGCGCGACTGCTGGGCCAGCGATCAGCTGCAGGTTCTGCGGCCCGACCTGGCCTTCCGGCGCAGCGGCGCGCGGCCCAAGCAGGTGCTGCCGGTGGAGACCGAAGGAGCGCATTTTCTGCCCAGCCTGGCGATCGACGAAATCTGGGTAATGGAACGGACCCGGGGCGCGCGCGGGGCGTACAGCCGGAAGTCGCCCGAAAACGCAACCCACGTGCTGGCCCACCTGATCAAGGCGGCCATGCCGCTGCTGTTCAGCGCCCGCTTCGCGCTGGAGCACCGGGCCCAGATGCGCACCGCCCAGGCGCTGCTCCAGGCCTGCCCGGCGTACCGTGTGCAGACCGGTACCGATCTGGTCGAGCAGCCGGTGGCCACCCTGGAGCGCCTGGCCGCCGGCTAAGCTCCGGGCCGGATCAGTCCTGAAACCGATCCCGAAACAACCGATCCACCACGGCCTGGCCGCGCCCGGCCAGGACCACCCAGAACCCGCCGCGGTGGCGGTAGGTGGCGCTGAGCGCCGGGTGGTCGGGGCTGGCGCTGTGCTGGCCGATGCTGCCGCGCAGCTGGAAGTCGCCGCCGACGCTGAGCGCCTCGCCGCCGCCGGCGCTGAGGGTGTGCCAGCGGATGTCGAAGCCGGCGCCGCGGCTTGGGCTGGCGGGCTCGGCGGTGCCGTCTGCAACGGCAGCTGCGGCCGCTGGCGCCAGGTCCCGCGCGCCTGTGCCCGGCGCGCTGGCGTTCGGGTCGGGTTCCCCGGCGCCCACCGGGCCCGCGCTCAAGACCAGAACCAGGCCAAGGCTCAGTCCGGCGACCAGACCCGGGGTCTTTCTCCGGACGGGCCGGCTTGTCTGCCGCGCGCGCTTCACGGCTCTTGCGCGGCCGCCGGCAGCAGCGCACGCCGCAGCTCATCCAGCTCGGCGCGCAGCTCGGCGATGGCGGCGTCCTGGTCGGCGTTTTGCCGGCGCAGCGCGGTGTTTTCGGCCTGCAGGCGCTGGTTCAGACCCTGGATGGCGGCCAGGGCCACGCCGGAGGCGTCGACGGTGGTGATGGACGTGTCGTCTGAACCCAGGCCGAAACTGGCGTGGAACTCTTCGGCCATCGGGCCCAGGTGGCGGCCGTTTTCCGGCGCGCTGAGATACGTCCAGGTGCGCATGGGCAATTTCAGCAGGCGATCGAGGATTTCGAGCGGGTCGACGGCCTCGAAATCGGTTTTGAAGCTGCGGCTGGAGGCGTTGGTCCAGGTACCGCCGGTGGTGAGATGAGCGCCGGAGGAGGTATTGATGAAACGCCCTCCCGGCAGGCTGACCGCACCGCCGGTACCAAAAAACACGCCCCCCTGGGCGCGAACCAGGAACTGGTCCGAGCCGGTGGACTGGAAATTGGCGTTTTGCGAGTCGGCCCACATGAAAGTGCCCTGATCACCTCCCGACGTACCCGTTCCGCTCACGTTGGCGCATCCCGTGCCCGTCGCACCACTTGGCACAGTCGGGCGAACCTTGGCGTTACGACCGCCCGCCAATGAAAAACGGCCCCCCGCGCAGTTCGACTCCCCGCCCACAACGATGCTGCTGGTGCCCGCGGCGGTATTGAACCCTCCTCCCACAACCGAGGCCTCCCGGTCGACGGCCAGATTCCGGAACCCACCGGCCACCGTGCTGGCGACACCGAGCGCGGCGTTTCTTTCGCCACCACTGATCGTGGCCTGGTTGTTGATGGCGAAATTCTTTTCGCCGCCGCCAACCGTGGCCCCCTGCCCGCCGGCCCGGTTGTCCACACCGCCACCCACGGTGGCCCACTGGGCATTGTTCGTGTTGGCGTCATCGCTGCCGGCCACGTTGGCATGGCCACCGCCGATGGTGCCGAAATGATCATGGACCACGTTCGGATTGAAGATGGAGTCCGGCGTGCTGAGCGGCAGCCCACCACCGCCGATCGTCGCCCCGCGCACGCCGGGCCGGATGGTGTTGTCCGCATTGCCCATGGTGATGTTGGCCGTGTAGCTGCTCGAAGCGGGAACCGGCGCCGCCTCAACGCGCACCAGCGGCTGGCCATTGGCCCCCAGCACCAGCGGCTGGTCGTCGCTGGTGCCCAGGTAGTCGACCGCCGGATCCGTGCCGGCATTCCCACCCAGCAACCAGGCCAGGCCGCCGCCTGCGCCGGCGCTGCAGTTGACGCTGCCGTCCTGGTTGATCGAGCGCAGAAATTCACCGGCCGGGCACGCCCCGCTGACCCGACGCTGGACTTGCCCCGGGACGATCTCATCCGCCCCGACCGCGCCGGACTGGATGCTGGCCGCCGACACCGAGCCGGGCAAGGCCACGGCCGCGCCCCAGGCGTAGGGAACCGTGGCCAGCAGCGTCCGCGGGGCCAGGGTTTCAAAGCCCGGATCGCCGCTGGCGCGCACGTCGATCTCCAGCCAGCGCGCCTGGCCGGACAGCGCGGCACCGCCAAAATCCAGCTGCACGGTGAACACGCCGTCGACAACCGCGACCGCCGGCAGATCCAGCACCGGGCCGATGCGGGTGCCACCGGTCGCGCTGCCGTACAGGCGGAACCGAAAATCGTAATCGCCCTCGATCGGCGTGTCGGCTACGCGCAGTTCGCCCTGGTAGGTAAATCCGGGCCCGATGTCGGCCCAGGCCGACAAGGTCAGCAGCAGGAGCATCGCGATGCCCAGAGATGTTGCCAGTGCCGCCAGCTTCGCTTCACGGTCCATAAGAGTACCCACACTACTTCCAGGTCAATCCACGATCATCGGGCCCCGTCTCGGCCGGGTCAAGTCCGCAGACCCTGGCGTGGGTCGATTGTCTCCAGCGCCGTGACGGGGTCGAAAACACCGACGGGCAAGCGTGCGCTGCGCACCCTGGGCCCATATTCCCCCGGCCCACAAAGCAAAACGCCCGAGGCTCTCGCCTCGGGCGTATGTCTTGCCCCGCCATCCGACCCCCCGGGCCGAAGGCAGAATTAAGCGATTTGCCTATTTACGCGCGGCCAGGGCAACCCAGCCCAGCGACAGCATCATCATCAGCAGCAGACCCAGGCCCCAGGCACCGAAGATCGGCACTGCGACGCTTTCTCTGGGTTCGCTGGACTCGTTGACCGAGTACAACACGTAGGCGTGCATGTAGGGGAACGGCTTCGGATCATCCACCGTGCTCAAATCGGCATCCGGATGGAAAAAGCTGATCCGGCCGCTGGCGGTCTGGAAGGTGTTGATCAGGGATTCCAGGCCGCTGTTGATGGTGGCGGAATATGCGTTAGCGTCCAGCGCGTCCAGGGCCAGCACGGCGAACGCCGTGGTCTGGCTCACCGTCTCC
>PWJA01000178.1 GCA_003560975.1 Gammaproteobacteria bacterium
AACCCCATGTCCGGCCGGTACTTGCGCATGAACGCCAGAATCACGCCGGCATAGGTCATCATCGGGGTGATGATGTTGGTCGAGGAATCGGCCACCCGGAACGCGGCCGCGACCAGATCGGGGGTCATCGCCGGGTTGACGAAATACAGCATGGGAATGAAGATCGGCCCAAGCAGCATCCACTTCGACGTCAGACCGCCGATGAAGATGTTGATGACGGCGGTGGTGATGACGAAGCCGATCAGCAACAGCACGGGGAATTGCTGCAGCCCCAGGGCGAGCAGGCCTTGTGCGCCGAGGTAGGTGATCCACGACCCCAGCCCGCTGTAGCTCAGCAGACCGAGAAAGTTGTAGCAGAAGAAGGTCAGCACCAGGATGTAGCCCATGGCGTTCATCTGCTTGACCATGGCCTTGACCACGTCCATCACCGACCGGAACGTCCCCGCGGCCACGCCGTAGAACAATCCCGTGATCACGAAAAACAGCGAGATCAACAGAATGATGTTGTCCATGTAGGGCTCGACCACGGTCCCGGCCTCGGTTTCATACGGGGCCAGCGGGCCGAACATCAGTCCGGCGATGATCAGCAGCGCGACCACCACGCCCGGGACGGAATAGCGCAGACCGCGCCGCTCGGCAGCGGTCACCTGAAATTCACCGGGATTGATGTCGGCCGGCACCTCGAAATCCTGCCCGTCCAGCTTCGGCTCGACAAAGCGCCGGGTGACCAGGAAGCCGGTCAGGGTCAGAACGAAGGTCGAGGTCAGGATGAAGAAATAGTTCATGGTCGCCGGGCGCAGGGCGCTGCCGTCGGCGGTGGTGAACGGCACGCCCTGGGCTTCGGCGAACACCTGGGCGTTCATGCCGATGATCACGTCGATCGGCGTGCCCGGCATCAGGTTGGCCGAAAACCCGGCCGAAACCCCGGCGAAGGCCGCGGCCATGCCGATCAGCGGGTTGCGTCCCAGGCCGGCGTAGAGCAGACCGGCCAGCGGGATCAACACCAGGTAGCCGGCATCGGTGGCAATGGAACTCATGATGCCGAGAAACATCAGCAGCAGCGGCAGCAGCGACTGCGGAATCCAGGCGCCGGCGCGCTTGATCAGGGCCCCGAACAGGCCGGAATTCTCGGCCACCCCGATGGCCAGCATGACCACCAGAATCACGCCCAGAACGCCGTTGCCGAACGCCAGCCAGTTCTGCAGCAGGGCGTTGTCGAAGATCCAGCGCACGTGCTCGGCCTGCCACATGGGCAGGATTTCATACGTCACCGGCTCGCCGCCGGCGCCCATGGACTCGAACTGATGGCCGCCGAGAATCACGGTCGCCAGAAAGGCAAGCGGATAGAACGCCATGAAGATGATGACCGGATCGGGAATCCTGCGTCCGATGCGCTCGACGGAAGCACCAAAACGCTGGCCAAGGCTGCGGCGGGCGGGGTCTGGCTGGTTCATGATCGACAAGGCTTGGCTGGAAGCGGAAGGCTAGCCGAGTATACCCGTGGATTCCGCGCCGCTAGCGCCCAATGTCAGCGCCGTCGGTCGCGCCCGTTCGGCCGGTTTTCGTCGAATTGCGCACGCGCGAGTTCGCCCTCGTCGAGCACCCATCCGGTCAGCTGGAAAAAATATTCCTGCATGACGCGCTCGAAGGCGATGACCAGGTCATCCAGCTCTTTGCCCCCTGCTCGTTCGCGCACCGTGAACGTTCGCGAGGCCGCAACCCGGCCGGAACGCTGGTCGACCAGGTTGGCCTGGATCACCAGGTCCACGGCCAGATCGGCGCGGCCGTCATCGACCCCTTCGAAACGTCGCAGCTCGGTGGCCAGGGCAAAGCGCGAACGCAGGCTCCCGGCGCGGCCGACACCGACGAAGCGGCCCGAATCCTCGAGCGCCTGGATCGTCAGCGACTGCAGCATGTCGGGCACGTTGTCCAGCCACGAGGACGCCGGGTACGGCTGCAGACGCGAAGCCCCGGTGCGAATCAGGATTCGTTCGGAGTCGCGCATCTGGTCCGCCACGGGACGACGCACCTGCAGGGCCCAGTCGACTGCGTTCCACCGTTCGTCCGTCTGCAGTTCAAGCTCCGGGGCGATGATGCTGACCGGCGACACCTGCCCGGTGAGCCCGCAGGCGCCGAGCACGAGCAGAAACGGGAGCGCGCCGAGGAGGCGAAAGGACGGGCGAACGGCAAACCGGTGCTGGTTCGTTTTCATTGCGGCTGATATTCCTCGGGCTGGTCACCGCCGAGCAGAAAGCGGGTTGGGTGGCGCTCGAAACGACTGCCGGCGCGCGACAAGTCGCGAACCAGTTGTCGAAGCTCCTGTACGGCCGGTCCGATCTGGGTCAGGGCCTCGTTGCCGAATTCGGAAAACGCCTGCTCGTTTTCGGCCAGCACCCGATCCAGGCGTTCGGCAGCCGAAGCAAAGCGCTCGAAACCGACCTGCAGATCGACCGCCAGCTGGGGAACCAGCTGCTCGACCTGACCATCCACGTTGTCGATCAGACCGCGCAGATCGGCCAGCGCCAGGCGCAGCTCGTCGGCCATGGCCCCGGCCTGCTCGCTGCCCTGGTGGACGTTGCGCAGGATGTCGCCGATCAGGTCTTTCTCCGAGGCCAGGGCAACCGTGAAGGCATCGATGTTGTCCAGCGTATCGGCCACGCGACCGGCATTTTCCTCGCTCAGAAAATCCAGCAGGCGCAGCATCACCTCACTGGCCGTGCTGACGATGTCTTCAGATTGATCGATCAGGCGCTGCAGCGCCGACTCCTCGGCCACGATGACTGGCGGCTGGTCCTTGTCGCTGACCAGCGGGGGCGCCTGCGGACTGCCACCGCGCAGCTGGATGAACGACACACCGGTCAGCCCGTTGACGGTCAGCCGCGCCGTCGTGTCCTCACGCACCGGCGCATCCGCTTCGACGCGCACCGCAGCCACCACCTTGCCCGGATCTTCCGGATCCAGATACAGCTCGCGCACGCTGCCCATGTTGATGCCGTTGTACTGGACCACGCTTCCCACCGCCAGTCCGGTGACCGCCTGGGAAAAATGAATCTCGAACTCCTGCCAGGCGGCATCCAGGCGATAGCTCGCCGACCACAAGCCCAGGCCGACGGCCAGCAGCACGCCGAGCAGCGTGACCGATCCGATCAGAAGGTGGTTGGCCTTGGTTTCCATCAGTGGCCTCCTTGGGCCGTGGCGTCACGGGCGGCCCGGGCACGGGGGCCGTGAAAATAATCCCGCACCCAGTCGTCGTCGAACCGTTCGACCTCGCGCAGAGTGCCTGCGGTCAGAATCCGGCCCTGGCCGATCACGGCAACCCGGTCGCAGATGCCGTACAGCGTATCAAGATCATGCGTGATCAGGAACACGGTCAGCCCCAGCGCCTGCTGCAGGGTCTTGAGCAGATCATCAAAGGCGGCTGCACCGATCGGGTCCAGGCCGGCGGTCGGCTCATCGAGAAACAGCAACTCCGGGTCGATGGCCAGGGCCCGGGCCAGGCCGACCCGCTTGCGCATGCCGCCGGACAACTCGGCGGGCATCTTGGTCCCGGCCGCGGCCGCCAGGCCGACCAGGCGAATCTTGAGCTCGGCCAGATCCCGGCGCAGGGCGGGCGGCAGTTCCGGATAATGCTCCTTGAGCGGAACCTCCACATTTTCGAGCACGCTGAGCGAGGAAAACAGGGCGCCATCCTGGAACAGGACGCCGGTACGCTTGCGCAGGCGCGTCGGTTCGACGCCGGAGGTCACCGTTTCGCCCAGCACCTCGATGGTTCCGCCCTGGGCCGGGCGCAACCCCAGAATCGCCCGCATCAGCACCGACTTGCCGGTCCCCGAGCCGCCGACCACACCAAGGATTTCGCCGCGCTTGACCTGCAGATCCAGCTGGTCGTGCACCACCTGGCTACCGAACTGGTTTTTCAATTCGGCAATGCGGATGACCGCCTCGCTCACCAGCCCATCTCCATGAAAAATACCGCCGCCAGGGCATCGATGATGATGACCAGCGAAATGCTTTGGACCACCGCCGAGGTGGTCCGTTCGCCGACCGACTGGGCCGTGCCGGTCACCTTGAAGCCCTCCAGGCAACCGATCAGGGCGATGACCAGCGCGAACACGGGCGCCTTGGACAGACCGGTCAGGTAGTGGCTCAGCGTCGCCGTTTCATGGACCCGGTTGATGTACATCTCGACCGGAATACCGAGGCTGAGCGTGGCCACGACAAGACCGCCGAGCAGGCCGGCCAGCGTGGCCACGACCGACAGCAGGGGCAGCATGATCACCAGGGCAATCAGGCGCGGCAGGACCAGCAGCTCGATCGGATCCTGACCCAGGGTCCGGATCGCGTCGACTTCCTCGCGGCTTTGCATCGTCCCGATCTGGGCGGTGAAGGCGCTGGCCGTGCGTCCGGCCAGCAGAATGGCGGTCAGCAAGACACCGAACTCGCGCAAAAAAGCGTAGGTGGTCAGATCGACCACGAACAGCTCCGCGCCGAAATCCCGCAGCACAGTGGCCCCGAGGAAGGCGACAACGGCCCCGATCAGAAAGCTGAGCAGGCTGACCAGGGGGAGCGCATCGAGCCCGCTTTGCTGCATGTGGTGCACGGTGGACGTGAGACGCCAGCGGCGCGGCCGCAACAGGGTCGCGAACAGGGTCAGCAGGCTCAGACCGAGGAAGCCAACCAGGCGGATCCCGTTCCGCCAGAGCGCATTGCAGGCCGCACCAATCCCCTCCAGCGCCCGCACCCCGATCCAGCGTCGCTCCGGCTCCGGCGCATGCTCGGACTCGGCCGCGCGCGCGATCGCCTCGAACAGATCGCGATGCTCGGTGCGCAACGCAATCCGATCCGGCCCCAGGTTGGACCGACTCGCCAGGTTCAGCAGCAGCAGGGCGCCGGCTGAATCGAGCATGTCGATGTCGGTGGCATCAATGCCGGTACAGTCCGAGGGGGCGCCGGCCACTTCCCGGGACAGCCTGGCCGCGTTGGCAATGGTCCAGTCGCCGGCGAGCCTGACGTCGCGACCCGCCGACGCTGCCTTGATCATTTTTTCGGTCGACCCCATCAGGTATGCGTGGCCACGGAGGCAAAATGACCCATGCGTCGATCCAGCAGTTCGATCAGATCCAGGCACTCCTCGCGAAACGACTCGATATTTTTCCGCAACCGGTCATCGGCCTTGTCACAAGGCAAATCGGCCAGATCGCGCTCGGACCGGATCAACCGCCGGTAACGGCTCGCCATTTCCGCCAGCATCGGGTTACCGCCCCTGGGTTCCAGCCATTGGTGCAGCTGCGACTGGTTGCATCGCTCCTGTTTCCGGTCCTGCTCAAGCGCCCGGCCTTCCAGTCGAGCGGTCAGCTTTTTCAGCCGCGCCCGACACTCCGCCTGGATAAACAGCAACGGCAGGTGCTCCGGCTTCAGCGCCGCGGCGGCCGGCCATGGTGCCTGCTCGGGACGTCTCTCCAGCCACTTCAGAAAGTCCCTGGCCGGCATCGGGCGGGCGATCCGATAGCCCTGGGCGAGGTGACATCCCAGTCGCAGCAGGGCAACCACGTGATCGTCGGTCTCGACGCCTTCGGCCAGCACCTCCAGGCCGAAGGCGCGACTGAGCTTCGTCACCCCCTCGATGATGGCCAGATCATCCGGATCGGTCAGCATGTCGAGGACAAAACTCCGATCAATCTTGAGCTGCTGTATCGGCAGGTGTTTCAGATGGCTGAGCGAGGAAAAACCGGTGCCGAAATCATCGAGGGCAAAACTCACGCCCAGATCAGCGCAGGCTCGCGTAATGGCGTTGGCCCTGGTGATGTCGCCCAGCATGCTCGTTTCGAGCACTTCCAGAATCAGACAACCCGGCGGCACGCCCGGGTGGCGCTCCAGCTGCAGACGCAGGTACTCGGCGAAATCCTCGCGCAGCAGGCCGCCGGCAGAGATGTTGACCGCAACGGCCATTTCCAGGCCCGCCTGACGCCACGTTTCCAGGTCCCGCAACGCTTGCGACAACACCCATTCATCCAGGTCGATGGCGAGCTCATCGCCTTCGAGCAGCGGCAGAAACGCCGCCGGAGTCAGCAGGCCATGCTCGGGATGCTGCCAGCGGACCAGCGCCTCGACTCCATGCACCCGGCCACAACGCAGATCCACCTTGGGTTGGTAATGAAGGACGAACTCCTCGTTCTCGAAGGCTTGACGCAGGCGGCGCAGCTGTTTGATCCGATCGGCATGTACGCGTTCGAGTTCGGAGTCGAAATAGCGCACGCTGTTGCGGCCCATGCGCTTGGCCTCGTACATCGCCTGGTCGGCTTGCCGAAGCAGCTGGTCGCCCTCCGGCTCCCCAGCCTGCGGGTACAGCGCCACGCCCATGCTCACGGTCAGGGAAAACGTACGACGTCCGATTTTCAAGGGCTTGCCGACCGCATCGGCCAGCCGGGCCAGGGTGGCGTCGAGCTCACGGTCGCCGGAAAGGCCGGTCAGAATGGCGGCGAACTCGTCGCCACCCGGTCGGGCGATGGTATCGGTCTCGCGCAGCGCCTTGCGCAAGCGTCGGGCGACCGCCTCCAGCACCTGGTCGCCGATCTCGTGACCCTGGGTGTCGTTGATGGTGTTGAAACGATCCAGGTCGATGTAGACCACGGCCATCCGCTGTTTCTCTCGCCGGGCCAGGGACATTGCCTGTCGAATCCGGTCGCCAAGCAGGACCCGGTTGGGCAAACCGGTCAACGAGTCGAAATGGGCCAGGCGCTCGAGATTGTACTGGTAGTGCTTCTGGGCGGTGATGTCGGAAAACAGGCCGACATAGAACAACGGCTGGCCGGCCGCATTGCGAACCGTCGAGACGGTCAGACTCTGCGCGTATTCCAGGCCGTCGCGGCGCAGATTCCAGACCTCGCCGTTCCAGTGGCCCTGCTGTTCGATCGCGCGCCACATCTCGCGGTAAAACCCCCGCGATTGGCGACCGGAACTCAGAATTCTGGGGTTTTCTCCCAGCACCTCCTCCCTGGTGTAGCCGGTAATCCGGGTAAAGGACTGGTTGACGTCGAGGATTCGTCCCTTCAGGTCGGTGATCAGAATGCCCTCGTGGGAATGGGTGAACACGCTGGCGGCCAGGCGCAGATCCGCTTCGGTTTTCTTGTGCTGGCTGATATCGATGGCGATCCCGGAAACCAGGCTCGCACGTCCATCGCCATCGCGCGCAACGACACGACCGCGCAACAGCAGCCAGGCCCAGTGCCCGTCGCGATGACGCAGACGGATCTCGACTTCCAGATGCGGTGTTGCCCCCTTGAGGTGGCGCGTCAATGCCGACAGCGCCGGCTCGACGTCATCGCGGTGAACCCGTTGCACCCATTCCCGACCGTGCCCGGGCAAGGTCTCCAGCGAGCGGTGACCCATCATGTCGGCCCAGCGCGGATTGAATTGCATCTCGTCGGTCGCCGGATGCCATTCCCAGGTGCCGGCGTCGGTGCCGTCGATGATGTCGGCCAGGCGCTGCTGCTCGCGCGCGAGCTGATCTTCGGCGCGGGTGCGCATCTGCATGTTGACGAGCATCTGGGCAAACACCTGCAGCAGGCGAACTTCTGCGTCCGTATACGTCCTGTGCTCCTGAGTGGAATCGAAGCCGACGAATCCGGAGCACTCCCCGCCGAGCATCATGGGCATGGCAATCATCGATTTGATGCCCTGAGATTCCAGCAATTCCCGGGTTGCCCGATGCGGGTAGGCGGGGACATCCGGGATTTGCAGCCACTCCCCGCGCCGGTGGGGATCGACAAAATCCCGGATTTCCTCGACGCGGACCGCGGTCAGGTCCTGGATGTGCGGCCGAACCCCATCGGCGCACCATTCGTGCGTGTTGCGAGCCACGCCCGCACCGAAGTCGTACGCAAAGATATACGCTCGGTCAGCATCGACAAAGCCGCCCAGCTCTGCCAGGGAGCGAGCGATGGCCTGGTCCAGTTCGCCAATCGGCAGGTTGATGTACTCGGCAGCCAGCCGAAACAGGATGCCGGTCAGCTCCGACTCTCGGCGCAGCTGTGCATCCACCCGCTTCAGATCGGTAATGTCGAGGGCGCTGCAGACCAGGCTGACCACACGCCCGGACGCATCCCGGACCGGAGCGGCCACGGAGCGGTGCCAGCGCAGGCTGCCATCCTTGTGGAGGACTCGATACTCCAGCGTCGGAGGGCGCTCATGGCGGCGGATGGCGGCGGTAAACTCCTGTTCCACGCGCTTTGCGTCTTCTCCGTGCAAGACGACGTCAAAGCGTTTGCCGATCAACTCCTCGTAGGAGTAACCAATGGCCTCCCTGACGTTGGCGCCGATGAATCGATAGCGTCCATCGGGAGCCAGCTCGTAGACGATGCTCTGGTTTTGCTGGGTCAGCGCCCGGTAGCGCGCCGCCGCGGCGGCGACTTCCTGCTCGGCGCGAACCCGGAGCAAGGTGTGGGTCAGAAACACCCCGACCTGCCGCAGGAACTCTCCCTGCTGTTGATCCCAGATCATCGGACGGTCGGCACAATCGATACCGATCGCGCCGACCGGTCGCTCGCCGGCAAACATCGGAACCACGAGAATGGATCGGATCTGAAGCTGGAGCAGGCGCTCGCGATCCGCCGATGCCGCCCCTTCCAGCTCCTGCAGGTCGGCCACCCGCAGGACTTCGCGCGCCAGCAAGCGCTCCAGAAACCAGGGGAACAGCTTTTGCGCTGGCACGCCCTTGAGATCTTTCAGCGGCAAGGGTACGATGCCGGCCCGGCACCAGCCATGCGCCAGTTCCAGATAGCCGGAATCCGGATCAAAGACAAACAGGTTGCAGCGATCGGCCCCGAGCATCTCGCCGGTCGATGCCAGCGCCTGCTCGATTCTGGTGTTGAGCGAGACACGGTCGGCAGTGACCAGCGTCTCTGCAATTTCAGCCAGCAGGCTTTCAAAGCGTTGCCCGTGCATATTGTTCTGCGAACCCGGGCCCATGGACGCCCCCGTCTTGTCCGTACAAACGGGACGTTAGCATGAATGCGTGAGTTTGCCGAGTTGCCGCTTCGCTGAAACAGTGCGGACCAGCGGCTCCGGAATAAAAAAACCTGCGACAGCCAGGAGGCTGCCGCAGGTTTTCGTAAGCCATCTCAAAAAGGGCGAATCAGAACGCGTAAATCGTCGAGAACTGCAGCCGATTCATGTTGCCGGATGCGCCCGATTCCACTTCGCGTCGGCCATAGATGTATTCCGCTCCGAAGCGCAGGCGGGAATTGGCCTGGTAGATCAGGTTGACGTGAGCACTCTCGGCGCGCTTGGTCACCCCCATGCCGGTCAGCTCGGTTTCGTTGTCGGCGCGGAACGCGGAAAAGGTGAAGTTCGAACGCCACTGATCGGCCCAGAAGTGCCGGTAGGACAGGAAGCCGCCGTAAGCATCGATGGCCTCGAGACTGCCGTCGGCGTCGAGCACCGCATCGTTGGCCGTATTCAGGCCCAGGTAGCGGCCGATGCCGGGACCGCCGGAAAACATCCAGCGCACGTCGTTGCGACCGATATCGAATTTGCCCGACAGGCTGAAGGCGAACGAGGTCTCGCGCGACGTGCCGCCCGGACCGTCGATGCCGAGCTGGCGACCGAGGAAGGCCGCAACGAACGAACCCCACTCCGCCGAATGGTTGTAGCGAAGCACGAAATCGGGGACGTTGGCGGTATCCGTGATGATCCGACCGCCGCCACCGAACGGCGTGACCGTGGTTTCCGGGTTCTCGATCGAGAACTGCCACGGGCCGTTGGTATAGCGAACCTGCGCCTGGCGAACGAAGATGGTGCTTTCGGCCGGGCCGACGAAATCGAGGTTTTCCGGCAGCGCGCCCACGTTCTGGAAGGTCGACCAATGCTGACCGGCCAGCAGGTTGTTCCAGCGCACGAACATGTGCCGGATGCTCGGGCTGGTGGCGTTGGTCAGACGTTCGTCACCGCCGGTGCGCGAGGTGAAATCCATTTCGATATAGCCCTGCAGACCGTCCTCGGGTCGCTCGACGTTGAAGATGAAACGGGTTTCGCGGGCATGGGTATCGAAGTCCGTCGTCGAGCTTTCACCGCCCACCGGAAGCGCCCCGGCCACGTAGAAATCGCGCAGAATGCTCTGCGGCGGGGTCGAACCGCCGCTGTAGCGGCTGTACATCATGTCGTGCTTGATGAATCCACCAAAGCTGAAGTTCGTGCCGGGCCGGATCACCTGCTCGGCTTTTTCCGTGTCCAGGCGGGCCACTTCGGAGCGAAGTTCCTGGATTTCCCGCTCCACCTGCGGATCCGGCTCGACCCGCGGTTCCTCGCGTTCGGACAGCAGTTGCTGAACCATCCGTTCCAGGTCCGCCACCCGCTGCTCCAGGGCGCGCTCGCGTTCGGTTGGGTCGGCATCGGCCCATGCCGAAACGCTGAGGCCGGCAACCAGCGCGGCCATCCCGATCTTCTTGATCCCTCGTGTTGACATCTCTCTCTCCTTGTTAGTAGCAATGCGAGGATAGCAGGCTATCGGCCAATGTGCATTCGACCAAAGTCGGACCACGCGACTAACGTCGAATGGGGTCAAGCCGCTTCCCGTTGCTACAATTTCGATCTGTCTTGATACTGGCTGAGGGAAGACCATGAGTTCAGAAAAAATCTATCCGGCACCTGCCGACCGCAATGCACTGATCCAGCCGGATCAGTACGAGAGCATGTATCGGCAATCGATCGAAGATCCGGAGGGTTTCTGGTCCGAACAGGCACGACGCCGGCTCGACTGGATCAAGCCGTTCAGCAAGGTCAAGGACTGTTCGTTTTCCGAACAGGACCTGCACGTGAAATGGTTTGAAGACGGCACCCTCAACGTCAGCCACAACTGCCTCGATCGCCACCTCGACACGATCGGGGATCAGACCGCCATCATCTGGGAAGGCGATGATCCGGGCACCAGCCAGCACATCAGCTACCGCGAACTGCACGAGAAGGTCTGCCGCCTGGCCAACGCGCTCCGCGCCCAGGGCGTCTCCAGGGGCGACCGGGTCACCCTGTATCTGCCCATGATCCCGGAAGCGGCCATTTCCATGCTGGCCTGTGCCCGGATCGGCGCCATCCACTCGGTCGTCTTCGGCGGCTTTTCGCCCGAAGCGCTGGCCAACCGCGTTGTCGACTGCGAGTCGTCGATCGTCATCACGGCCGACCAGAGCGTGCGCGGAGGCAAGAAGGTTCCGCTCAAGGCCAACGTCGACAAGGCCCTGCAGCACAATGACGTGACCACGGTCGAAAAGGTCGTCGTGGTCAAACGTACCGGCGGCGACATCGACTGGGTCGATGGCCGGGACGTGTGGTACGAAGAGATCACCGCGGCAGCCGACCCGGACTGCGAACCGGAGGAAATGAGCGCCGAAGATCCGCTGTTCATCCTGTACACCTCCGGATCGACCGGCAAGCCCAAGGGTGTCTTGCATACCTCGGGCGGTTACCTGCTGTACGCCGCCATGACCCACGAACTGGTCTTCGACTACCGACCCGGCGAGGTGTACTGGTGCACCGCCGACGTCGGCTGGGTGACCGGCCACAGCTACATCGTCTATGGCCCGCTTGCCAACGGCGCCACCACGCTGATGTTCGAAGGCGTTCCGAACTACCCGAACAATTCGCGTTTCTGGGAGGTCGTGGACAAGCACAAGGTCAACAGTTTCTATACCGCACCCACCGCGATTCGCGCCCTGATGCGCGATGGCGACGAACCGGTCAAGAAATACTCGCGCGCGAGCCTGCGCGTGCTTGGCAGCGTAGGCGAGCCGATCAATCCCCAGGCCTGGGAGTGGTATTACCACGTCGTCGGCGACGGCCGCTGCCCCATTGTCGATACCTGGTGGCAGACCGAAACCGGTGGCATCCTGATCACCCCCTTGCCCTACGTGACCGATCTCAAGCCCGGATCGGCGACCCGGCCGTTTTTCGGCGTCGAGCCGGCCCTGGTCGACACCGACGGCAACGAGCTGGAGGGAGCCGCGAGCGGCGCCCTGATCCTCAAGGGTTCCTGGCCCGGACAGATGCGCACCATCTTCGGCGACCACGAGCGCCTCTTTCAGACCTATTTCGCGACCTTCGAAGACAGCTACTTCACCGGCGACGGCGCGCGTCGCGACGAGGACGGCTACTACTGGATCACCGGGCGCATGGACGACGTGTTGAACGTATCGGGCCATCGCATGGGAACGGCGGAGATCGAATCGGCCCTGGTCGCGCACCCGGCGGTTTCCGAAGCGGCCGTGGTCGGCTTCCCGCACGACATCAAGGGCCAGGGAATCTATGCCTACGTCACCCTGACGGCCGGCCACGAAACCAGCGACGAGCTGATCGGCGAATTGTCGCAGTGGGTCCGGCAACAGATCGGCCCGATTGCGAAACCGGATTTCATCCAGTTCGCGCCCGGTCTGCCCAAGACCCGATCCGGCAAGATCATGCGTCGCATCCTGCGCAAGATTGCCGAGAACGACTACGGCAACCTCGGCGACACCTCGACGCTGGCCGAACCCACCGTGGTCGATGATCTGATCGGCAACCGGATGAATCGCTGATCGCTCCCGGCCGCTGCCCGGCTCGTGACGACCCGCAACGTCATCGTCGCCGACGACCATCCGCTCTTTCGCGAGGCCCTGAGCCTCGCCCTGGCAAAGGCGCTGGGTCCGGTGAGCATCGTCGAGGCCGGCAACATGGAGGATCTGCAGCGGACTTGTCGCACCGAAGAAGCTGCCGATCTGGTCCTGCTGGATCTGCACATGCCGGGGGTGCGCGGGTTTTCCGCGCTGGTCTATCTGCGCGCCCACCATCCGGAGCTGCCGATCTGCGTCATCTCGGCCAACAACAACCCCAGGGTCGTGCAGCGCGCCATGGATCACGGCGCCGCAGCGTTCATCCATAAATCCGCATCGGTAGACGAAATCCGCGAAGTGCTCAACGCCGTTCTGGCGGGCGAAATCTGGCAATCACAGGAGTCCGATTCCAACGACATCCAGCACGACGAGCTCGACGTGGCCGAGCGTATCGGTGAACTGACCCCACAACAGTTTCGCGTCCTGATGATGCTGGCCGACGGATTGCTGAACAAGCAGATCGCCTTCGACCTGGGAATCTCCGAGGCCACGGTCAAGGCGCACATGACCGCCATTTTCCGCAAGCTCGACGTCAGCAACCGGACCCAGGCGGTGCTGCTGGTCAATCAGCTCGCCGTGGAGTCACCGGAGAACACCGCCAGCGGGTTCTGACCCGACTCACTCGCGCCGCTCGCGCAGGCTCGCGACGCGGCTCAACAGGGCCCGAAGCGCGGCCGGCTTGAGCGGCTTGTGCAGAACCCGGTACCCGTTCGCCCGCGCTTCGTTCCGCACCACATCGGTCTGGTCGGCGGTGATCAGAATGCCCGGCACGCGGCTGCTGAAACGGGCCCGCAGGCGATTCATGAGGTCAATGCCGTTGCGGGCTTCGTCGAGGTGGTAGTCGGCCAGGATCACGTCCGGCAGCCCGGCCTGGTCGATCAGCTCGAGCGCCTCCTGCTCATCGCAGGCCGTGCGCACCTCGCAGCCCCAGGGCCTGATCAGCGAAGCCATGCCGGCCAGAATGTCCGGTTCATTGTCGATGCAAAGCACCCGCGTACCGACCAGATCACGGCCGCGGCGACGGCCGGCGGCGGCCGCCGGAGCGGGCGCGGAGACGCCGCTGGCCAGAGGAACGGTGATTGCAAACAGGGTTCCGCGACCCGGCGTGGACCGCAGGGTGATCGGGTGATCGAGAATCCGGGCAATGCGCTCGACGATCGCCAGGCCCAGACCGAGGCCCCGCTCCTGGCTGCGGCGCGACTCGTGCAGACGATGAAATTCCCGAAAGATGGACTCGGTCTGATCGGCCGGAATCCCCGGCCCGGTGTCCAGGACCTGGATCAGCAGATGGCCGTCGCGACGTCGGCAGCCGATCAGCACCCGCCCCTGTTGGGTATAGCGCAAGGCATTGGACAGGAAATTCTGCAACACCCGCCGGAGCAGTTTCGGGTCCGAAACCACCCGGGCGCGGCTGTCGACCCGGTCGAAACGCAGGCCGCGCTCCTCGGCGACCGGCCCGAACTCGGCGTGCAGCGTCTCGAGCAGCTCACCGATGCCGAATTCGCGAACGTCACTGGGCATGGCGCCGGCATCGAGCCGCGAGATGTCGAGGAGCGCGCTGAGCAGCTCTTCGGCGCTGTGGATGGAACCTTCGAGGCGGTTGACCAGGTGGCGCTGCTCGGAATCCAGCCCGACCTGTTGCTCGAGCGCGGAGACGAACAAGCGGGCCGCGTTGAGCGGCTGCAGCAGATCATGGCTGGCCGCGGCCAGAAACCGGGTCTTGGACTGGTTGGCTTCATCGGCTTCCTGCTTGGCCTGCCGGAGGGCCTCCTCGACCCGGGAGCGGACCCGAATTTCCTGGTTGAGTTCGCGGTTGAGCTCGGTCAGTTCGCGGGTGCGTTCCGCGACGCGCTTCTCGAGCAGTTCCTTGGCTTCCTGAAGCTTGAGCTCGGCTCGACGACGTTCGGTGATGTCCTGCAGCAACGAGAAGAAGCCGAGCACCTCGCCGCGTCGGCTGAACTGCGGAATGTAGGTGGCTACGGCATAGCGTTGCCGGTTGCGCGCGTCGCGCAGCTCGAGCTCGAAATCCTGGCGCTCGCCGGCCAGGGCGCCTTCCAGGTAGGGCGAGCGTCTGAGCATTTCGTGCTGATCGAACACCTCGTGCAGATGGCGGCCAACGAGTTCTTCGCGCTCCAGGCCGAGCATTTGTTCGTAGGCCCGATTGGTGAATCGGAAGGTCAGCTCGCTGTCGACGTAGGCCAGCAACGCCGGAACGTTGTCGGTGTAGAACCGGATGTTGCGCTCGCTCTCGCGCAGCGCCTCTTCGGCGCGCTGACGGTCGGTCACGTCGGTAAAGCTGGTGACGAAGCCGCCGCCGGGCATGGGGTTGCCGCGGATCTCGATCACTCGTCCGTCGCCGGTATGGCGCTCGAAGAAGTGCGGGCTGCCCTGGCGCATCCAGTGAAGCCGGCGCTCGACCAGGTCGTCGACCTCTCCCGGCCCCATCATTCCGCGCCGGGCATTGAATTGCAGCAGCTCCTCGATCGGTCGGCCGATCCGGACCAGACCGTCGGGGTATTCGAACAGCTCGAGATAGGCGCGGTTCCACGCCACCAGCCGCAGGTCGCCGTCGATCACGCTGATCCCCTCCGACAGGTTTTCCATGGCCGTCTGGAGGAGCTCGTGGCGGAACTTCAGTTTCTGCGAGGTCTGGTCGAGCAGGCTGGCGACCTGGTCAAACTGCAGGCCGCTGCCGGTCAGGGCCGAGCCCAGGACTACCCGGGCCGAGCTGGCCCCGATGACCGAAGCCAGCACGCGCTCGGTGTGACGAACCAGGCCGGCTTCGGCCGGCCGGTCCTCGCGCCAGAGGCCGGGGGCGGGCCCCAGGTGTTCGGCAAAAGCCTCGCGGGTGCGCCGTTCCCCCAGGAATCGGCGCGTCAGGCTCAGGAAATCCCCCACGCTGGCGATGCCCGAGCGCGGCAGCGAGTCGGTACCCAGGCCGCTGGCGGCGCCGATATAGGCATTGGCCTGAATCCGGTCAATGGGCCGCGCCGATCCCATCCAGGAACCAATGATCAGGGCCAGCGTATTGAGCCCAAGCGACCAGATCACCCCGTGGCTGAGCGGATCGCCCAGGCCAAGCCCGAACAGCTGCTCGGGCCGAAGCCAGGCCAGGCCGAGCGGACCGGCCTGCAGCCAGGTCTGACCGAGCTCGTAGGTGCGCGCGATCATCGGCAGCAGCAGGGTGTAGAACCACAGCCCGAAACCCACCCACAGGCCCGCGATCGCGCCGTGGCGATTGACTCCGCGCGACAACACCGCCGCCACGATCAGCGGCGCGAACTGAGCGACCGCGGCGAACGACAGCAGGCCGATTCCGGCCAGGCTCTCGGCATAGCCGAACAGCCGGTAGTAGCCCCAGGCCAGCAGCAACAACGCGACGATCACCACCCGCCGCACGACCATCAGCAGGCGCCCGAGATCGGCGCCGCGATCGGTGGCCGCCGGCAGCACTCTGAGCAGCGCGGGCATGACGATGTCGTTCGAGACCATGGTCGACAGGGCAACCGCGGCCACGATCACCATGCCGGTGGCCGCCGAGAACCCTCCGATCATGGCGAGCAGGGCCAGCCACTCGTTGTCCGCGCTCATCGGCAGACTGAGCATGAAAGTATCGGCCTCGACCCGATCACCAAAGGTCAGCAGACCGGCGACCGCAATCGGTGCGATGAACAGACTGATCAGCACCAGGTAGGTCGGGAACAGCCAGCGCGCCGCCCGAACGTCCCGCGGACTGGTGCTCTCGACGACCGCGACGTGAAACTGGCGCGGCAGGCAGAACACCGCCAGCGCCGAGAGCAGCAGGATGCTCAGGAAACTCAGGGTGAGACTGTCGCCGGAAAACAGGGTGGTCAGCATCGCATCGTCCATGCGCGCCTGCTGCAGGGCGCCCGGGCCATCGAACATCGACCAGGTCACGAAAATACCGACCGCCAGAAAGGCCACCAGCTTGACCAGGGACTCGAACGCCACCGCCAGCATCAGGCCGGGATGATGCTCGTTGGCGGCCAGTTGGCGGGTGCCGAACAGAATGGTGAAAAGCGCCAGCACCAGGGCCGCGGCGAGGGCCGTGTCGTGCAAAATCGGACCGGGCTGCTCGAGCGCGGCGAAGCTGCCGTCGACGCTGGCGCTGAGCAGGTCAAAGCCCATGGCGACCGCCTTGAGCTGGAGCGCAATGTAGGGCAGCACGCCAATCACGGCAACCGAGGTGACCAGAACCGCCAGCCGCCGCGACTTGCCGAAGCGCGAGGCGATGAAGTCCGAGATCGAGGTGATGTTCTGTTCCTTGGCAACGCGGATCATGCGCATCATGAACGCGCCGAACACGACGAACATGAGGATCGGACCCAGGTAGACCGGCAGGAAATCCCAGCCGCTGCTGGCGGCCTGGCCCACCGCACCGTAAAAGGTCCACGACGTGCAGTACACGGCCAGCGACAGACTGTAGACCACCGCCTGGCCGGCAGGCGGGCGCCCCCCGCGGGCGCGCCGGTCGCCCCACCAGGCGATGAAGAACAGCAGACTGATGTAGGCCAGGGAAACCGCGACCAGCAGGCCGGTGGAGAACATCAGGCGTCTCCGTTCAGCCGCAGCGGCTCGCGCGCCGAACGCATGGTGCCGCGCTTCGAACAGCCAGGGCCCCGGTCGCGACGAGGCGCGGGGCCACGGGGCAAAGGGGCGGCGGCAGGCATCGGTTCGGGCTCATCACGGCTCAGCATAGCAGGGCCGAACCGGTCCGGGCCCCCGCCCTGCCTACTATGGTCGTATGTGCTTTTCCAGCCTGTCTCATTACACTTCAGCCAGAACCATCCGGGGCGACACGGGAAGCGCCAGCTGTTCCATTATCGTTTCGACCATACGCGAAGCGCAGCCGAGACCGATCGGTCCGGAGCGCTTCAGGACCTTCACGAGGGAGGAGGACAACATGTCTGACGACAAATCCGCTGCCGCCTACTGGTCGGCCAATGTTCGCGTCATCACCATCTGCCTGATCATCTGGGCCCTGGTTTCGTTTGGCTTCGCCATCCTGCTGCGCCCGCTACTGGCGATGTTGCCGATCACCATCGGCGGCACCGATCTGGGCTTCTGGTTCGCCCAACAGGGCTCGATCCTGACCTTCATCGTCCTGATTTTCTACTACACCTGGTACATGAATCGAGTCGATCGCGAGTTCGGCGTTGACGAGCAATAAGGGAGCCACGCGACCATGACTCAATTTACCCTCAACCTTCTCGTCGTCGGCGCCTCGTTCGCCCTATACATCGGCATTGCCATCTGGGCCCGGGCCGGCACGACATCCGATTTCTACACCGCCAGCCGGGGCGTGAACCCCATCGTCAACGGCGCGGCCACGGCCGCCGACTGGATGTCGGCGGCGTCGTTCATTTCCATGGCCGGCCTGATTGCCTTCGTCGGGTACGGCAACTCCACCTTCCTGATGGGCTGGACCGGTGGCTACGTCCTGCTGGCTTTGCTGCTGGCGCCGTACCTGCGCAAGTTCGGCCGCTTCACGGTGCCGGAGTTCATCGGCGACCGGTTCTACAGCCAGTCGGCGCGCATCGTCGCGGTCGTCTGTCTGCTGGTCTGTTCGATCACCTACGTGATCGGCCAGATGACCGGCGCCGGCGTGGCCTTCTCCCGGTTCCTGGAAGTGCAGAACACGACCGGGCTGCTGATCGCGGCGGCCGTGGTCTTCATCTACGCCGTCCTCGGCGGCATGAAGGGGATCACCTACACCCAGCTGGCCCAGTACTGCGTTCTGATCACCGCCTACACCATCCCGGCGGTATTCATCTCCATGCAGTTGACGAACAATCCGATTCCGCCGCTGGGCTTGTTTTCCACCCACGCCGAATCCGGTTTGCCGCTGCTGACCAAGCTCGACCAGGTACTTACAGAGCTGGGCTTCCACGACTACACCGGTCATCATCACTCGACGCT
>PWJA01000165.1 GCA_003560975.1 Gammaproteobacteria bacterium
CCATCGCCGGCGGCGACCCGGCCCATATCGAAGAGGAAGTCGGGGACCTGTTCTTCGCCCTGACCAACATCGCCCGCAAGCTCGAGGTCGATCCAGGCATGGCCTTGCGATCGAGCAACCGCAAGTTCGAAGCACGGTTCCGGGCGATGGAAGGGCTGGCCGCCGAGCGCGGCCTGGTACTGAACGAACTGGATCCGGACGCCCAGGAAACTCTCTACCGGGCGATCAAGTCCAGATGAACTCAATGCCCGACCGGGGTCCGGCAAGAAAACCGCAGTTGAAGACAGGATCCTGTGGTCCACGACTCGGATTGTGATGGACGCCGGTTTTTGCTATTCTCCGCGAACAGGCAAACCTTTAGGGAGTATTGATGTGACGTCTTTCCGTATTCTGGCCTCGGGGCTGGTCAGCATCTTTTTTGCGTTTTCCGTGTCGGCCCATGCTCAATTCGATCCGGTCATCGTGTTCGGCGAAGATATCGACGCCGATTCCTCGTTCGTTCCAGGTGGAGAGGCGGAACAGGCTCGCCAGTCTTTTCTCGCCGCGCTGCAGGGAGCTTCCACGGAAGATTTCGAAGAGCGGAGCGGCAGTGCACCGCTGACCTTGGTCTTCGAAGGCACAGCCGGTGATATCACTGCAGAGCTGAGTGGAAACGGAGATGTTCGCAGTTCTCCGGGCTTTGGCCGTTTTGCAACGTCAGGATCGAGATACTTCAACGTATCGGGGGATGGATTCACGATCGAGTTCGACACCCCCGTGGCGGCGTTCGGCTTTTACGGAACCGACATTGGTGATTTCGAAGGGCAGGTCACCCTTGAGCTGACGCTTGAAAGTGGCGAAACGGAAACGTTGATCGTGCCGAACTCGACTCCGTCCTCGACCGGTCTGACCCAACAGCAGCTCGACGGAGCGTTGCTGTTCTACGGGATTCTGAGCCCGGACGTATCCTTTACCCAGGTCGTTTTTGGCAACACCGCTGCCGGTGTCGACGTGTTCGGCTTTGATGACCTCACGGTGGGCGACGTTGGGCAGATCGTTGGTCCGCCGCCGACCGATCCGCCTCCCGCCGAAGGCGCTCCCCTTCCGGTGCCAAGTCTGAACGCATGGGGTATTGGCTTGATGATGCTCCTTTTCCTGGGCCTGGCCATCGTTCGGTTCCGTATGATCTGAAAATCTGTTTTTGCAGACGATCCAGTTTCCTGGTAAAAAAAGCGTCGACCTTGGTCGGCGCTTTTTTTTCGGGTTTGAGAGGAACAGCGGGCGGTTGTTGTTGGCTCGACTCAGTGTCTTTGGGCTCAAGGGCCCCCGAAAGCCTCCGGCAGAAGTTCGGACAGGGCGTGGCTTTTGAGGATCCGACCATCCGTGTCGACGACATGGATGCGAGTCTGGCCGTCGGCGAATTCGTGGATCCGCTGCCGACAATCGCCACAGGGCGGGCAGGGGTTCGGACCCGGCCCCAGGATCCAGACCTCCCGAATGCGCTTTTCGCCTGCGCTGACCATGGCGCTGATGGCTCCGGCCTCGGCGCACACCGATTTGAAGTGGGCGGTTTCCACGTTGCAGGCACAGTGGATTGCGCCATCCGCCCCGACGACGAGCGCCGCCACGGGGTGTCGCGAGTAGGGCACATGGGCGCGGTCGCGCGCCGCCCGCAATTTCACCAGCCATTCGGCCGGAATCCGGTTTCTGGCGTCGTGTTCAGTCATCTTCGGCCTCGTCACGGGCGAGCGCGTCCAGCGCAATCTCGACCATGCCATGGAAGCTGTGCTCGCTGTCGGCGCTGGTCAGCGTCTCACCGGTCACGATGTGGTTGGCCACGGTGCAGATCGTCAGCGCGCGGGCGCCGAGTTCGGTGGCGACACCGTACAGCCCTGCCGCTTCCATCTCCACGCCGACGAAGCGATAGCGCCTGAGAAGGTCGATGTAGCGTGCATCGGGCGCGTAGAACAGATCACCGGAGAACAGGTTGCCGACCTGCACGGAAAGGCCGTTGGCCCGGGCGGCGGCGTGCGCATGGCGGGCCAGGTCGAAATCGGCGATGGCGGCCAGGTCGTGGCCCAGAAAGCGCGAACGATTGACCTTCGAATCGGTGCTGGCACCCAGCCCGATCACCACGTCGCGCAGCTTGGCGCCGTCGCCGACCGCGCCGCACGAGCCGACCCGGACCAGGCGTTTCACCCCGTAGTGATGGATCAGTTCGTGGGCGTAGATCGACACGGACGGGATGCCCATGCCGCTGCCCATCACGGAAATTTCTCGTCCCTGCCAGGCGCCGGTAAAACCGAGCATGTTGCGGACCCGATTGAACGGGCGCGGGTTGTCGAGAAAGCGCCCGGCGATGGCCTGGGCCCGCAAGGGGTCGCCCGGCAACAGGATGGTCTCGGCGATTTCTCCGGGTTTGGCTTCGATGTGCAGGGTGGCCATGGGGGATCGCCCGGGTTCAGTGCAGGAAGCTCTGACCGTCGGCCAGCGGCTCCAGGTGCAGATGTTCGGCCACGCTCTGGCCGATGTCGGCGAAGCTTGAGCGCGCGCCGATGGCGCCGGGCTTCAGGCCGCCACCGCGGGCCAGGATGGGCACGTGCTCGCGCGTGTGGTCGGTGCCGACGAAGGTGGGATCGCAGCCGTGGTCGGCGGTCAGGATCAGCAGGTCGTCGTCGTTCAGCACGGCCAGAAGTTCGGGCAGGCGTCGGTCGAAGCGCTCCAGGGCGGCGGCATAGCCTTCCGGATCGCGCCGGTGGCCGTAGAGCATGTCGAAGTCCACGAAATTGGTCATCACGAGGGAGCGGTCGCCGGCTTCGCCCACCGCCTCCAGGGTGGCGTCGAACAGGGCCGTGTTGCCGTCGGCCTTGATTTCGCGGCTGATGCCGGAGTGGGCGTAGATGTCGGCGATCTTGCCCACCGCCCAGACCTCGCCGCCGGCGGCCACCAGCTGGTCCAGCACGGTGGGCGCCGGCGGCTTGAGACTGTAGTCGCGCCGGTTGCCGGTGCGCACGAAACCGGTTTCGGCGTTCCCGATGAACGGTCGGGCGATGACCCGGCCGATGTTATAGGGCATCAGCAGCTCGCGCGCGATGCGACAGACTTCGTACAGGCGCTCGAGGCCGAAGGCCTGCTCGTGGGCGGCGATCTGGAACACCGAATCGGCCGAGGTGTAGGCGATGGGCCGGCCGGTCGCCAGGTGGTCGGCGCCGAGCCGGGCGATGATCTCGGTGCCCGAGGCATGGCAGTCGCCGAGCAGGCCGGGCAGGCCGGCCCGTTCGATCAGTTGGGTCAGCAGCGCGGGCGGAAAACTTTTTTCGCGCTGGCCGAAGTAGCCGAAATCAAACCGCACCGGCACGCCGGCGATTTCCCAGTGACCGGACGGGGTGTCCTTGCCCGTGGAAACCTCGCGCGCGTAGCCCCAGGCGCCCTCGACCTGCGCTGGAGCGGGCAGTTCGGGCAGCGCACGTCCGGTGCTGCCGCGATGGGCATGGACCAGCCCCAGCGCGGCCAGGTTGGGGATGACCAGCCCCCCTTTCTCGCCGCGGGCTTCGGCGACATGGCCCAGGGTGTCGGCGCCGACATCGCCGAATCGAGCGGCATCGGGCGCTGCACCGATGCCGAGCGAGTCGAGGACGAGCACGATGGCGCGGGACATGGTTCAGTCTCCTGTGGGGGTGCGGGCAATGTGGCGCGAGATCAGTGGTGGTGCCGCGCTCCTGGTTTCGCTTATCGTAACCGCCGCCAGCAGTTGCTGTGCGGCGCGGTCGGCTTCGGCTTCGCTGCGCGCATGGACCCGCGCCAGGGGACGGTCGTGGTCCAGGAGCTGATCGGGCTGGGCCAGGTCGCTCAGGCCCACGGCGGGATCGACGGCATCGGCGGCACGTCGGCGACCGCCGCCCAGGGTCACCACGGCCAGCCCGACCTGGCGCATATCGATGGCCTGGAGGTAGCCGGGCGTCTTTGCGTGGACGGGTTGAATGACCGCGGCCCTGGGCAGATGGCGGTCGGGACGGGCGAGCAGATCGGCCGGTCCGCCCAGCGCGCTCACCATGCGCCCGAAGCGCTCGGCGACCTCGCCCTGGGCCCAGGCCCGGTCGAGCCGATCCAGCGCTTCCCGTTCGCCTTCTGCCAGTCCGCCCAGCATCAGCATGCGTGCCGAAAGCCGGCGGCTGAGCTCGAACAGGCGTCCGCCGTTGCGCTGACCCGTCAGCAGTTCCAGCACCTCGGCCACCTCCAGGGCATTGCCGGCATTGACCGCGAGCGGCCGGCCCATGTCGGTGAGCAGGGCCTCGGTCGGGGTGTCGGCTTCGGTGGCGACCTGCACCAGGGCGCGGGCCAGATCGGCTGCGCGCTTCGGATCGGACAGAACCGCGCCGGATCCGGTCTTGACGTCCAGGATCAGGCCGTCCAGGCCTTCGGCCAGCTTCTTGCTCAGGATGGAGGCAACGATCAGCGGCAGGCAGTCGACCGTCGCGGTGACATCGCGGATCGCGTACAGGCGCCGGTCGGCCGGGGCCAGGTCATCGGTCTGGCCGATGATGGCCACGCCGACCTCGCGCACCGTCCGCCGGAACCGCTCGCGCTGCGGAAAGGGGTTGTAATCGGGGATGGCGGCGAGCTTGTCCAGGGTGCCGCCGGTATGGCCCAGGCCACGCCCGGAGATCATTGGCACGTAGCCGCCGCAGGCCGCAACCCAGGGCCCGACCAGCAGCGATGTGGCGTCGCCCACGCCGCCGGTGGAGTGCTTGTCGAGCAGCGGTCCGTGCACCTCGTCGGCCCAGTCCAGGACCGTGCCGGAGTCGCGCATGGCCAGGGTCAGGGCGGTCGTTTCAGCATCATTCATGCCGCGCCAGTACACGGCCATGGCGAACGCTCCGAGCTGTTCGTTGCTGGCCGTTTCGTCCACGATGGCCGAGACCAGCTCGACCACCTGGTCTGCTTCCAGCGCCAGGCCGTCACGCTTGGCCCGTATCAGTTCCTGCAGCAGCATGCGGGGTACGCTAGTAGCGCGAACGCAAATCGACCGGCTTGGTGCCCGGCTGCAGCGTGTGCAGAAGATCATCGAGCAGGCCTGATGCG
>PWJA01000234.1 GCA_003560975.1 Gammaproteobacteria bacterium
GATCCGGCCTCGAATACCTTGAGCTGGCGCTGGGTGGCCGGCATCCAGACTGCGGGCAAGACCTATCTGGCGCGGCCCGACAATATCGAAAAATACACCCAGGGCCGATACCGGCCGACCGGTCTTGCCGAGCACGCCGAACCGATTCGCCACGAAGCGCCGTATGCGCGTGAATCGCTGAAAACCCTGCACGGATTGCCGGCCGGCCAGCCGGTGCTGCTGCTCGTGCATGGAGACGATCTCAGTGCTTCCGCCTTGCCGGGCGCCGGGTTGGATGTGCGCGGGGCCCTGGTGATCGGCGGCGGTCATGTGCGGGCTCCCTGGCCGTTCGGCGACAAGGCCCGCGCGTTTGTGCAGGCGGCAGCAGCGGACCTGAGCGAAGCGCTTCGGAAAGGGCTGCAGGCTGACGTCATGACCCTGGAAAACCTCGACGCGGAAATGCTCTGTCGCCAGGCACGGGCTGCCGGCGTTCAGTCCATCATCACCTCCGAGGCGCCGATCGGGCCGCTGGCAGACGGGCTCGAGCACCTGGCCCCTGAGCTGGGTCAGGCCGGCATCCAGCTGTACCACGTTCGCAACGCCTGGGACTCCCGCGCCTGGCCGCACGCGGCAAAGGGTTTCTTCCCATTCAAGAAGAACATCCTCGTACTGCTGGAGCAGGCCGGCTTTCGGTGTCCAGCCTGACGACCAGGAAATCGTTTCCTTGACGCCCGACCGCTATCGAAACCCTTTTAAAAGAATTCGGCTAGTCATGAATTGGTGCTCCCGACCAGGAACACAAACGCGGGAAAATCAGGCGCGCACGGTTTCGTTGAACGCGCTGACGGCTTTCAGGATTTGGCGACAGGTCAGCTGGCCGATGAGCCTGCCCTGGTCAACCACCGGGCGCCGGCGATGCCCCTTGGAAATCATGTCCAGGGCGACGTCGACGATGTTTTCGTGCACGTGGCAGCTTTGTACTTCGGCTGTCATCGCCGAGCGTACGGTGCCGATGTCGGCCGTGTTGTTGTAGGTTGCAGAGATCACGGCACGCAGGCAGTCGATCTCGGAAAGCACCCCGACCAGGTGGTCATCGCTGTCCACGACGCAAGCCCCGGACACGCGCTGGTGAGTGATCTCCAGCGCGGCCTTCATGAGACTGTCTTCAACGTGGACCTTGACTGGCCTTGGATTCATGTAATCGACAATGTGCAGCGAGCGCAGCATGCTGGCCTCCTCCCTGAAAAAAATCGCTGGCGGCGCGACTCACCGGTTCGGGGTGAAACTGGCCGATCGCACAGTATAAGCCTGCCGGTTCAGGTCAGTCTCGGCTGCCGCGCAACGACGACGGTCGCGATTTCGTTGCCGGATCAACAAGAGCCCGCACACCGCTTCCACCCAGAAGCCGGATCTCATGGGATTTCCTCAAACCGATCATGAAAGAGTTCATCGCTCGGAAAGAAGGTTGTCAAAACGCGAAAGCCGGTATGCGCCGAAGCGCCAAGGGCCGCCTCGTGATCGCGCCAGCTCGCGGCCATCTCGGCCGGGTCGTTCAGCCAGGCGCCGGTCCGCGTCACCCGACTGGCGGTCGGATTGTCGGGATCGACCGGGAATCCGGGGCCCTGGTCCTGACCCCACTCGGCCACGTTACCGGACAGGTCGTAGAGTCCGTAGGGATTGGCTGTATCGCGGGTTGCACGACCGTCGGCGAGTTCATTCGAGCCATCGAAGAAACCGACATACGCCACGCCGTTATCGAAGGGATCGTTGCTGTCGAGATAGTTGGCGTCTTCGTGTCCGATGACGTCGCGGCCGAAGCCATAGACCCAGTGCAGCGGCGGCACCGTTTCGCCTCCGGGTCCGGTCCGTTCGGAATCGGGGGCAAGGGGGTCATAGGCGGACGCCTTGTACCACTCATTGAAGGCGTTGACCTGATCGCTGATGTGTCCGGTTGCCGTTCCCAGATTGTCCATTGGCAGGCGGAAGCCCTTGCAGTTGGCGACCAGCTCGGCGCGTTCGGTGTCGTTGAGATCGCGCGCCGCCCAGTCCGCCTCGGTGATGCTGATCGGATGCCACTGGGCGAGCGCATCGCCCTCGGTGTAGCAGCGCTCGCTGGCGGGATAATCCATGTGCAAGGTCAGCCAGTTCGAGTACTTCAATGCTCCAAGCCAGGTCACCCCGACCACCGCTTCACTCTCGGTCGCCGGATCGGCAACATAGCGAGTACCCGGTGGAAGATGGGGGCGATAGCGGATTTTCTGCGTGCTACTGCCGCCAGGGACCGGCGAGTCGATCAGCGAAAACATGACCTCACCGCCCGGAGTGGTGACCTCGCCGTCGGCTCCGAACTGCATGTACGCGCTCTTCAGTCCAGGGCTGCCCGGGTCGTTGGCGTCGGCTTCGGCATCGTTGAGGAAGTCGACGAATTCCAGATTCGAGACTTCATGCTGTCCGATCCAGAAATCGTAGTCGGGGCCCGGACCCTCGGCGGGGATTTTGACCATGGGGCCCAGAATGGGCGGGCTGAATACGGTCAGCCAGATATTGGCCTGCATTGAGGCGAAGGCAAAGTCCCTGTCGTCATCTTCGTCGGGGAGATCCTCGATGTGCGTGCGAACTCGACTGATCAGGCGTAGGCCTACAGGATGACTGGTTTCGCTTGGGGTGATATAGACGTATGAGCCGCCGATTCCAGTCGTGATATCCGGAAACGCAGGAAAGCCGGGCGGCTCGCCGGCCAGTTCGGTGAACTGGGTCAGCCAGCTGGGCCCGCTGCCCTCGAAAATGTTGACCGAGGCGAGAGCATAGGCATTGTCCACGTCCTGGCGCATGTGCAGTTGGTTGGCTGGGTCGAGAAACCAGTGTGATTCGTTCTCACTCTCCGCTTCAGCCAGTAGCTGGAAATCGAAAGTCATCCAGAACGGGCGGCCGGGGGTCAATCCCACGATTTCCAGCGGCACCTGCAGCACCATGGTCGCCGCTGTTTCACCAACGTAGCGATCGCCCGTGCCGCCGGGCAGCAGGGCCTCGGTTTGAGCAACCTGGCGTAGACGTAACTCCCAGGTTCGCGAACCCTGGTGAATGGAAGTGCCGCCCATCAGGCCGCGCTTGCTGCGGACCGTGATGATCTGGGAAGCTTCTCCTTCAACGTAGGGGAAGGGGGCGATCGGGTCTTCATTGATCGCGTATACCGAGTTCTGGACCTGGTATTCCGGCATCAGGCCTGGACGCCCGAACATGTTCTGGAAGACCAGTCCGACCGGGGCCAGAAACTGGACGCGCTGCGACCAATCCAGAGCGCATCCGGGTGGGGGCGGTGGCGGGGCGTTGCCCTGCTGATCGGAACTGGGGGATGGGCAGTATGGCCCGACGAATACGGTGGAACCCATTTCGGGAGCCGGGAATGGATCGGTGGCGGCTGGCGCGTAACGATCCCATTTCGTAGGAATCACCGGCGGCACAGGAGGTTGCGGTACAGACAAGGGGGGCAGATTGCTCCAGTTCCACAGGATGGGCGGACCCGACGGTGGGTCTGCACAGTTTGGATCGTGCCACTGTGCAACAGGCGGAAAGTTCATGAAGCAGACGCCGTTTACCCCGGCAAGATCGGCGAACGCCTGGGCTTCTACACGGGCACGCGCTTCCTGAGGTTCCCAGGACCAACTGTAGGTTGAAGGCACCGGTTGGGCAAAGGCGGGTCCGGAAACCAGAGGGATCAGGCCGATCACCAGGACGGGAGCCACGACCATTCGGATCACAGCGACGCTCCTTCCCCGAGCGTTCGGGGAGTATGCAAGCCGTCCCGACTGACTCGAAGGGATTACCACAAACAAGGATAAAATGCAAGGTTCGTATCCACTTCACCCGGCGCCCAGACGCGAAGCGATTGCGCAGCGGTCGATATAATGACCGAACAAATGCACCCTGTGAGCACCCCATGTTTCCAGTCTCTCATCGCCTTTCCCTGCTGATGGCCTCCCTGGCCATGATGATGGCAGTGCCCCTCCTGGCTTCGAACGTCCAGGCGACTGAGCCGGCTGCAGCCGGTGAAGCGGTTCCCGTCGCCCTGGTCACCGGCTCGACGCGCGGTCTGGGCGAGGAGGTCGCGCTCAGGCTGGGTGCGCTGGGTTATCACGTCATCGTCCATGGCCGCAGCGCCGAGCGCGGTGAGGCGGTGGCGGCAGCGATTGCCGAGGGAGGTGGTCGCGCCGAGTTTCGCCGCGCCGATTTTCTGGCCCTGGATGAAGTCCGGGCGCTGGCCGCCGGCGTGCTGGCCGATTTCGACCGCCTCGATTTGCTGGTCAACAATGCCGGCATCGGTTCGGACGAGGGCGGCCGCCTGGTCTCGGCGGAAGGCTACGAGGCGGTGTTCCAGGTCAACTACCTGGCCCACTTCCTGCTCACCGAAATGCTGCGGCCGCTGCTGATCGACAGCGCACCGGCGCGCATCGTCAACGTCTCATCCGCCGCCCAGGCGCCGATTGACTTCAACGATGTCATGCTCGAGCGCTGGCAGCCCGATGACCGCCAGATAGGCCGGCCCTACGCCCAAAGCAAGCTGGCCCAGGTGCTCCACACCTACGACATGGCCGAGCGCCTGGAAGACAGCGGGGTCATCATCAACGCCCTGCACCCGGCGACGTTCATGGATACCTACATGGTTCGCCGTGCCGGCATCGAGCCGCAGACCTCTGTGGACGAAGGTGCCGATCGAACATTGCAGCTGATCCTCGAAGATATCGGCAGCGGCCACTACTTCCGCGACGGCGCGCCAGCGCGGGCGCACGAGCAGGCCTATGACGCGGAAGCCCGCGCACGGCTGCGCCAGATCAGCCTGGAGCTGGTCGGCCTGACCGATTGAGCGTATGTCGAACATGAATTTCAGCAGCGTGGATCCGCCATGGGTGGAGCAGGAGACCCTGATCCGGGTCAAGACCGGCCACCTGGGCTGAGCGGTCGATGCAGCCGGACGTCCAACACCCCAGGCTGCCGCTGGCGCTGAAGCTGGCTTTCTCGCTCTGGATCGTGATCTGGGTGCCCTCCGTGATCGTGCTGCTGGGCCCGCAGATCACGATCCAGA
>PWJA01000054.1 GCA_003560975.1 Gammaproteobacteria bacterium
CCAGCGCGAGCTGGCCGTACCAGGGCCAGATGCCGATGTCGGCAATGGTGTAGTCGTCACCCGCGATGAACGCCCGGTCGGCCAGCTCGCGATCGAGCACATCGAGCTGGCGCTTGGCTTCCATGGCGAAGCGGTCGATGCAGTACTTGATCTTGCTCGGCGCGTAGGCATAGAAGTGGCCGAAGCCGCCGCCCAGATAGGGGGCTGCGCCCATCTGCCAGAACAGCCAGTTCAGGCACTCCGCGCGCGCCGCCCGGCTCTCCGGCAGGAAGGCGCCGAACTTTTCGGCGAGATACAGCAGGATGGCGCCCGACTCGAACACGCGCTGGGCCGGTTCGACGCTGCGGTCGAGCAGGGCGGGAATCTTGGAGTTGGGGTTGATCGCCACGAAGCCCGAGCCGAATTGATCACCCTCGCCGATGCGGATCAGCCAGGCATCGTACTCGGCATCCGCATAGCCCCGGGCCAGCAGCTCCTCGAACAGCACCGTGACCTTGACCCCGTTGGGGGTGGCCAGCGAATAGAGCTGATGCGGGTGCTCACCGACCGGCAGTTCCCGCTCGTGGGTCGGACCGGCCTCGGGCCGATTGATCCTGGCAAACTTGCCGCCGCTCTCCGAATCCCAGGTCCAGACTTTTGGCGGGGTGTAATCGGAATCACTCATCGGGCCTGGCCTCCTGTCGACGCATCCTCATTTGCCGCCTGGCGCGCCTCATACTGCTGGGCCTCGACCACGGCGATGGCGGTCATGTTGACCACCCGGCGCACGCTGGCCGAGGGGGTGAGGACGTGGGCCGGTCGCCCGACCCCCATCAGGATGGGCTCGATGCTGACCGCGCGGCCGACCACGCGGCCGAAGTGGAATGCGATATGGGCCGAGTCCTGATCGGGCATGATCAGCAGGTTCGGCTGCCCCTTGAGGAGCGAATTGGGAAACACCCGCTCGCGGATTTCCGGAATCATGGCCACGTCGGCGGTCATTTCGCCCTCGACCTCCAGTTCCGGCGCCAGCTCGGCCAGGCGCTCGCGCACCCGGCGCATCTTGCCGGCCTGCGGATCGGCGTGCGAGCCAAAGGTCGAGTGCGACACCAACGCCACCTTGGGCGTGATCCCGAACATACGAATCCGCTCGGCCGCCATCAGGGTCAGCTCGGTCAGCTGCTCGATGGTCGGGTCCGGATTGACGTGCGTGTCGCAGACGAACCAGACCCCGGTGTCGTTGGTCACCACCGACAGGGCGCCGAGGGTCTTGTAGCCCGGCGCCATGCCGAGAACCTCGGTCACGTACCGCAGCTTTTTCTGGTAGCGCCCGACCACCCCGCAGATCAGCGCATCGGCTTCGTTCCGGTGGACCATCAGCGCGGCAATCACCGTGGTGCGCGTGCGCACGATCGCCTTGGCCGAATCCGGCGTCACCCCGCGCCGCTGGGTGAGGTCGTAAAACGTCTGCCAGTACTCCTTGAAGCGCGGATCGGACTCCGGGTTGACCAGCTCGAAATCGGTGCCCGCCCGGATGCGAAGCCCGGCCCGCTCGATGCGCATGTCGACCACCGACGGCCGGCCAATCAGGATCGGTCGGGCCAGGCCGTCATCGATCACCGACTGCACGGCCCGCAAGACCGTCTCCTCCTCGCCTTCGGCAAACACCACCCGCTTCGGATCGCGCCGGGCCGAGTCGAACACCGGCTTCATCAGCAGGCCGGTGCGGAACACGTACTGGCTCAGGCGCTCGCGGTAGGTGTCGAGATCGATCGAGCGCGTCGCCACTCCGGAATCCATCGCCGCCTGGGCCACGGCCGGGGCCAGCTGCACGAGCAGGCGCGGGTCGAAGGGCTGCGGAATCAGGTATTCCGGCCCGAAGCGGGGGGCTTCGCCGCCGTAGGCTGCAGCCGACACGTCCGAAGCCTCCATGCGCGCCAGTTCGGCAATGGCGTGCACGCAGGCCATTTTCATTTCGTCGTTGATCGACGTGGCCCCCACATCGAGTGCACCGCGAAAGATGTAGGGGAAACACAGGACGTTGTTGACCTGGTTCGGAAAGTCCGAGCGGCCGGTGGCAATCAGCGCATCGGGGCGGGCCGCGCGGGCCAGGTCGGGCATGATTTCGGGCACCGGGTTGGCCAGGGCCAGGATGATGGGGCGCTCGGCCATGCGCTGGATCATCTCCACGCTCAGCACACCGGGCGCGGAAACGCCGAGAAACACGTCGGCCCCGTCGATGGCCTGGCCCAGGGTGCGGGCCTCGGTTTCGACCGCGTACTGGGCCTTGCGCGGGTCCATGTCCGACGCACGGTCCTTGTAGACCACCCCTTCACGATCACAGACGATGACGTTCTCGCGGGTCAGGCCCATGGTGACCAGCAGATCCAGGCAGGCCATGCCGGCCGCGCCGGCACCGGATGCGACCAGGCGAATCTCTTCGAGCTTCTTGCCGGCCAGCTCCAGGCCGTTGATCATGGCCGCGGCGGTGATGATCGCCGTGCCGTGCTGATCGTCGTGAAAGACCGGGATGTTCATCCGTTCCTTGAGACGATCTTCGACGTGGAAACACTCCGGCGCCTTGATGTCTTCCAGATTGACCCCGCCGAAGGTCGGTTCCAGGCTGGCGATGATGTCGATCAGCTTGTCCGGATCCGGCTCGTTGATCTCGATATCGAACACGTCGATATCGGCGAACTTCTTGAACAGCACCCCCTTGCCTTCCATGACCGGCTTGGCCGCGAGCGGACCGATGTTGCCCAGACCGAGCACCGCCGTGCCGTTCGAGATCACCGCAACCAGGTTGCCCCGGGCGGTGTACTCGCGCGCCGTGTCCGGATCGGCGTGAATCGCCTCCGAGGCCGCCGCCACCCCGGGCGAGTAGGCCAGGGCCAGGTCCTTGGCCGTGGTCAGCGCCTTGGTCGGGGTGATCTTGATCTTGCCCGGGACCGGATAACGATGGTAGTCGAGGGCCTGTTCGGTGAACTTGTCTTTGTCGGGCATTGGGGACTCGCTGGACGCACCGGTTGGCAGACTGGGGGCTGCGGGAATTTCAAGAAAGGGTTCAGGGTTCAGGTTTCAGGGTTCATGACAGAGCTCCTGAACCCTGAGCCCTGAGCCCTGAACCCTTATTCTTTCTCCTCTTCCTCGCTCCACTCGCCCAACGCCGCGAGTCCGTTCATGCGGGCGCGGTGCAGGAGGATGTGCTGGGCTTTTTCCCGGTTGCCCTTCGGATCGGAGGCCCAGGTCGCCAGGCACTCGGCCTGCAGGGCGCGGCCGTAGGAAAAGCTCAGCGGCCAGGGCATGTCGCCCATCTTGTTCATGGCGTCCAGGTGCGCGGTGGCTTCGACGTCTTCCTGACCACCGGACAGGAAGACCACGCCGGCGGTGGCGGCCGGGACGGCATTGAGCAGGCAGTCGACGGTGGCTTCGGCCACTTCCTCGGCACCGGCGCGATCGCCGGCATCGCTGCCGGAGATGACCATGGACGCTTTCAGTATCGTGCCTTCCAGCATGACGTTCTGTTCATAGAGCTGGCTGAACAGGGCCTTCAGCGTCGCTTCGGTGACGTCGAAGGAGGTATCCAGATCGTGATCGCCGTCCATCAGCACTTCGGGCTCGACGATGGGAACGATGCCCGCTTCCTGGCACAGCGCCGCGTAGCGAGCCAGGGCATGGGCGTTGGCGTCGATGCAGGCGCGCGAAGGAATGTCGTCGCCGATGGTGATCACCGCGCGCCACTTGGCGAACTTCGCGCCCAGTTCGGCATACTCGGCCAGGCGCTCGCGCAGCCCGTCCAGCCCCTCGGTGACCTTTTCGCCGTCAAACCCGGCCAGGGCCTTGGCCCCCCGGTCGACCTTGATGCCCGGCAGAATGCCGCCCTGCTCCATGACCTGGACCAGCGACGTGCCGTCGGCCATCTTCTGGCGAATGGTTTCATCGAACAGGATGGCGCCGGAGATGTGTTCCCCCAGGCCCGGGGTGGCCAGCATCATCGAGCGGTAGTCCAGGCGGTTGGCTTCGGTGCTTTCGATCTTGACGCTGTCGAACCGCTTCTTGATCGTTCCACCGGATTCGTCGATGGCCAGAATTCCCTTGCCGGGCGCCACCAGTGCCTGGGCGATTTCTACCAGTTGTTCCAAACGATCCGTCATGTCGGCTCCTGCCTGCAGTGTCAATGGTCAGACCCCTATTGTAGCCACCGCCGGGCCTCGAGTTCACGGCCTTCAGGCAGGTTTTGCCAGGCGGCGGGGCGATTCGACCCTCAGGATCGAAGGACCGCTTCCAGCAAGTCCTGGAGTTCGCGGCTGAACGGCTCCAGTTCGGGAAATCGGCTGAGGGCGGCATGCCGATCCTGCTTGCGCCGGAGCGCAATCAGCTCATCGGCCCGCTTGTGAAGGCTCGTGTGCAGTTCGCGCAGGCGCGAGGGCCGCGGCGGCTTTCCCCGCCGGGGCGAGTCACCCTCCAGGTATCGAACCAGGCGCGGACGCGAAGGATGGGGCTCGGGAGGATGTGGGGCGACGTCGTTGAGGAAGGCCTGAAGCCCGCGCATCCAGGCGCGGTGCTCGACCAGGGCGTAGAGCGCTTCCCGATCGGCCTCACTCAGCCTGGCCGTTGTGGCCCACTCGGGATACACCTGCCATTGCTTCAGCCAGGGCTCGACGCCCGAGGGAGGCAGGGGCCGGGCGATGGCATAGCCCTGGGCCCGTTCGCATCCCAGCTGCAGCAGAGCCCGGCCCTGGTCGATGGTTTCAACGCCCTCGGCGATCGCTTCCAGGCCGAACGCCCGGGTCAGGTTGAGGATGCCGTCGACAATGGCGAGGTTTTCCGGGTCATCCAGCATGCCGCGCACGAAGCTTTGATCCAGCTTGAGCGTACGGATCGGCAAACGCTTCAAATAGGTCAGCGAGGAATACCCGGTGCCGAAGTCGTCCAGGGCGACGGTCACTCCCAGCTGTGCGCAGCTGTCGATGACCCGGCAGATCTGGTCGATGTCTTCCAGCGCGCTGCTTTCGACGATTTCCAGCTGCAGCCGCCTGGCCGG
>PWJA01000131.1 GCA_003560975.1 Gammaproteobacteria bacterium
CAGTCCTACCCGGAAGACTACGTCGCTCACGTTCTCGACCGGGACTACCGGCCGGACATCCAGACCCTGATCGACGACTTCCTGCATTTCACCCCGACCCGCAATCGACCGCTGGACCTGCTGCCGCTGTTTGCCCACATCGACAAGGACCGGGTGATGGCCGCACCGGTGGAGAAGGAATTGATCAAGCCGCGACCCGCGTTTCACTACCGCCTGCCCAACTGCCTGATCGACGAGCCGGACTGGAATCTCGCGATTCCCTGGAACGACTGGGTCCGCATCGAAAACCTGGCGGCCGACGAGAAGGCGCTGGAGCAGGCCCGAAGCGCCCGCCTGAGCGAATCCAGCGCTTTCCGCCGCTGGCTGTGGGGCTCGCTGCGTAAACTGCGCTCATGAGTCGTCCACGTCCCCGCATCGGCGTAACCGGACCGGACAAGGGCGGGCTGTCGGCCTGGCTGTTCACCGCCTGGGCGGTGCGCCGCGCCGGCGGTCGGCCGGTTCGGATCCGGCCCCGCTCGCCGCACCCGATCGACCGCATCGACGCCCTGATCATCGGCGGCGGAGCCGACGTCAGCCCCGATCTCTACGGCGCCGAGCCCCTGCCCCGCCTCGACTCGTTCAAGGATCACAGCCTGCCCGGCTGGCGGCGGCTGGGCGGCATCGTGATGTTTCCGCTGCTGTTCATCATTCGGCGACTGCTGACCACCAAGACCAGCGGCCTCAACGAGGCCCGCGATACGCTGGAGAAAGACCTGATCGCGGCGGCTCTGGAGCGCGGCATGCCGTTGCTGGGCATTTGTCGCGGGATGCAGCTGCTCAACGTGGTCGCCGGCGGGAGTCTTCACCAGGACATCGAGGGCTTTTACGAGGAATATCCGGCCATCCGCTCGGTGCTGCCGCGCAAGCGGATCGAAATCGAGGGCCACTCGCGGCTGGCGAAAACCCTGGTCACCACGCGAATTCGCGTCAACGCGCTTCATTCGCAGGCCATCGACCGGCTCGGTGAGGGGCTGACGGTCTGCGCGCGCGAAGCCAGCGGCGTGATTCAGGCGATCGAGCGGACAACGGAGCAGTTCGCCATCGGCGTGCAGTGGCACCCGGAATACCTTCCGCAACGCCCGGAGCAGCGCGCCCTGTTTCGCAGCCTCGTCAGGGCCGTTGCCGCGGAGGATTCATGAAACGCCCCGTGCCCGCGCTCAGCCCGGAATGGCTCGGCGAATCCTGCCGCTTCGTCGCCGAAGCCTGGCGTCGTTTCGATGATCCCCCCGATCCGGCCAGGCCGCTGCACCGGCCCGAGCCGGAAGAAGTCCTGCACAACCCGGAAGTGGCCCTGCGCCGCTACCGTCAGTTCCAGTCCATTCACATCCTGTGGCAGGATCTGGCCGGCGAGAACGACATCGCGGCCACCGGTCAAGCCATCTCGGCGCTGGCCCGGGACTGCCTCGATCTGGCCCTGACCGCGGCCGAACACCAGGTTGGGAAAACCTGCGGTCAGCTGCTCGACGAAGCGGGCCGGCCCATCCGACTGGCGATTTTCGGGCTGGGCAAACTCGGCGGCGACGAACTGAATTTCAATTCCGATATCGACATCGTTTTCGCCCATGAGGGCCAAGGTCGCAGCAGCGGCCCCCGCCAGCTCGATGCCGGGCGCTACCTGCAGCAGGTCGCCCGCGAGCTGATCCGGCTGCTGGATACGGTGACCGAACACGGCCGGGTCTGGATCGTGGATGCCCGCCTGCGTCCATTCGGTGACGCCGGCGCCCTGGTCTGGTCGACCCGGGCCATGGAGCAGTATTTTCTGACCGAGGGGCGGACCTGGGAGCGGTATGCCTGGCTGAAGGCAGCGCCGGTGGCCGGCGACCTTGCCGCCGGCAAGCGACTGCTCGACGATCTGAGGCCGTTCATCTTTCGACGCTACCTCGATTACGGCATCTTTGACAGCCTGCGCGATCTGCATGCGCGCATCGAGGCGAGCTGTCGCAACGGCGAGGCCGACATCAAGCGGGGGCCCGGCGGCATTCGGGCCGCTGAATTCCTGGTCCAGAGCCAGCAGATCCTGCGCGGCGGTCGGGAACGCCTGCTGCGCACGCCCGGTTTTCTTCCTGCCCTGGAAGCCTGCACGGCCCTGGGGCTGATTGCCGCCGAACCGGCCCAGGCCCTGCACGACGCCTACAGCTACCTGCGCATTGTCGAAAATCGCCTGCAGGCGCAAAGCGGCCGGCAAGGTCATCACCTGCCCGAAGCGCCGGAAGCGCGGGAACGCCTGGCCCGTCTGGTCGGCCACGACGACCGGGCCGCCTTCGAACAGGAATTGAACCGGCACCAGGCGCACATCAGCGGCCAGTTTCGCGAGCGCTTTCGTGAACCGGCCGCTCCGGCGAAGGGCGATCACGACCTGTGGCCACCGCAGGAGGGGTGCGCTCAGGCGCTCGGTGGCATCGGTTTTTCCCAGCCGGACCGCTGCGCCGAGGCACTCGCCCGTCTCGATGCGCGCCTGACCCGGCGCGGCCTGAGCGCCGAGGGCCATCGCCGCCTCGAGCGCCTGATGCCCACCCTGCTGCGCACAACCGGCGCACAGGGGCAGGCCGACGAGCTGCTGCCCGAACTGCTCGGACTGGTCGAGCAGATCAGCCGGCGTTCCGCCTATCTGTCCCTGCTCCACGAGCGTCCGCAAACCCTGACGCGCTTGATCCGGGTGGTCGCATTGAGCGAGAAGATCAGTCGCTGGATCACTGCCGCCCCGCAGCTGCTGGACGACCTGCTCGATCCGATTCACGGGCTCGACCTGCCGGCCCTGCCTGGCCTCGACCCGGACGAGCCGGAAGAGTCCCTGCACGCGCTGGGGCGCTGGCGTCAGGCCGGGTTTCTGCGCACCGCCCTGGCCGAGCTCGACGAGCGCATCTCGTCGGCCCAGGCCGCAGAACGACTGAGCCTGATCGCCGAAACCATCCTCGGCGAGATTCTGAACCTGATCGGCGCCGGACAGGCCGATCTGGCCGTCATTGCGTACGGCAACCTGGGCGCGCGCGCACTCCATTATCAGTCCGATCTCGACCTGGTCTTTCTGCACGCCGGCGATGCACCGCCCGTGCGCATCGCCCAGCGCCTGATCAGCCTGATGCAGATGCCGCTGCAGGGCGGACGGCTGTTCGAAATCGATCCCCGCCTGCGGCCCAACGGCCGGGCCGGACTCCTGGTCAGCCGGCTGGAGAGTTTTGCCGAGTATCAGCTCGAAAAAGCCTGGACCTGGGAGCACCAGGCACTGATCCGGGCGCGCTGGGTGGCCGGTAACCCGGCCGGACGGGGGCCGTTCGAAGACATTCGCCGGCGCGTTCTGTGCAGGCAACGAGATCCCGAAGAAGTCCGCCAGGCGCTGGCGGAAATGCGCGAGCGGCAGCGGCGCGATCGAAGCGAGGATGAAGTCAAGCGCGCCCTGACCGACGTTCAGTACATTGCCGAAGCCGGGGTTCTCAGCCAGGCCGACGCGCACCCGGAACTGATCGAGCTGCGCGCTCCCGACCAACAGCTCGAGGCCCTGGGCCGCCTGCACTGGATCGGCTCCGACCTGGCCGGGCAGCTGGCCCGGACCTGGGCCTTGCTGACCAGCGAACGCCACATCCGCTGGCTCGGCCGAAACCCGGCATCGGGCTCGCTCGAGAGCGTTCGACCGATGATCGATCGGGCCTGGGACGGCGTGTTCAACGAATCCGATTGAACGTGCCTGCCGGTGGGCGCTGGTGGCCCACTAGTCGCCCACTAGTCGCCAATATGATCCTCGTAGCTTTCCGCGTCCATCAGGTCGTTCAAGGCATCCGGATCCTTCAGCCGGATCGAAAACAGCCAGCCATCACCGTAGGGGTCGTTGTTGATGATCTCGGGCGAGTCGACCACGGCGTCATTGACCGCCACGATTTCGCCGGATACGGGCACGTAGATGTCGGAAGCCGCCTTGACCGACTCGATCACGGCGCAGGCATCGCCCTGGCCAAACAGCGCACCTTCCTCCGGCAATTCCACGAAAACCACGTCGCCAAGCTGCTCCTGCGCATGATCGGTAATCCCGACCTTGACCACGCCTTCCTCTTCCTGGCTGACCCACTCATGGCTTTCGGAAAAGCGCAGATCAGACGGTATTTCGCTCATGCTGATTACCCTTGTGGATGCCTATGCGAATGGTACCGCAAGCGGGTCCTCATTTTGCCCGAAAGCCGGCCCGACCGCGCAGGTTGAGCCAGTGGCCGATGATCAGGGAGATGCCGCCCACGGAGGTCAGGGCGGCCGAGGTCGCGTGACCGACCAGGTGCGCCACTTCCAGTCCGGCGGCCAGGGCCACCAGGCTGACCCCGACCAGGCCCGGCAGCATCATCCCGCGCCGGCCATGGCGACGGTAGCCGAGGTGGAAGGCCAGCAGGCTGAGCGGTACGACGAACGCGACCAGGCCCAGGTGGAACCACTCCTCACCCAGCACCCCCAGGGTCATCCAGGGCGCGAACACCAGCAGCATCGGCACGCCCAGGCAATGCACCAGGCAGGCGGCGGACAGGCAGATCGCGGCCTGATCCAGACGGTGCGAGCTTGCCGGACACGATTTTGGCTCCAGTACAGCGGCCATCAGCTAGATTCCATTCAACAACATGGCAATGATATAACATCAAGGAGGTCAAGAACGGGTCGTCCCGCATCCACCCCCATGCGAAGCAAGCCGCGTTCTCCGCGGCAGCAGTACACTGAGCCCGCAATGAGCGCACACCCACACCAGGTCCAGGCGGCACGGGTTGCCTGGCAGGGCGACACGCCGCACTCGGTTCACTACGATGATTCCTACTTCATGGCGGGCTGCGGCGAGGCCGAGAGCCAGGCGGTGTTCATCGCAGCCAATCGCTTGCCCCAGCGCTTTGCCGACCTGGGCGCGGGCGAGCAGTTCGTCATTGGCGAGACCGGCTTCGGCACCGGTCTGAACGCACTGCTTGCGGCCCGCTGTTTTCTCGACCATGCGCACCCCGACAGCACCCTGGACCTGTTTTCCGTCGAACTGCACCCGCTGGATGCGGCCGATCTGGAGCGCGCCCAGGCCCGACGGCCGCCGTCCCTGGCAGCGCTTTCGCGCGCGCTCTTGCAGGGCTACCCGCCGGCCGCGGCCGGCTATCACCGGATCGATCTCCAGCCACGCGTTCGCCTGACCCTGATGCTCGGCGATGCCGAAGCATGCTGGCGCCGCTGCCCGGCGCGGGTCGACGCCTGGTTTCTGGACGGCTTCGCTCCGGCGCGCAATCCGCGGATGTGGAGCCCGGGGCTGTTTGAGGCGATCGCAGACCGGTCACGACCCGGAGCGACATTCGGCACGTTCACGGCCGCCTCGGCGGTGCGGGACGGCTTGCGTCGGGCCGGGTTCGAGGTCGAGCGGGTGGCCGGCTTCGGCGGCAAACGCCATCGCCTGCTCGGGCGTCGACCGGGCGCGCCGGAACGTCGCTACCGCCGCCGCGGCCGCGCCGTCGTGGCCGGCGCCGGCCTGGCCGGCTGCACCACCGCCCGCGCCCTGGCCGAGCGCGGCTGGCAGGTTTGCGTGCACGACCCGGCCGGCGTGGCCGCCGCCGCCTCGGGCAACCTGGCCGGGGTCGTGTACGCCACGGCCAGCGCCCACATGACCGCGCAGAACCGCTTCTACCAGCTGGCCCTGATCCACGCCCAGCGCCGCCTGCACAGCCTCGGTTTTCCGGACGCCGACGACGACGGCGAGCTCAGCGGGGTCATCCAGCACGCGGCCGATGCGCGCATGGCGCGCAAGCTGGACCAGGCGCTGGCCGCCGGCACCTGGCCGACCGAGCTGCTCGAAGCGCTGGAGCCCGGCCAGGTGTTGCTGCACGGGGCCGGATACCTGCGGCCCGGACGCTGGTGCGAGCGGCTGCTCGACCATCCGGCCATCGAGCTGTATCCGCAGGCGCTGCGAAGCTTCCAGGCCAATGGATCCATCACGGCCGAACTGGCCGATCGCGACGAGCAGCGCAGCGACCGGCCCGACGCCCTGTTTCTGTGCATGGCCGAAGCGGTTCGCGGCCTGCCGGGCCTGGACTGGCTCCCGCTCAAGCTGATCCGGGGCCAGGTCAGCCATGTCCGCGCCACTGCGGCCAGCCGGGCCTGGCGCCAGGCGATCTGCCATGCCGGCTACCTGACCCCGGCGCTGGACGGCCTGCACTGCATCGGCGCGACCTATGACCTGGGGCGGTCGACCGCCGAGATCGATCCGGACGACGATGTGGCCAACCTCGAACAACTGCGCGAGCAGCTGCCGCAGCACTGGCAGGCGCTCGGCGGAAACGGCATTCAGGTCGTCGACCGCCGCGCCGCGGTGCGCTGCCAGACCCCCGACTTCCTGCCGCTGGCCGGGCCGCTGGCCGACCCCGGTCAACGGCCCCATCGAATCGTGCCCGACGTCTACCTGAACCTCGCCCATGGCTCGCGCGGCATCACCCACACGCCGCTGTGCGCCGACCTGGTGGCGGATCTGGCCAGCGGCCTGTGCCCGGGCCTGGACAGCGAGCTGATCGAGGCGCTCGCGCCCGAGCGTTTCATTCTGCGCAAACGGCGGCGCGACCCGGGCTGGACACCCTGAAATTGCCCCTTCCGGCCGACCCGACCGGGCGGCAGCGCTATACTAGAAACACACTCACCGCAGGAGAGTCCTCATGGCCGAACAATCCAGACGCGAACAATTCATCGAGACCCTCAAAGAAAGGCTCGACGACCTCAACAGCGAGATGGACAAGCTCGAGAAAAAAGCCGCGGAAGCCAGCGGCAAGGCCGAGGAACGCTACGAGGAGCAGCTGGCGGACGTGCGCGAAAAGCGCGCCGAAATGCAAAACAAGCTCAAGGAACTGCGCGCGGCCAGCGAAGCCCAGTTCGACCGGCTCAAGCTCGAGGCAGAGCATGCCTGGAAGGCGTTTCAGAACTCCGTGAACTACTTCCGCTCGCACTTCCAGTAGGCCGCTGCAGCGCCGATGCCGTTTCCGTTCAGACGCCTGCGCCGGCTGCGCGCCCACGACTTTTCGCGCCGCCTGGTGCGCGAAAACCTGCTCACGCCGGCCGACCTGATCTATCCGGTTTTCGTGCTGGAAGACCCGGCAGCGCGTGAGCCGGTCGCCTCCATGCCCGGCGTCGAGCGGGTCGGCCGGGACGGCCTGTTCGACATCGCCGATCGGTGCCTGGAATTGGGCATCCCGGCCGTTGCCCTGTTCCCGGTGGTGCCGGCCGAGCGCAAGAGCGAGGACGCCGCCGAGGCCTGGCGCGACGACGGCCTGGTGCAGCGCACCGTGCGCGGGCTCAAGGACCGTTTCCCGGAGCTGGGCGTGATCACCGACGTGGCGCTGGATCCGTATACCTCGCACGGTCTCGACGGCCTGATCGACGACAGCGGCTACGTGCTCAACGACGAAACCGTCGAGGTACTGGTCCGACAGGCACTCTCGCACGCGCGCGCCGGCGCCGACGTGGTCGCCCCGTCGGACATGATGGACGGACGCATCGGGGCCATCCGCGAAACCCTGGAAAGCGAGGACCACCGCAATACGCTCATCCTGAGCTACGCGGCCAAATATGCCTCGAGCTTTTACGGACCGTTCCGCGACGCGGTCGGATCGGCCGCCAGCCTCGGAAAATCCGGCAAGGAATCGTTTCAGATGGATCCGGCCAACAGCGACGAGGCCCTGCACGAGGTCGCGCTCGACCTCGACGAAGGCGCCGACCTGGTCATGGTCAAGCCGGCCCTGCCCTACCTGGACATCATCCGCCGGATCAAGGACGAGTTCGGTGTGCCGACGCTGGCCTACCACGTCTCCGGTGAGTACGCCATGCTCCAGGCAGCCGCGGCCCGCGGGTGGCTGGACGGCGACAAGGTCATGCTGGAATCGCTGCTTTCGATCAAGCGCGCCGGAGCGGATGCGATCCTGACCTACGCCGCGCTTGCTGCCGCCGAACGGCTCAAGGACCACAACGCTTGAGCCGTACCCTCAGACTGGCCCTGTTCGGCCATCCGGTCGAACACTCGCTGTCGCCGCAGATTCATCGCCAGTTCGGGCAGCAACTGGCCATCGACCTGGACTATCAGGCCATCGACTGCACGGCCCGGGAATTCGGGCCGCGCTTTGCCGCTTTCCTCGTTGCCGGCGGCAGTGGAGCCAACCTGACCCTGCCCCTCAAACAGGCCGGGCTGGGCGTCTGTCAGCGGATCGATCCCGACGCCCGGTCGGCGCGTGCGGTCAACACCCTGGTCCGGCGCGACGATGGCTGGCATGGATACAACACCGATGGTGCGGGCCTGCTGCTCGATCTGCGGGGGCTGTGCATTCCGGTCAGCGGTCGACGCATTCTCGTCATCGGGGCCGGCGGCGCCAGCGCGGGCATTCTTGCTCCGCTGCTCAACCAGGGCCCGGAACTGGTCGCGGTCCTGAACCGAACCGGCGCGCGCGCCGAAGCGCTGGCGGAAAAGCATGACCACCGCGGCCGCATCATCGGCGGCGGATTCGAGCAGGCCGCGGAGCTGAAGGACTTCGATCTGCTGATCCAGGCCAGCAGCAGCGGGCATCAAGACGAGCTGCCGCCGCTGCAGCGCCAATGGCTCAAGGCCACCGCCACCACCTACGACCTGAACTACGGCCCGGCTCACCGGGCTTTTGCCGACTGGTGTGACCAGCATGGCCTTCCCTGCCACGACGGTCTGGGCATGCTGGTCGGGCAGGCGGCGCTGGCGTTCGAGATCTGGACCGGCCGGCGGCCGGAGATGACCCCCGTGCTGCAATCCTTGCGCTAAAGGCGACTGGCGGTCAGCTCACCACCGTCACCGGCGTGCGCGTGTGGCGCAGGACCTTGTCCGACACGCTGCCGAGCAGCAAGGAACCCATGCGCGTCTGGCCACGGCGTCCCATGACCAGCAAGAGATCGCGGGCGTTGTCCAGGTAGGCCAGGATTTCCTCGGCGACATCGCCGATCCGGGCCACCTCCGTCGGCGCTGGATCACGGTCACTGAGTTCGTCCAGGACCAGGTCGAAAGCGCGGCGGGCGGCGCGGTCGCGCGTGTGCTCGATCTCTTCGGCCGTCATCCCCAGCGCGCCGGCGATGTCGTTGGACATCAGCGGGAAAACGTGCAGCAGAACCAGCTCGACGCCCATGCTGTCGGCCAGGCGGGCCGCCACCCGCGCGGCCTGCAGACCGTTCTGCGATCCATCCACGGCCACCACCACCTTGGAAAAGCCACTCATCGTTGGATCCTCTGCTCTACGGGTCGACGGTTCATGATGCCATAGCCCGGCGCAGTTCGAAGCGGCTAGTGGGCCATGCGGCCAATTAGGTGGTGGCTATTTCCCGCAGCGCCGCTCGCACTTGACCGAGACCACGGTGCGCGCCTGCTCGTCGTCGACCAGGGCGGTCAGCCGGCCGCCCCAGACGCAGCCGGAATCCAGGCAGGCGAGCCGGTCCGTGACCATCAGGCCGAGCATGCCCCAGTGTCCGAATACCAGCAGCCAGTCCTTCCAGTCGGGGTGGATGTGTTCAAACCACGGCCGGAAGCCCTTGGGCACCATGCGCGGGTTGCTCTTGGCGTTGAGCTCCAGGCGTCCGCTGGCGTTGCAGAAACGCATCCGGGTAAAGACGTTGGTCATGGCCCGCAGGCGCTTGTAGTGGGGTTGACTCGGACGCCAGCGACGCGGGCGGTCGCCGTACATGTGGCTGAAATACTGGTCGGCATCGAAGCGCAGCGCGTGCTCCAGCTCGGCCGCCCGGAGCGCGGTGGCCTTCGGCCCCCAGCGCGGGTCCGTTCCGGCATGAACCAGGGCCAGGCGGCGCCTGCGGCTTTTCCAGAACATCGGCTGGGCCTTCAGCCAGGCCAGCAGCTCGTCCGCATCCGGCGCCGCCAGGATTTCCTCGAACTCCGAATTGCGCCGCAAGCGCGGCGGTGCGTGCCCGTGGGCATAGGCCAGCAAGTGCAGATCATGATTGCCGAGAACGGTCATGGCGGCATCCCCGCAGGAACGGATCAGCCGCAGCGTATCCAGGGACTGGCCGCCCCGATTGACCAGATCGCCGGCAAAGCGCAGGCGATCGGCGGCCGGATCGAACGCAAGCTTGTCCAGCAAGCGCGCGAGCGCGGTGCGACAGCCCTGGACGTCTCCAATGAAGATCTGGCGTTTCATGGGCGCTGATTCTACGGAGTCCCGGCGCGCGATTCGTCGGAACGTTCCCCGGCGTGCAGGCTGACGATCACATCGGCTCGCCCGGGCAGCTGATCGACCATGGTGCGGCGCACCTTGGTGGCAATGCGCTCGGCCTCCGCGACGCTGAGATCGGCCGCGACCCAGACCCGGACATCGACGAACACGTGCGCTCCCATCCGCCGGGAGCGCAAGCGGTCGTGGCCCTGCACCGAATCGAGCGCGTCGATGCGCGCGGCCAGGGCCGCCAATTCCCGCCGCGACAGCCCGGTATCGACCAGTTCGGCCGCGGCCGGAGCCAGCAGGCGCCAGCCCACCCAGGCAAGCATGACGCCGACCACGGTCGCGGCCACGCTGTCGAGCCAGACCAGGCCCAGCAGGGCACCGCCAATGCCGACCAGTACGACCACCGACGAAAGCGCATCGCTGCGATGATGCCAGGCATTGGCCAGCAGCAGAGCCGATCCGGTTCGGCGCGCCACGCGTTCGGTGTACCGGTACAACCCTTCCTTGACCAGCAAGGACACGACCACGATCCAGAAGGCCAGCCAGCCCGGCACCAGCAGACGTTCCGGGCTGAGCAGCCGGAAGATGGAATCGAGAATGAAACCGGCGCCGATCGCAATCAGCAGCAGGCCCACGCCCAGCGTGGCCAGGGTCTCGATGCGCGCATGGCCGTACGGATGGTTGTGATCGGCGTCCAGCGAACCCCAGCGCGCGGCAAACAGCACCAGCCCGTCGCTGAGCAGGTCGGACAGCGAATGGACTCCATCGGCGATCAACGCCTGCGACTGTCCGACCACGCCGCCGGAGATCTTTCCCAGCGACAGCAGCAGATTGGCCACCGCGCCGATCAGGGTGACCCGGCGTTTGGCCGGCCAGAGGTCCTCGGCGCTCATTTCGACGCGGCGGCCGAGTGGCGCAGCAAGGTCAGGAAGGTCAGGACGTGGGGATTCGCGGCATCGGCCGGCCGCACCCGGGCCGCGGCGACCCGCCAGTCCGCCAGGTCGAACGCGGGGAAACGAGTCTGGCCGTCGATCCGGGCATCGATCAGGGTCAACTCCAGCCGCTCGGCCAGGGGAAGCGCCTGGGCGTAGATCTCGCCGCCGCCGATCACCATGAGCTCGGTCTCCTCGCCGGCCAGCGCCACGGCCTCGTCCAGGCTGCCCGCCAGACGGACCCCGTCGGGAAGCGCTGGACGGGACCGGCTGATCACGACGTTGGTTCTGCCCGGCAGCGGCCGGCCGATGGACTCGAAAGTCTTGCGCCCCATCAGCACCGGATGGCCCAGCGTCACCTCCTTGAAGTGGCGCAGATCAGACGGCAGATGCCAGGGCATGACGCCGTCCCGACCGATGACCCGATCGTGGGCCATGGCCGCAACCAGCGTGATCCGGGGCCGAGGCAAGCTCACCGGCCAGCCTCACGGGGCGGGAAGTGGGTCATGATCGAATCAAAAGCCGGTACGGTGACCGACCGGACGCTACCATGAAAGCCGGACGGCCGGTCGATCACAGAGCGGCTGCTCCAGGGTCAACCAGTCAGGAGTCTACGCCAAAATGTCCGTGCAGCGCAGCACGAGTGCCCTTTCCACCGACTTGCCGGCGCGCGTTTCGGTCGTTCTCATCGCCCGCGACAGCGAGCGCACGCTGGCACGCTGCCTGGACGGCCTGGCCGGATTTTCCGATGTCGTCGTCTACGACAACGGGTCGCGGGATCGAACACTCGAGATTGCCCGAAGTTATGCCAATGTCCGTGTGGTCCAGGGCAGTTTCGACGGTTTCGGGCCGACCCGGAACCGGGCGGCGCAGCATGCCGCGAATGATCATGTCCTGGCGCTGGACACCGATGAATGGCTGCAGCCGGCAGCGCTGGAAACCCTGGCCGCGATGGAATGTCTGCCGGAGGCCGAGCACGTCTTGGCGCTGCGTCGCGACAACCGCCTGGCCGGCCGCCGGATGCGCAGCCGCCCCGGCCGGGAATGGGTCAAGCGGCTTTATCATCGCGATCATTTTCACTTCCGGGGTCAGGTCCACGAGCGCCTGGTCGACGCATCCGGACAACGCGCACCGGCGGTCCGGCTGGACGTGGCGATGGAGCACGACGCGTATGCCTCGATCGGCCACCTGTTTGAGAAAAGATGGCGCTATGCGCAACCGCAGCTGCACGAGACCGACGGCCTGCACCCGGGCCTGGCCCTGGCCCGCGGCGGCTGGCGGTTCGTGCGCTGCTACCTGTTCCACTACGCCTTGATCGACGGCTGGCGCGGCCTGGTGTTCGCGCTGGCCGAGGGCTACGGCAGTTTCCTGAAATCGGCGTGGGCTTATGAAGAGAAGCGCCGCGAGCGTCCAGGCAGGCCACGGTAAAACGTTTCCAGCTCGGCGGCGGCGCGGTCGAGATGATGGGCCGAAAGATCCGGACGATATCGATCCGGCGGGTTTGCCGCCAGCCGCTTCAGGATCCCGGCCAGTTCATCGACATGGCCGCAAGCAAACAGCTCGCCACCGTACTCTTCCACCAGTTCGACGCAGCCGCCGACCGCCGAGGCCACGACCGGGGTGCCCGCATCCATGGCCTCGAGCATCACCCGCGGCAGCGGCTCGTAGCGCGACGGACAGACGAACAGGTCGAAGGCCTGGTAGTAGTCCTTGACGTCGCGGCGAAAACCGTGCAGACGGATTCGATCATCGCCGGCCGCCAGACGAGCCAGCGCGCGCCGGGCCGAGCCGCTGCCGAACAGGTTCAGGCGCACCGAGGGACCCAGGTCGGCCCGCCGGAAGGCCCGGATCAGGACGTCCCAGCCCTTCTTGCGCGTCATCCGGCCCACCCCGCCGATGTGCCAGATTCCTTCGTCGCCCCCCATTTCCTCGCGCAGTACGCGGCGCTCGGCGGGACTGATCCGGCGATGCGGCGTCAGCGAGTTGTCGGCCTTGAAGACCTCGCCGGCATAGCCGGCCGGAATGTCGTCGAGCTGCCAGCGCGCGTTGCAGATCAGACCGTCCATGCGCCCGAAGCACTCGGCGTTGTAGCTCAAGTGCAGGGTCGCGACCGTGGTCGCGTCCGGCTGGAGGGCGGCGACCAGGCGGGTCGATCGACGCAGGTGGCAGTGCACGATATCCGGCCCGAAGCGGTCGATCAGCCCGGCCAGGGCGCGGCGCGTTCCGAACCGGGCCGGCAGCGTCTCGATCCGAACCGCGTCGTGGACGTGATCGAGGATGCTGGAACCGGCCCGCCGATGATCCCTGCGAACCGCCAGGGCGACCGAGTGGCGAGCCGACTGGGCGTTGCAGGATTCCGCAGTGGAGCGCTCGGATCCGGCAAAACCGCGACTCAAGATCACGTGCAGGATCCGCATGGAAGCGATGCGTCAGACAGCAACCGGGGCGCGGATCGCCGGATGGCACTGGTACCCCTCGAGCCGGAAATCCTCGAAGACGAAGTCTTCCAGGCGCCGGCGCTCCGGATTCAGGCGCATGCGGGGCGGATCGAACGGCGTTCGCTCCAGCTGCCGATCGACCTGCTCGAGGTGATTGGCGTAAATGTGGGCATCCCCGAAGGTGTGAATGTACTCGCCCGGTTCGAGATCGGTCACCTGGGCCACCATCAGGGTCAACAACGCGTACGAGGCAATGTTGAACGGCACGCCGAGAAACAGATCCGCGGAGCGCTGGTAGAGCTGGCAGCTCAGGCGGCCCTCGGCGACGTAGAACTGAACCAGGCAGTGACAGGGAGCCAGGGCCATGCGGCCGGCGGCCACGTTGGCCTGCGGCGAAATCGATTCATCGGGCAGATCGGCCGGGTTCCAGGCCGAAACCAGGTGCCGGCGCGAGTCGGGGCGGGCGCGAATCTGGTCGATCAACTGGGCGATCTGATCGATCCGGCGACCGTCCGGCGCCGGCCAGGAACGCCACTGAACGCCGTACATCGGCCCCAGGCTGCCCTCGTCGTCGGCCCACTCGTCCCAGATGCTCACCCCGTTTTCGTTCAGATAGGCGATGCCGGTATCACCCCTGAGAAACCACAGCAGCTCATGAATGATGGAGCGCAGATGCAGCTTCTTGGTCGTGACCAGGGGAAAGCCGCGGGCCAGGTCGAAACGGAGCTGGTGGCCGAACGAGCTGATCGTGCCGACGCCGGTGCGGTCGTCCTTGGCAACCCCGTGCTCGCGCACGTAGCGCAGCAGGTCGAGATAGCGCTTCATCCGGCGGCTCGCCTGCGGTAGGCGTAGGTGATCAGACCGATCCCGACCAGAATCATCGGCAGCGACAGAAGCTGGCCCATGGTCAGCCAGTCCAGGGCCACGAAACCCAGGTGGGCGTCGGGCTCGCGGAAGAACTCGGCGATGAACCGGAACCCACCGTAGCCGGCCACGAACAGCCCGCCGACCGCGCCGGGCGGGCGCGGGCGAGCCGAAAACCACCACAGCAGCGCGAACAGCGCCAGACCTTCCAGGGCAGCCTGGTACAGCTGCGAGGGATGCCGCGCGTGGACGTCGAGCGCGCCGGCCAGGTATTGCTGGTACAAGGCCTCGGACCAGCGCCCGCCGCGCTCGATCGATTCCGGAAAGATGACCGCCCACGGCACATCGGTCGTGCGCCCCCACAGCTCGCCGCCGATGAAATTGCCCAGGCGACCGGCCGCCAGGCCCAGCGGCACCAGCGGCGCGGCGAAGTCGCCCATGCGCAGGAAGCCGCAGCCAACCTGGCGGGCCTGGATCCAGAGGGCAACGAGAACGCCGATCAGCCCGCCGTGAAAACTCATCCCACCGTCGCGCAGGCGGAACAGGAAGAGCGGATCGGCCAGCAGGTCCGACCAGCCGTAAAAGAGCACGTACCCCAGGCGACCGCCGACGATCACGCCGACCACGCCCCAGAACAGGAGATCGCCGACCTGCTCGGGGTTCAGCGGCGCATCGGCACGGCGGGCGCGGTGCCGACCCAGAAGCCAGAACAGGCCGAACGCAACCAGGTACATCAGGCTGTACCAGTAAATGCCGAAGCCACCAACGGAGAAGGCGATCGGGTCGATCTGGTGGTAGAAGTAGCTTGGGTTCATCGCCAAGGATGCTTGTCTGCGGCACGGCCGGAGTGGCGGGATTCACTAGTGTCGCACAGGATCATCAGAAACTGGCCTGCACCCGCATCACCAGCCCCTTCAGGTAGCGGGTCATCGGAATGGCCGGACAGACCGGGTGGTCCGGCCCCTGCTCCAGGCGCATCAGAACCTGCAGGTCGCGATCGACGTGGCGCGCCGCGCGCTGCAGCAGATCGGCAAAGCGCTCTTCCAGGATGTGGGCCGAACACGAGCAGCTGATCAGCACGCCGCCCGTGCGAACCAGCCGGAGCGCTTTTTCGTTGATCCGCCGGTACGCGGCCAGCGCCGGTTTGACGTCGCGCGCCCTTTGCGCGAAAGCCGGCGGATCGACGATGACCGCGTCAAAGCGCGCGTTGGCCGCAAGCTGCTCGTCCAGCCATGCTTCGGCGTCGCTCTGGACCGCGTGCACCCGGTGCTCCAGCCCGTTGGCGGCCGCGTGGGATCGAATCGCGTTGACCGCCGGCCGGGACGAGTCCACGCACACCACCTCGGCTGTGCCGCCGGCCGCGGCGCCCAGGCCCCAGGCCCCGTGGTAGGCGTACAGATCGGCCACCCGATCCAGCCCCGCCAGCAGCGGCCCGGTCCGCTGCCGATTGGCCTGCTGGTCGAAGTACCAGCCGGTCTTCTGCGAGCTCATCAGGTCGACCTGGAACTGCAGATCGCCCTCGCGCACGCTCAGATGATCCGGGATGCGACCCGGACCGGGCTCGATCGCCCGCTTCAGCCCCTCGAGCTCGCGCACGCCCGCATCGTTGCGCCAGATCAGGCCGGTCGGCTCGAGCACGCGCGCCAGCGCCTCCTCGATCACGGCGCGCAGTCGATCCATGCCGGCCGTATTCGCCTGGGCCACCAGGACGTCATCGAACCGATCGACGACCAGTCCCGGCAAAGCGTCGCTTTCGCCGAAGACCAGGCGATACCAGGGCGCCGCAAACAGCCGTTGGCGCAACGCCAGCGCCGACCGGATTCGCTGGGCGAACCAGGCCGCATCGGGCACCACGCCGGGCCGGCGGCTGATCAAGCGGGCACAGATCAGCGAATGCGGATTGACCAGGGCCGTGCCGACCGAACGACCGCCGGCATCGACCACGTCGGCCACCTGGCCGGGTTCGAAGTCGACCAGCGCCGAGCGCTGCACGTCCACTTCGTTGCTGAACACCCAAAAATGGCCGGCGCGCAGACGCTTGTCTTCGCCTTTTTTCAGGATCAGCGGATCGGTTCTCGTCATGACGGCAACTCGGGCGCGCGGGTGGCGGTGGAACGAGCTTACCCCCAAGCAGGTCGCGGGTGATCTTTGAATGCACCGACAGCGGCGCGCTATGCTGGAAAGCCCGCCGCTGAACTGCACCCGTATGGAACTTCGCAACGAACTCGACCAGGCCCTGAGTCCCTACCTGCTCCAGCACGCCGCCAATCCGGTCCACTGGCAGGAGTGGCACCGCGACAGCCTGGAACTGGCCCGCCGCAGCCAGCGCCCCATCCTGCTGTCGATCGGCTACAGCGCCTGTCACTGGTGCCATGTCATGGCCCATGAAAGCTTCGCCGAGGAGCGCATCGCAAGCCTCATGAACGACCACTTCGTCAGCATCAAGGTCGATCGCGAGGAACGACCCGACCTCGACCGCATCTACCAGCTCGCCCATCAGCTGCTGACCGGGCGCGGCGGCGGCTGGCCGCTGACCGTGTTTCTCGACCCCGACAGCCAGGCGCCGTTTTTTGCCGGCACCTATTTTCCGCCCGAGCGCCGGCACGGACTGATCGGTTTTCCCGAGCTGCTGGAGCGCATCCACGAGATCTGGACGACCCGGCGCGATGAGCTCCGCGCCCAGCACCTGCAGGTCCAGGAGGCGCTGCAGGCGATCGCCCAGCCGCGCCCCGGCGACGGCCGCCCGGCCGAGGCCGTCGAGGCCCTGCTCGGCCAGCTTGGCGCCAGTTTCGATGCCGAGCACGGCGGTTTCGGTACGGCGCCGAAGTTTCCCCAGGCGCCGCTGCTGATGGCCCTGGAGACGCTGCTGACCCATGATGAGCAGGCCGAACGCATGCTCAGCGACACGCTTGATGCCATCGCCCGCTACGGTCTGTTCGACCAGCTCGGCGGCGGCTTTTTCCGCTACGCCACCGATGCGGCCTGGGAGATTCCCCATTTCGAGAAAATGCTGTCCGACAACGCCTTGCTGCTGGGCCTGTTCGCGCGCGCAGCCACGCGCTGGACCCATGCGCGCTACCGCTCGGTGACCGAAAAGACCGCTGCCTGGCTGCTGGCGCACATGCGCCTGGACAACGGCGCGTTCGCCGCCAGCCTGGACGCCGACAGCGAAGACGGCGAAGGCGCGTTCTACGTCTGGACGCCGCAACAGGTTCACCAACTCCTGACCCCGGACCAGGCCCAGGTCTTCTGCGCCCGCTACGGTCTGGACGGCCCGGCCAATTTCGAGGACCGCGCCTGGCACCTGGTCATCAGCAAGGGGCTGGATGAGCTCACCGGCGACGGGCGCGACCGAGCCGCGGTCTCCCGCCAGCTGGAACAGGCCCGGACACGGCTGCTCGCCGACCGCAGCACGCGCCCGCCGCCCGGCCTGGACGACAAGCTCATCGGCAGCTGGAACGGGCTGGCCATCGCCAGTCTGGCCGAGGCCGGCCGGCTGCTTGGCCGCCCGGACTGGCAGGAGCAGGCGGCCGCGGCGCTCGACGCGGTTGCCGTCAACCTGTTCGGGCACGAGCCGCCGCGGTCGGTCTGGCGCGCCGGCCGCAGCGCCCAGACCGCCAACCTCGACGACCACGCGGCGGTGCTGCTGGCCTGCCTGGAACTGCTGCAGTGGCGCTTCGAGCTGCGCTGGTTCAACCTGGCCCGGCGCATTGCCCGCCGGATCGAGCAGCAGTTCACCGAAGCACAAACCGGGGCGATGTTTTTCACCCCGGCCGATCACGAGCCGCTGCTGACCCGCCCGCTGGCCTTCAGCGACGACGCCACCCCCTCCGGCGCCGGCCTGGCCATCATCGGCCTGCTGCGCCTGGGCCATTTGACCGGTGATGCCGG
>PWJA01000201.1 GCA_003560975.1 Gammaproteobacteria bacterium
CCTAGATACTTCTGCGACACGGAAGGAATGCGACTGTCGCGAGGCTTTCTCAATGACTACGAGATCAATCAATCAGGCTACACATTTCACGTCATGAACAACGCCAGGGTTGACGAGAGCCTTCTTGAACTGATGCAGGTGCTCGAAGCTGTTTTGGGTACGCCAACCCCGACCTCATCGGCATGATCCTGCGCAGCATCACTTGCCACGTCCGCGACCAGAACTGGTTCGCCGTGGCGCTGGATTTCCTGATCGTGATCCTCGGCGTCTTCATTGGTCTGCAAGTCAATACCTGGAATGCCGAGCGGCAAGTCCGCGCCGGGGAGCAGAGGTATCTGGAGCGACTGCGTGAAGACGTTGCTGTTTCGATCGAACAGAATGAATGGCGCGTGGCATTCATGGATCGACAGGACAAGTATTCGACTCTGGCGCTCAATCGGCTGAGTAGCTGTGTGGTACCGCCGGAAGATCGCGATGTAGTCGCGAACGCTTTCTTTCATGTCGGAAAGTCGCTTCCGCCAGTTCTTCTACGCGGTGTGATAAATGAACTGAACGCGACCGGAAACTTTCAGACGATCCGAAACAGCGCATTGCGTGAGGCCATTACAAAGGCCATTGAAACGATTGAGACCTCTGACCTGATCTTCAACAACGTGCTGATGCGCGGAACGCCGCATGTCGTCTATGTGGAGAGCCAACTGGAATACCTGAAATCAGGGCCAAGAAGCGGCGCGGTAGATATTGCATGGCGAGACATCGCGTTCGACCTGGATGCTTTGTGTGCTGACCAGGGTTTCCGCAGGGCGTTATCTGCTGCCCGTGCCTACACAAATGACATGCAGAATCATGTGACAGTTGCGCTCGAACAGCAGCACGCTCTGTTGCAAATCATCGACGCGGAGCTGGCGAAATGATCCTCCGCCGCGTCACCAAACACGTGCAAGAGCAGAACTGGTTTTCCGTCGGCATCGATTTCCTCATCGTTGTGACCGGCGTGTTCATCGGGATCCAGGTGGCGAACTGGAACGGCGAGCGGCTGGAGCGACTTGAAGAGGCCGCCATCGTCGAGCGGATTCACAATGACTTTGTGCGCATCAAGGAGGATTCCGAACGCAGCCTCGCCTTTCATGTGGGCTTGACTGAAGACCTCAAGACGCTGGTCAGGGCATTGCGCAGCGGCGCGGTTGAGGTTGGGGACGAAGAAGCGATCGAGCGCGCCCTTCTGCTGGGTATCACGTTTCAGACAAGCGCCGATCATTCCGGCACTTTCACCGAGCTTCTGTCGTCCGGACGGGCCAACATTTTGAGGGACAAGGAGTTGCTCAACGAACTTGTGGCCTATGAAGACTTTCTCAGGCGTTTCTCTGTGGCGCAAGGCTACTTCGTCGACATGACGATGACGGTCATCGTTCCCTACACGTCCGCGTTCCAATACGCTATCGACGCTTCCTTCTACACAGCCGATCTCCAACTCAATACAGAGCATCCCACGATCGCCGACTATGATTTCACCGCGATGGCCGCTGACCCGGCCTTCCAGAACGCGGCGGAACAATTGGTGTTCATCCAAAGCCTGTATTCAATGTGGCGGCGCAGGATCGATCGCCGGATCGATAGCATCCAGCTTCAGTTATCGGGGGACACCCCATGATCCTGCGCAGCATCACCAGGCACGTCCGTGACCAGAACTGGTTCGCCGTCGGGCTGGACTTCCTGATCGTCGTGCTCGGTATCCTGCTGGCCTTCCAGATCACGCAGTGGAGCGCAGAACGGCAGCTGCGGATCGCGGAGGCTCGCTATCTGACCGAGCTTGCGCGTGACCTGCAGGCCGATGTGGACGAGCTTCGGGGCGGGTGGCAGCAGGCATGGTGGAGGTTGACAACGGCGGAATCGATCCTGCGTGCGCTGGATCCGGACTTCGAACCTCCGAGCTTCTTTCCCGCACCCGCCCCGGCGGATACGCTGAACGCGCCGATCGACCGGTCGGAGTTTTCCGAGTACGTGTACGCTGCCCTGACCAGCACCTTCATCCTGATCGGAACCGATTACACCTTCGACGAGCTGGTGCAGTCGGGCAATCTGGGCGTATTGTCCAACCGGGCACTGGTCAACCGGCTGACCGCTTACTACGGGCGCCACAATCGCAAGCGGATCGAATTCGAGATCGCCCGCGAGCAGGTGGGGCCTTTACTGGCCTATCTTCGCGACAATGGCCTCGGCATGGCCGATCGGGCAACGGTGGACGATGCGATTCGATTGGCGGCCTCGGATGCCCGCTTCCTGGGATTCGTCAAGAATGTCTACTTTGTAGCATTCTGGCAGCACATCCAGCTCAAGCCCGTCCTTGTCGATGCCGAAGCCACGCTGCTCGCCGTTCAGCGCGAAATCGAGGGACGATCATGACCCTGCTTCAAGTCACTGAACATGTCAAAGAGCAGAACGGGTTCGCTATACATCAGCTTTCCATGAACGACCGTGGCGGCATGCAAGGACGAAATGACATGTCCCACCGGGCCATCAGAAAAGGAGCAGTCCAATGTCGGATATGAAAGACAAAGTAGCCCTGATCACCGGCGCCAGCAGCGGCATCGGCCGGGCCACCGCCGAACTTTTCGCCGAAAAAGGCGCTCGTGTCGTGGTCGCTGCGCGAAGACAGGATGAGCTCGACTCGCTGGTCGCCGCGATCGAATCCGGCGGAGGTACCGCAACAGCCATCCAGACCGACGTGGCCGTGGCCAAAGACGCGGAGCGGATGGTCGAGCATGCGATCAAGGCCTTTGGCCGGCTCGACTATGCCGTCAACAACGCCGGCATCGAGGGCCGGTTTGCCGGCATCACCGAGCTCAGCGAGGCCGACTGGGACCAGGTCCTGAACATCAATCTCAAGGGCACGTTCCTGGGCATGCAGCACCAGTCTCGAGCGATGCTCGCCGCCGGCAACGGCGGGGCGATCGTCAACGTCGGTTCGGTCAATTCCTTTCTCGGCTTTGCCACGGGCGCGGCCTACTGCACATCCAAGCATGGCCTGATCGGCCTGACCACCAGCGTGTCGGCGGAACTGGCCTCGCAGGGCATCCGCGTCAACCTGGTCTGCCCCGGCATCGTCGACACGCCGATGCACCAGCGCCTGCGCCAGGAGATCGGCGATGCGGTCTACGACCAGGGCGTGCTGCCCAGCGTGCATCTGAAACGTGCCGGCCAGCCGGAAGAAATCGCCCGGGCGATTGTGTTCCTGTGCTCGGATGAGGCCAGCTACATCACCGGCACCACATTGACCCCTGACGGCGGCTTGACGCTGACGGTTTGACGCCCGAGGCGAAACACCATCGAACTGCACAAGGAGCACCAACATGAAACGAATCTGTCTGACGATCTTCGCCCTGGCCATGCCCTTCTCCGTCCAGGCCGATACTGGTGACCCGACGTATTCCTACGAACGGGTCGCATTCTTCCCGACCGACCGCTCGCTGGTGCGTCCCGAGGATGGTGTGATGCTGGCCGACGGCACGCTGCTGATCGCCGACCAGGTGCATGGCCTGGTGGCGCTGGATCTGGAAGGTGCAAAGCGGCCTTTCGGTGATTTCGCCGCGGCCGGCTACGTGCATGAACCACCCGATCGCAGCGCCGGCCCGAATGGCGTGGCCATGGAGCCCGACGGGATCCATGTGTTGGTAGCCGTTGATCTAAAGCCCATGGACGGCGCGCTGTTTCGTCTGGGCCCGACCGATGATCACGAACCACAGTCAGAATTGCGGCGCATGGATTCCGGGCTGGATTTTGCCAATGGCCTGGCCATCGACGAAGTTCGCGGTCAACTGTACGTCGCCGAAACCATGGCAAACCGGATCATCGGCTATCGCTTGTCAATGCCCACCGGTAGGTTGTCGGATCATCGCGTGATCGAATGGTTTGGCGATCGGTTGGCACAGAGTGAAGGATTGAAGAAGCATGGCACATGCGGATCACCGATGCGAACGGCACCCGCGAAGTGGACGTTCCGTCGGGCAGCAGTTTCGCCAGCGATGGCATCGAGTGGCACGAGGTGATCAATGTCGGGGATTCGACCGGCGTCTTCCTGATCATCGAGCCGAAGTGAAGTTGGAAACCTACTCGGAGTAGCAGTCATGGATCTTGAACTTGCAGGAAAGGTCGCGCTGGTCACGGGCGCGAGTCGAGGTATCGGGCGGGCCATCGCCGAAGGGCTGGCAGCCGAAGGTGCGCGGCTGGTCATCGCCGCCCGCGGGGTAGAAGCGCTTGAGGAGACGCAACGCGCTCTGGAAGCGACAGGCGCGGAAGTGTTGGCCGTGCCGACGGACGTGGGCGATGACGCGAGCGTGGAAGCGCTTGTCAAGAATGCCCGCGAACGCTTCGGGCAGATCGACATTCTGATCAGCAACGCCTCGGCGCTGGCCGTCAGTGGAGACCGGGCCAGCTGGGATGCCAGCTTGAACGTCGACGTGCTGGGTGCGGTTCGGCTGGTTGAAGCAGTATTACCGATGATGAAAGGTGAGGGCGGCGGCTCGATCCTGCTCGTATCCTCGGTCTCGGCGATCGAGGCGGCACCCATGGATGACTTCGGCTACACCGCCGCCAAGGCCGCCTTGAATGCCTTCGCCAAGAAACTGGCGGTGGTTGAAGGAGCGAACGGCATTCGCACCAATGCCTTGCTGCCCGGCTCGACCGAGTTTCCGGGCGGCGGTTGGGAAATGATCCGTGAGCATCAACCCGAGGTCTACAAAATGGTTCGCCAGAGCGTGCCGTCTGGAAGGCTCGGCACGCCGAAGGAGATCGCCGATGCTGCCGTGTGGCTGGTCTCGCCGCGGGCCGGATGGGTCAATGGTGCGGCCCTGGTCGTGGATGGCGGACAATCGAAGGCGATCCGCTGAATGGGCGCGCTTAGGGTCTTTATGCTTCTCGTACGCTCCACATCAGACAAATCCCGATCTGGTCATGAGTCGTCCAGTCGCGGTAGGGGTTTTCAGCGTGTAGCCGATGTC